>CALJEH010000062.1 GCA_938074435.1 uncultured Alphaproteobacteria bacterium
CAGAAAGTTACAGTGCCAGGAAAGAGAAATGTTGCAATAAAAAAAATCGAACTTGTAGGAAACTATGCCATAAGAATTCTATATACAGATGCTCATGATACAGGTATTTATACTTGGCAGTATTTACATGATTTATCTCTCAATAAGGATAAATTATGGGAAGAATATATCTCTGAATTAAGAAAAAAAGGCCTTAAGCGAGTGTGATTTAAGAGAGTTTACTCAATGAATGTTTAAGGTCATCTATTAAATCTTCTGGGTCTTCAAGTCCGATATGTAATCTAACCATTGAGTTTTTGAATTGACCCCATTGATCCGTTGTTTTCCTATTTGGGGATACCGGCATAATTAGACTTTCATAACCACCCCATGAAGCCCCGATCCCGAATAATTTTAATTCATCTATAAAACTATCTAAAACATCTATATTATTCTTGGTGTTCTTTAGAATTATTGTCATTAAGCTCGCTCCACCATTTTTGAAATACTTTTTCCATAAAATGTGGTCTCTGCTATGTTCAAATGGTGGGTATAATATTTCTTCTATATTTTTGTGTTTATAGAGAAAATTACATACTTTTATTGTGTTTTCGAACTGTTTTTCCATTCTAATCTTAATTGTTCTCAGTCCTTTGCTAGCTTGATAGGCATCATCTGGACTTGCACTTAATCGCAGAAGGTCAAAAGTATCTTCCACTTTCTTACTAACTTTCTGATTAAATGAAACTGCTCCAATAAATGTGTCAGCATGACCTACAATATATTTTGTTCCTGCATGAAGAGATATGTCAATTCCATAATCAAATGGTTTAAAATATAATGGAGTCCCCCATGTATTATCAATTATTGAATATAGGTTGTGTTTCTTACAAATATCAATTAATTGATCAATTTCAATTATTTCAAAAGTTATAGATCCTGGTGATTCGAAGAAAATAGCCTTAGTATTCTTTTGAATCATTGAATCTAATTCATCTATTTTTTTTGGGTTAAAATATGAAATTGTTACACCCATTTTAAACAGAAGGTTATCAGCAATCTGCTTTGTTGGATCATAAACATTATCTGAAATTAGAATATGATCATTATTTTTTATAATGCTTAGTAAAGATAATAAAATAGCAGTTCTACCGGAGCTAGTTATTTTGCAACCATAGGCATTTTCAATGGTTTGAATGGATAAGGACAATCCATCAGTGTTTGGGTTTGATTTACTTCCATAAGTGTATTTAGAAGATTTTGTTCGAAACTCTTTTGATGATTTTGATAATATAGTCGATCCTCTATAGACAGGAGTATTAACAAATCCAAAATGTTCTTCTGGTTTTCTACCTGAGTGTGTGATTATTGTATCACTTCTATAATTTCTTTTTTTTGTCATATCTAATTAATTACACAACTAATTAAACTCATCAATAAAATATATGAATATTATTTGACATTAGAACAAAAATAGAACATATTGTGTACAAAAAAGGAATAAGTTATGTTTATAGTTAAAAAATTGTTAAATAACCTTCAAGATATTACTGGTTTATTATCAATTATTACGCTTACATTGATGTTGTTTAGGTTTGTGTCAATATTATAAAAGATCTAAGCTTATCCACATAATAAAAGCAATTTATCACAGTCTCAAATTATGAAATGACATATATCTATTTTTTATTAATATTATAATTTAGATTAAAAATTGTTGGTTACAAATATATGTCAAATTTTATACACTTACGTGTTCGTTCTTCTTATGCATTACTTGAGTCATCCATACACGTTCAAAAAATAAAAGACTTGTGCATAAAAAATCAAATGCCAGCAGTTGGTATTTCTGATCCGAATCTATTTGGAGCACTTGAATTCTCGGAAACAATGGCAAATTCTGGCATTCAACCAATTATTGGTACAACATTAAACTTGTCCTTTAATCTCAACTCAAATAAAAATAATAATCTAATCACACCAATTAGTCTCATATCATCTTCAGAGATTGGGTACAGAAATTTAATGAAATTATCAAGTCTGTCATTTCAATTTAATAATGGCAATCTTCCCAATATTACTAGCAGTGATTTGTATAAATATAGTGATGGATTGATGTGTTTAAGCGGTGGTCAAAAAAGTTTAATTTATGATTTTTTGAAACATAATCATAAAGACGCAGCACTTGATTACATTTTGATGATTAAAAGTATATTTTTAGATAGGCTTTATATTGAGCTGCAGCGTTATTCAAATACTGAGTTTACTGTTGAAAATCAGCTTATTGATATTGCGTATGACCAAGATATTGGTGTTGTCGCTTCAAATGACGTATTTTTTGAAGAAAAAGAGCATTATGAAGCTAATGATGTTTTACAATGCATCGCAAATTCTGATGTTATTTCTAATCCTAATAGGGTTCATCTCTCAGAGGACTGTTACTTTAAGAGTCAAAATGAAATGATTGACCTTTTTAATGATCTTCCAGAAGCAATTGAAAATACTGTTGCAATTGCTAAAAGGTCCGTGCATAGACCTCAAATATTGCCACCAATCCTTCCCAAATTTACTTCTGATAAGCAAGAAAAAGAAGATAGTAAAAGCGAAAATGAATTATTGATCAATCAAGCAAAAATTGGGCTCGATGATAGGCTTATTAAATTTGGGGAGGCTGATGGTTTTGATCGTAATTTTTACAAAGATAGATTGGAAAGTGAGTTGTCCATAATAATTGATATGGACTATTCAGGATATTTTCTAATTGTTTCAGATATAATCAATTGGTCAAAAGATAATGGAATTCCAGTTGGTCCCGGCAGGGGGTCAGGAGCTGGGTCTCTAGTGGCTTGGAGTTTAGGTATCACAGATTTGGATCCAATCAAGTTTAATCTAGTATTTGAACGGTTCCTAAATCCACATCGTGTTTCTTTGCCAGATTTTGATATTGATTTCTGTCCAATAAGACGTGATGAGGTAATAGACTATATTAAAAAAAGATATGGAAATGATAAAGTTGCACAAATTATTACTTTTGGGAAATTACAGGCTCGAGCAGTAATTAGAGATGTTGGAAGAGTTTTAGAGCTACCGTATAGTCAAGTTGATTCCTTATGTAGGTTGATCCCCAACAATCCTGCTAACCCTATGTCATTGCATGAAGCTGTAAATCAAATTAACGAAATAAGAAAAATAAGGGAAAATGATGAAACTATTGATAGGTTGTTGTTTCTATCGCTTTCTCTGGAGGGTCTTTATCGTCACGCTTCAACTCATGCAGCAGGTGTTGTTATTTCAAAAGAAAATCTTAACGAGAGTGTTCCTTTGTACATGGATCAAAAAACTAATTCACTAGTCACGCAGTTTAATATGAAATGGGTAGAGCAAGCTGGCTTGGTTAAATTTGATATATTAGGTTTAAAAACACTCTCTGTTATTAATGAATGTTGCAAACAACTTGATAATATAGGTGTTAAAGTTGATATAAGTGCCATAAGTTTGGAGGATCAAAATACATTGAAATTATTCAGAGAAGGCAGAACATCTGGTATTTTTCAATTTGAAAGTCCAGGAATGAAGGACCTCTTAATAAAAGCTCAACCTGATAATTTTGAAGACTTAATCGCCCTAATTGCTTTATTTAGACCTGGTCCGATGGAAAATATTCCACAATACTTAACCTCAAAGAAGGCTAAAGATCAGATAGAAGATCTTCATGAGCTCATAAATCCAATTATAGCAGATACTTATGGAGTAATAATATATCAGGAACAAGTGATCCAGATTGCACAAAAATTAGCAAATTATAGTCTCGGAGAAGCTGATCTCTTAAGGAGGGCTATGGGAAAAAAAATAAAATCTGAGATGGATGCTCAAAGGGATAAATTTATAAGTGGCTCTTTCTCAAATGGCGTATCAACAGAAAGGGCTAATTATATTTTTGATTTGGTTGATAAATTTGCCGGTTATGGTTTTAATAAAGCTCATTCAGCTGCATATGCTCTGATTGCATTTCAAACAGCATATCTTAAGGCAAATCATCCTTTAGCATTTATGTCAGCACTTTTAACTCTTGATGTTGGTAATATTGACAAAGTCTCGAATATAATTTCAGAAGTTAAAAGGATGAAGATAAATTTATTACCTCCTTCAATAAATGCTTCCTTTCATAATTTTTCAATTGAAGAGAGTTCAATAAGGTTTTCTCTTGCGTCAATTAAGAATGTTGGTGCCCAGGCCGTTGAAAATATAATTAACGAGAGGAATAGAAATGGAGCATTCAAAAATATACAAGATTTTATTACAAGAATTGATAACCATTTTGTAAACAAAAGGGCTTTAGAGGGTTTGATCTTATCTGGAGCTTTTGATGAGCTTGAGTCAAATAGAGCTAAATTACATGAGAATATTGACATTTTGTTAATGGAGTCAAGTCGTTTGACCAAAAAAAGAAATGATGGACAGTCTGATATCTTTGCAGGCATTGAAGATGAACAAAATTATATTTTTCTTCCAAAAGTAGATGAATGGTCACTAAATAAGAAAATAGCAAGTGAATTTGAATACACAGGATCATATTTGTCCGGTCATCCTTTGGAAGAATATTCATCGGAATTAGAAAAATACAGCGTGATTACTTACTCTGATTTTTTAAATAACGTCAAAATAAAAAAACATAAGCAAGCTCGTTTAGCCGGTGTTATTCAAAATAGGGTTAACAGAAGAGGTAAAACTGGTAGAATGTATTCATTTATTAAATTATCTGATCGAAGTCAGGAGTTCGAAACGATGTTTTTTTCTGATTTAATTGATAGGCATAACGATCAATTGTTTATAGGTAATGTAATCCTAATAAAAGTAGAGGCAGAAACACAAGGTGATGCAATAAGGTTAAAGGTAAATGATGTTATAAGTCTTAACCCAGATTTAAAACATGATTTAAACAATAATAACCATCAAAAAGTAGAAGAATCGCTTGAAGATGAATTTGTAAAAGATGAGTGTACAAACTATACAATCAAAATTGAGAATATTAGTGTTATTGATAGTATCGCTAATAAATTAGAATCTGGCAGTGGCACAGACTCTATAAATTTGTTATTCTTTGATAAAAATTTAAAGAAAGATGTCAATCTGGCAATTGGAAACAACTACTTACTAGATATTGACACAAAAGAATTTTTAAGGAATTTACCTGGAGTAGAAATATACAACAAAGACTAATTCTTTTGGAAAATCACTTGATATTTTATAAATAAAATCATATAAACAGCAAATAAATACGAACATGGGACATGACTCGGTGTTTCAAGCGTCCCATGGAGAATAACCGAATCAGGAGATTTTAATATGTCATTACCCGATTTCTCATTAAGAGAATTACTTGAAGCTGGCGTGCATTTTGGTCACAAAAAAGAACGCTGGAATCCCAAGATGGAACCCTTTATATACGGAAAAAGAAATGGTATCCATATAATTGATTTATCCCAAACAGTGCCTTTATTGCATCAAGCACTACTTGCTATTCGTGACGTTGCTGCATCAGGAGGTAGGGTATTATTTGTTGGAACTAAGAGACAGGCATCTGATCATATTGCTGAGTCTGCCAAAAGATCAGCTCAATACTATATAAACTATACATGGATGGCTGGTATTCTGACCAATTGGAAGACTGTATCAAATTCAATTAATAGATGTAAAGAATTAGAAAAATTAATCTCCAGTGAAAGGGTAAATGCTCTAACTAAAAAAGAAGTTTTAAAACTTACAAGAGAATATAATAAATTAGAGAGAGCTATTGGTGGAATAAAAGATATGGGAGGTCTCCCTGATATTCTTTTCGTAATCGACACCAACAAGGAAGCAATTGCAATATTAGAAGCAAACAAATTAGGAATACCTGTAGTAGCAATTCTTGATACGAATTCAACTCCTGATAATATTAATTATCCTATTCCGGGAAATGATGATGCTTCAAGAGCTATTGCCCTTTATTGCTCTCTTGTTGAAAAAACAATACTAGATGGCATGGAAGAATCCCTTGCAAAAAGTCCAAATGATTTTGGAGCTTCTGAAAGTCCAACTTCACTCTCAGACATTGATATTCTATCTGAGACAGAAAATAAAAGTTTAGAACAAACGCAAACGATAGAAAGTTCTGTTGATTCCAAAGCGGATAAAAGTAGTACAGAAGGTGGAGATGTGATTGTCGAAAAGAAGAAAAGAATAATAAAGAAGAAACCTGAAGAAATTTCTGGTGAAGAAAAATCTTCGGAGGAAAGTAGTTAAAAAAAATAAAGGAAGATAGATGGTGGAAGTAACAGCCTCACTTGTAAAAGAATTGAGAGAAAAAAGTGGTGCAGGGATGATGGATTGTAAAGCTGCACTTACTGAAAACAACGGAGATATTGAATTATCAATTGATTGGTTAAGAGCAAAAGGTATTACGAAAGCTGCAAAAAAATCAGATAGAATTGCTTCTGAGGGATTGATTGGTAATTTAGTTTCGGGTAACAAAGCGACGATTATTGAACTAAATTCTGAAACAGATTTTGTTGCAAGAAATGAGGAATTTCAAAATCTATTAGACGGTTTGTTAGATATTGCCATTGATAATGATGAAATTCTTAATGTTCCTTATAAAGATACTGGAAGAACTGTTGCAGAAGAAATCAATGAAAAGATTGCGACTATTGGTGAAAATTTACAGTTAAGAAGAATAGGACATCTAACTATAGATCAGGGGCATATATTTTCTTATACACATAACTCAGTCAGAGACTCTTTAGGTAAGATTGGCGTATTAGTTGCAATCAAGACTAGTCTTGGCAAGGAACAAATTTCTGATATTGGCAAAGGGTTATGTATGCATATAGCTGCATCTAATCCAATTGCACTTTCATCTGATCTTATACCCGCTGATATTATTGAAAAAGAAAAGCAAATTGCAATCGAGCAAGCAAAAGAAAGCGGAAAACCAGAAGCTATTATAGAAAAAATGGTTGACGGTAGGATTAAGAAATTTACTGAAGAAAATGCACTAATGTCTCAAGTATATGTGCTTGATGGAGAAAATAAAGTCTCTAGCTTATTAGAAAATAAGGCAAAAGAGATGAAAGTAGATATAACTATTAGTAATTTCATAAGAATGCAACTTGGTGATGGGATTGAGAAAAAAGAAGATGATTTTGCAAGTGAAGTTGCCGCTGCAGTCAATAAAAGTTAATACTATAAGAGATAATGCCAGTTGATTTAAATAAGGTACTTCTCAAGATATCAGGTGAGATACTATCTGGTGATGAAATCAGTTCTTTTGATACAAATGTACTATTGAAAATTGCTAATGATATTAAATCCATTCATGAAATGGGTATCAAAGTCGCTGTCGTAATAGGTGGTGGAAATATAATTAGAGGCATCAATCACAAAGATCTCAAATTATCAAAAAATGATGCTGATGCAATGGGGATGTTGGCAACTGTAATAAATGGTCTATATTTAAAGAACACGCTTCTTTCTGTGGGTCTAAAGCCTGTTTTATATTCTTCATTTTCTATTGCAGGTATCATAGAAGTTTTTTCCTATGAAGATGCTGAAGAAAATTTAAATAAAGGCAATATTCTAGTTCTTGCTGGCGGTACAGGGAATCCATATTTTACAACCGACACATCTGCAGTATTAAGGGCACTAGAATTAAAGTGCGATGCAGTCCTAAAAGGAACGAAAGTAGATGGTATTTACAATAAAGATCCGAAAAAAAATATTGATGCTGAAAAGTTTCAAAATTTATCCTATAATTATATTTTAAAAAACAACCTTAATGTGATGGATATGGCTTCAGTTGCAATTGCTGAAGAAAATAATTTGCCAATTATAGTATTTTCCATAATGGAAAAAGGTTCAATGCAAAAAGTTATTAAAAATGAGGGTGAATTTACACTTGTCAGTAATTATGAGGGGGGATTTAACTATGGGAAACGAATTTAGTATTGATGATTATTCAAAAAGAATGGATGGAGCAGTAACCTCCTTAAAGAATGAATTTTCTGGTCTAAGGACAGGTCGTGCTTCAGCGAGTCTTCTTGATCCAATAATTGTTGATGTTTATGGTTCTAAAATGCCAATTAATCAAGTTGGTACAATTAGTGTTCCTGATCCAAGAACAATATCAGTTCAGGTCTGGGACAAGGGACAAGCAGAAGCTGTAGATAAGGCTATAAGAGAGTCTGGTTTGGGGTTGAACCCCAATTTGGATGGGCAATTAATAAGGGTTCCTATCCCAGAACTTAATTCTGAAAGACGTGAAGAACTATGTAAGGTAGCAAGTAAATATGCGGAAAATGCTAGAGTTGCAGTTCGCAATGTAAGAAGAGATGGTATGGAGACATTAAAAAAATTAGAAAAGAATAGTGACCTCAGTCAAGATGATCAAAAGAACCTCAGCAATGAAGTACAAAAAATTACAGACCTCTCAATAAAAATAATTGATGACTTACTTCAAAACAAAACTAAAGAGATCATGAGTATATAGATAAAATATTACATTTATTCTTATGAATTCAAAACAAAATCTTCCCAGACATGTTGCTGTGATTATGGATGGCAATAGAAGATGGGCCCGCTTAAACAACCTTAGCAATGAAAGTGGTCATAGCAATGGCATTGACACTTTAGTTAACATTGCAGAAATTGCATCTGAAATTGGAATAGAATACCTGACATTTTATAGTTTTAGTAAGGAAAATTGGAACAGGGGTAAAAATGAAATAACATATTTAATGGAGTTGATGGCAAATTTTGAAAGTCAGTATTTAGATAAAATTATCCAAAAAAATATAAAGATAAAAGTTATAGGAGATATTGAGACACTATCAAATGAACAAAAAAAAATTATTAATAATGTTGAGCGAAAAACAAAACAAAACGATGGAATGAATCTCATTACAGCTTTTAATTATAGTGGTCGAGATGAATTGGTTAGAGCAATTAGAAAAATTATTAATGAAATTAGTGAAGGAAATCTGTTAAGAAAAGGCATTGATGAAAGTACAGTTGCCAAATATCTTGATACAAGAGAGATCCCAGATCCAGATCTTATAATTAGAACTGGTGGTTTTCAAAGAGTCAGTGACTTTATGCTATTTCAAATTGCATTTTCTGAATTAATTTTTTTAAAAAAGTTGTGGCCTGATATCAATAGAGCAGACTTAAAAAAAAATAT
>CALJEH010000063.1 GCA_938074435.1 uncultured Alphaproteobacteria bacterium
GATGCCCATGACCAGTGTGATACCAAATATTACTAAACTTTCTACTCTTTCTAACAATTGGCATCATATTTGGTGTCATCGGTCGTAACCCAGTCCACGTTTCAATATTTGATATATTGGTATCTGGGGAATTATTCTGAACCCAATCAATCAATGGTTGTATTCTCTCATCAGGAATATCCATATTATAACCATTGAATTCTGCCGTACCAGCTACTCTTAGTCTGTCTTGACCTAATCTTGAGGCAACAATCTTAGCTTCATCATCTAACAAACTTACCCATGGAGCTTTTTGAGGATCTTTTATTGTTATACTATAACCTTTGACTGGATATATTGGCAAGTGATCCCCTACTGTCTTTGCAAGTCTTTTACTCCCAGTTCCAGCGCAAACCACAACTAAATTCTCAATATCTTTTAAGCTAGTGATATCGGCTTGTAATACTTTTACTCGATATTCTTTTTTAAGCTTATTTGCCAGTTCCTGACAAAATTTATGGATATCACCAGTAAAATCACTTTCAGTATACAACCCACCTATAATATCATCTAATATAAGTGATGGTTCTAAATTATGAATTTCTTCAATCGTTAAGACTTCTCTGTTTAACCCTGCTTTACTATAGATTTTGTTTGCGTTTAAAGCGTGGTTAAATTCTTTTTGTGACTTATAAAAATGTAATATCCCTTTTTTTACTGAGTCAAAACTGATATTTTCTTCAATTTCTATTTTTTTATATAATCCTCGTGACTCGATGGCCATCAAACAGGTTTCAATTGTATTATTATCAGCATTTGGAACTTCACTTAAAAATTTGATCAACCATGAATACTTTTCCCAACTTGGAGTAATATTTATTCTCAGTGGAGCACTTTTATTAGTTAACCATTTAATTCCTTTCCATATATTCCTATAGGAATTCCATGTTTCAGAATTTGATACAGATATTTGACCGCCATTTGCGTATGATGTTCCCATAGCAGGGTGTTTTTCTCTATCAATTATCTCAACATCGATTCCTGCTTTGGCTAAATAGTAAGCAGTTGTTATACCTGCAATACCAGCACCAATAACACTTACCTTATCACTTCTCATTATTTATAGTTTAGCTAAGATAAAATCATATTCGACATCATAATATGGCTTGTCAAAACCATGCTCATTGATTTTTTCTGTTTCTTTTATTAACTTAAAATTTGCCATCAAACTCTCTTTAACACCAAAAACAGCATCAGAATTTATATATTGATCATTTGGGTCAAATAAGTGAGTTGTAAGAGTTTGATACCCCTTTTTTTGAACTATATAATGAAAATGAGCTGGACGAAATGGATGTCTTCCCATTGCTGCGAGTAACTTACCAACAGGACCATCATCAGGGATTGGGTAGTATCTTGGTTTAGCAGATTTGAAAAAATACTTGCCATTAGATTCTGTAAAAAATTTTCCTCTTAGATTAAAGTCGGGCTGAATTCCTTTTTGTTGAACATCATAAAAGCCGTCTTCGTTCGCTTGCCAAATATCAATCTGAGCGCCTGATATTGGATTACCATCAATATCAAGGATATGACCATGAACGTACATAGGTTCACCTTTCCCATCAAGACTGATGTTTGTTCCCATTTTTGTTTCTGGAACACCCTCGATATAAAAAGGTCCAAGGACAGTATTTTCTGATGCTCCATTTGACCTTCTGCTATTTATGGCATCTACCAACATAGATACACCCAGGATATCAGATAAAAGAATATATTCCTGGCGCCAATCATCAGTTTTATGTCCCGTTTCGGTTAGAAACATAATTGCTTTCATCCATTCATCTTGAGTTGGTTCTATTTCTTTAACAGCTTCATGCAATTTCTTGATTATCACGCTCATGACCTCTTTCAGTCTTGGATCACAATCAGAAGATATTCTCTCAATAACAGCCTCAATTGATTTTTTTTCAGTAAAATATCCTAACTTTTCTTCAGACATTGAATTAGCCTTATTATTTTAAACTATCTGTATACATATAAAGCATACATCTAAAAAAAATAATTTACAATAAAGGGGAGAATGTAATTATTACATAAGATAGAAATTAATATTATATTCTAGGTGGTTTGTAACCACTATCAGCAGCGATCGACTTTTCCATTCCTCGGAGTAATTCTTCTTCAGACATTCTTTCGCTTTCTTCCTCAATTTGTTCAGCATTATCACCAAATATTTTTGTATCCAGTGGTTCAACTGATGGAGCGGCATCTTCTTCAGGCTCATCAACTTCTACTTGTTTCTGAAGTGAATGAATTAATTCTTCTCGAAGATCTTCTGGTGTAACTTGATCATCTGCAATTTCTCTGAGAGCAACCACAGGGTTTTTATCGTTATCTCTAGCAACAGTTATTTGTGAACCGCCCGCGATCATTCGTGCACGGTGGCTTGCCACCAAAACCAAATCAAATCTATTCGCGACTTTATCAATACAATCCTCTACTGTTACTCTTGCCATTATAATAACTCCTATTTTTTGTTAGGTTTATAACTATTTTTACTAATAATCAATGTAAAAATCATTATTGATCTTTTTTAAGTAATCTTTGTTTACTTCTATCCCAGTCTCTTTTTTTCTCAGCCTCTCTCTTGTCATAGAGCTTTTTACCTCTTGCTATTGCTAGTTCAATCTTTGCAATACCCTTTGAATTAAAATAGAGCTTTAATGGGATTAATGACATACCTTTCTGATCAATATAACCCTGTATTTTTTTTATCTCACGTCTGTGAAATAAGAGTTTCCTGATACGTCTTGGATTAGAATCTTTTTGTGATGAATTTTTGTATTCAGTAATGAACAAGTTATGAATTTTTATTTCATCATTTTCAGGTGCTGCATAAGTATCTGAAATGTTAACCTTGCTTGTTCTCAATGATTTGACTTCTGATGCAGCCAACACAATACCTGCTTCCATAGTCTCAAGTATTTCGTAATTAAATCTAGCCCTTCTGTTTTGGGATATTATTTTGGTATTATCATTTTGAGGCATTTTTTTATTACTAGATTAACCCAGCAAATTCCATGGCCTTTTTGACTGTTTTTTTTGTGTCAGATGATATATTTACAAGAGGAAGCCTTACTACATCCTTGCAAAAACCCAACAAACTTAGTGCATATTTAATAGGTCCAGGACTGGTTTCAATGAAAAGTGCTTTATGTAATGGTATTAATCTATCTTGTAGTTCAAGAGCATTATCAAAGTCTTTTACCAAACAAGCTTTCTGTAATTCAGCACATAATTTAGGTGCAACATTTGATGTAACTGATATACACCCATGACCACCATGAGCCATCAAAGCTAGAGCTGTCATATCTTCTCCTGATAATTGTATAAAATCATTACCAAGTGCATGCCTTTGAAGACTTGTTCGAGATATATCAGCAGTTGCATCTTTAACACCAATTATATTGTTCAGTTTTGATAGTCTTAGCATTGTTTCTATGGACATATCCACAATGCATCTTCCAGGGATGTTGTATATTAATAATGGAATATTTGAAACATCATTCAATACCTTAAAATGTTGATACATACCCTCTTGAGTTGGTTTGTTATAATAAGGTGTAACTATTAGTCCTGCATCAGCTCCAACAGATGAAGCATGTTCTAAAAAGTCTTTAGCCTCCTCTGTATTGTTGGATCCTACACCGGCAATTACAGGCACTCTTTTATTCACAACTTCAACACATAATTCTACAACTCTTTTGTGTTCATCATGGGATAATGTTGGAGACTCTCCAGTTGTGCCAACAGGAACAAAACCATTTGTTCCACAATCAATCTGCCAGTTAATATGTTTTACAAAGCTATCTTCATCTAGGGAGCCATCGTGATTAAAGGGTGTCACTAAAGCTGTAATTGATCCACTGAACATTTTTTTTCCATTATTTTTGGTTAGTTATATAATAGTATTATTATACAATTTATGAATATAAATCAATGATATCAGTTACAACAAAATTATATCACTCACAAAGAATTAAAAACAATACTCCAGGCATAGTATTGATTATTTTGTTTTTATTTATTTCATTAACCATTAACAAAATTCACGCTCAATCTTACTCTATAATACCAACAAAAAAACCATCGTTAATTAAATTAATAGGAGAAGAATATAAATTACCACATATAAAAAACAAAAAATTAGAGACATTTGGAATTGAGTCCAATGAATATATTCAATTTTATGAATTTTTCAAAAATATTGACAATAGGAACCTTGACCCAGAACCTTTAATGAATATGAGAAATGAATTTGTCACCGATAAGAATAGAATTACATCTAAAATTATTGATTGGTATATTTTGCGCTCTCCACATACATCACCCAATATCGTTGAGATGTATGAATTTATAAATGAGAATCAAGATTGGCCAGACATTGACATAATTCAAAGAAAGATTGAAAAATATTTCATCTCAAATGATTTAGATCAAGAATTTATTGCACGTTACTTTGAAATGCACCCCCCGATTAGTGGAGATGGATATATTGCTAAATCAATTAATGATTTTAAAATTGAAAAATACAATAATGCAAAAGAATCCTACGAAACTGCATGGCATAAAATGAAGATTAGTAAGGAAGCAAGAAATAAATTTATTCACTATTGCAGCTTATGCATATCAAATAAGGACTTAGAAGTAAGATTTGATAGAATGTTATACCTTGATGATTTAGATGAACTAAATGATGTTGCGTTATTGCTGGATGGATATTTTATTCAATTAGCTAATATTGCTACTAAAATCAAATTGGGTGAGCATGTTGCAAGAAATGATTTTAATCATATAGAAGATATTTTTAAAAATAACTCATCTTATCATTATTTAAAAATCAAATGGCTACTCGAAAAAAAATATTATAATGAAGCTTATGATCACATAAATAAGTATAAAAATACATTAGACATCAATAACCCTATCCTTTGGGCTATTCAATCAGAATATCTTGGAAGAAAATTGATCTCTGAGCAAAAATACAGAGAAGCATATGAAGTAATGACTTTAAATATAGAAGTTAAAAATGAGATTTTTGCAAATTTAGAATTTTTAAAGGGTTGGATTTCTCTTAAAAAATTTAATGATAAAGATAGAGCTATTAAACATTTTAATAATTTGTTGTTTCTAACAAATTTTGATGAAAATATTGCTAAAGCTAATTTCTGGATTGCCCAAAGCCATATTAAATTTGAAGAAACTGAGTTAGCTGAAGATTTCTTAGAAATTTCAGCTAGTTATATTAATAGCTTTTATGGTTTACTAGCAGCCACCTATATTGAAGATGAAATTGGATTAGAAAATAAAGTTACGAATTCCTCCAATAAAGAGAATGTAGATATTAATAATGATCTGATTATTGCTATTAATATTCTGGGTGCGGTAGATAGAAAATACCTTGCTGCAAAATTCATTCATAAAATTTATGACCTGTATTCAGAAGAAATAAATCAAAATACATTACTAGAAATGGCCAATACCTCGCATTTAAATCAAACATCAATTAGAATAGCTAAGAAAACTGGATTAAACAAAACAAACATACAACACTTATATCCAATTAATGACTTTCCTATTAAAATAGAAGAAAAAGATAGATTCTTTAATATCGGAAATCTAATCCACGCAATAATCCTCCAAGAAAGTGAGTTTGCATCAGAAGCAATCAGTTATTCTGGAGCAATGGGTATGATGCAAATTATGCCAAATACTGCAAAAATGTTAGCAAGATTAGAAAAAATTGGATATGAAAAAGATAGACTATCTAATGATTCATCCTACAATGTTACACTTGGAAGTAGATATATTTCTGATTTGATTAATGAATTTGATGGATCTTATGTTTACGCGATAAGCTCATATAATGCTGGCCCAACCAGGGTAAGATCCTGGATCAGGATAAATAAAGAAATGGAGATACTAGATTGGATCGAGCTTATTCCATTCAGAGAAACCAGAAATTACGTAAAAAGCGTTTTAAGAAATGCACAATATTACAAAATATTGTTGTATGAAGATAATAATAACTCTAATATCCTTTATGATCTGAACAGGGGTACTGTTAACTAAGATTATCAATATGGAGAGGTGGCCGAGTGGCTGAAGGCGCTCCCCTGCTAAGGGAGTATACGAGAGATCGTATCGTGGGTTCGAATCCCACTCTCTCCGCCAAAAATAATTACTAAATTCTGTTATCAAATGAATAAGAATGAACTATTAAAAAGTAAAAACTTTTTGTCTTATTTGACCATAAGATGGTTCAATACACTTGCAATTCAAACAATCACATTAACTGTCGGTTGGCAAATTTATGAGTTAACTAGAAACCCATTAGATTTAGGTTTAATTGGCTTAGCACAATTTATACCAATTTTTATTTTTATTTTACCATCTGGGGTTGTGGCAGACAAATTCGATAGAAAAATTGTCCTTGCTCTATGTAACATCATACATTTAGCTGTATGCTTTTTTCTTCTATTTTATTCACTTTCTGGCCCCACCAGCATTGTGCCGATATTATTGGTCTTACTAATACATGGCACAGCAAGAGCGATGTACCAACCTAGTTTATCAGCAATATTGCCAAATATAGTTGAGAAAAGGCTCTTCCCTAATGCGACTGCTTATAATTCATCTGTTTCAAAGCTCGGGCATTTAATTGGACCCTTGATTGCTGGCATAATTATTTCATTATTTAATATCTGGGTATACTTATTCGCTATTGCTTGCTTCTCAATTTCAACTATTGCTATTTTCTTCCTTAAGAACCCAAAGAACCCAGATAATCTAAAAGCAATATCTTTTGCTTCTGTAGTGAGTGGATTTGTTTATGTTTGGAAAACAAAATTAGTTCTCGGCACAATGACTATTGATTTATTTGCAGTTCTTTTTGGGGGAATAATGGGAATGTTACCAGTGTTTGCAATCGATATATTAAAAATAGGACCTGAAGGGCTGGGATTGCTAAGATCTATGCCTGCTGTTGGAGGAGTATTAACTGGTATCATTCTAACACAGATACCGCCTATAAAAAATGCAGGAAAATATCTCATTATATCAACTATAATATTTGGATTTGCTACAGCGATATTTGCTTTGTCAGATATCCTATGGTTATCACTAATTATGCTATTCATTTACGGAGCTGCAGATATGGTAAGTGTATATATCAGACAGACAATTATACCCATAATTACACCAGATAACATGAGAGGAAGAGTGGGCTCTGTTCACTCCATTGCAACAAATACTTCTAATGAGATAGGAGATTTCCGTGCCGGTGTTACTGCTGGCTTTATAGGTATTGTTCCATCGGTATTTATCGGCGGCGCAGTCACTATTGCTGTTGGTTTATTGTGGTCAGTTTTGTTTCCACAATTAAAGAAGGTAAATAGGATGGAAGATTTAGGAAGTTCTCATGTATGATATTATTAATTAATTTTTAGAACATCTTCAAGTTTTATAATAAATTCTTCTTTATAATTTTCATCTAAGTAAAACTCATAACCAATATTCTTTATCTGGTCAGGATGATCAGTTGACACAACTGAAACCCAAGCCCCTGGCGAATTTAAATCGTCATTTAACTCAATGTTGATGAAATAGCCATCAACAGTTAAAATTTCTACGGCAGTATCAGGCTTATTGCTATATGTTTGAGCCACACGCATATCTCTAAAATCAACCTTTAGAAACCTTCTCATCACACTTCTTAATCCAATTGAAGTTCTAGTCTCTACTCCTTCAAGAAAATCTATCATCATAAATTTATTATTATCAAGGGGATCACGTCCGAACTTTAAAACTGTTCTATTACCTCGAGTTACTATCATATTACTTATATCATCAGGTATAAATTCTAGTAGTCTTGTGCTGATCCAATTTTTAATTCCATCTGATGCATTTAAATTACCGGATACTAACCAACTCTTGTTACCATCAGTCTCTCTAAAATACACACCAAATTCTCCTCTTTTTAGGAGATTAGGCTTTCTTTTTCCAATTACAGCCGAAGCGATTACATTATCGTCATCGTACAATTCCAATAAGTAAGATTTAGATCCTGGAACGAAAGGATCTTCTAGATGCAATTTATTCAGTAAGGCCTCTCTTTCCGTCTTAGGCTCAATTTTTATTGCATTAGAAAGAGCTATTAGATTGGTTTTGACCTTGTTATTATCTGCTGGATAATTGTCTTTATTTTTTAACATCCAAATATCATCTTCTTTAACAATTTCAAAAACATTATCTGATTGAGATAATTTGATTTTGTTAATGTCATTTATTTTTTGATTAAGTCCCGTAAAATAATACTGTCCGTAGGATGATTTATCATTCCAATTTGAGTTATTTATTCCAGTTAAAACAACAAATATTGAGATAATTATTGCTAAAAGCAAAATTAGAAGAGAAAAATTTCTAGACATTTAGGAGTCTCCTCTTACTCTTGATCTTGTAATTTTATATTTCCTTAAAAGCCAAAATAGTATTCCAAATGTTACAAATATAGCTGGTACACCTGCTATATTACTTATTTTGATTGTATTATTTAATGATTCAAGTTCTTTAGCCAGTTCCAATTTAATATTCCTTAACTCAACTTGAACATTTTGAGCTTTTTCTCTAAAATCATTAAATGCATCTACATCGGCTTGCCCTAGCATTACGGAACCACCTGCTTTTTGCTCCAATTCTCTCATTCTGTTCTGTAGTGCACTCATCTCTTTTGCTAAAGAACGCTCTTTTTCTCTAAAAATTCTCTCTGATTCTAATTCTAGGTTGTTTATTAGTGTGAAAGGTCTGTCCATAACGCCTCGAGCTCGCAGTGAAGCTAATGTAGACTCATCACTTAAGTTCTCCAGAGAATTAACAACGAATGCAGCATTGTTTGCAAATGGTGTTAGAAGTTCTTCAGCAAAATACTCTTTAACATTAACCCAAAACTGATCCTCCATAAAATCAACATCAGCAACAATAATCGCGTTAACATTGCCAGTCTCCGTGTGCGTATCAAGATCAAAGCTAGCAATACTATCAACATCTAAGTTCTCTAGTACAGACCCAACCTCACCTTTAATTCTCACTGAGAGATTGTATTTGTTATTAGATGCTTCAAAATCACGTAATAATTTATTTAGATCAGGGTTATCCCTAACTTCTTCCTTGTTAATTGTCATGGACTGTTCGCTCGTTGTAAAGAGACCTGAGACATTGGTATTCCCATTTGGAAGTTTCTCAATAACACCTGCTGTTGTCATATTCAGCAAATCAACTCCACTAACTATTGGATCATTTTGATTTATATACTCTTTAGTAACACCCAAAAGAGCAAGATAATTACTATATACCCTATCCCCCCTATCACCTACCTGAGCAGGTCTTGCAAGTTTGAGGTCGCCAGCAACAACGTCTGGTAATATTCTTACCCCCCATTTTTCTAAGAGATAATCAAGTCTTTTATCGTATTGAATACCAGCGGCTACTGTTGTATTAGGGTCTAAAGCAAGGAAAACACTCCCCCCTTTTAATACAAATTGTTCAATTGTATAAAGCGCTTGATCTGAAAAATTTAATGGCTGGACAATAAATAGGGCCTGTATATCACTTGGTATGTTTTTTAATCCATTTGGATCTTCATTGTAGTTTAACAATGTAATGACATCAAAAAATTCATTGATTTGACCCATAACTTTCCAAGGTTGTACAGCTCCACCTTGAGCATCTAGGACCCCATCAATGCCTAATCCAGTGATAAAACCTATCTTTGGCTTATTTTGCCTCGCGAGTGAAAAAATTCTTGATGTTAGATCGTATTCAAGAAAATCTTCCCTTTCAATATCCATGAATGGGATCACCTCAACATCATCAGCCCTGTTATAAGCTCTAATTCCAAAATAACCATATTCTCCTGACTCATTAAGAGGGATACCTCTGATATTGTCAGCCAATGCTAGCTCTTCAATATCTGTGAATGGCTCTGGATTGTATAACGATAGAATTATCTTACCATCTGATATCTCCTGATATCTTTTCAACATAGTTTTTATTCGGTCTGCAAAAAGTTTAAATGGTGGATAATTATCACCTAACCTATCAGTAAAATAAAATTTTACATTTATTGGTTCATCAATTGATTTTAGTGTCTCGATAGTTCCACTGGAAATAGTATATATCTTTTCTTCTGTTAAATCTAAACGTTGTGAATTTAGATAACTATTTACTAAAGTATTTGTTCCAATCATGATTATAATTGCACCAAAAATCCCTATCCATGTAAAAATCTGTGAGTTTTTGTTAATCATTTCAGTTATTTACGCTGCCTTCTTAATATTGATTATGATTATGTTTAGAAATAACCAAAAGATGATTGATGAACTATAGAATAATAAACTTCTCAGGTCGATAACTCCCTTCACGAACTCATAAAAATGATCCAGTGAACTCATTGAGCTAAAGATCGATAATATATATCCAGGAACAAATCCTTCTATTGCTTTGGTTACTGCTTCCAACCCACTCATAACAAACAGAAAACAGGCCGCGGTGCTTATTACAAATGCAATTACTTGATTTTTTGTCATTGCAGAAAGTGCAGAACCAATCGCTAAAAATTGCCCAGCCAAAAGCCAACTGCCAAGATAACTTGATAGGATGACACCATTATCCGGACTACCAAGTATATTTACAGTTAACCACATTGGAAATGTTAGAAAGAGAGCAATTGCAATCATGCACCATGCAGCAAGATATTTTCCCAATACTGCTTCGAATGTCGTTATGGGCAGGGTCATCAATAACTCAATAGATCCCGTCTTCCTCTCCTCAGCCCACAATCTCATTGAAATTGAAGGCACCAATAATACTAATAACCATGGATGACTTTCAAAAAAAGGAAAAAGGTCTGCTTGCCCCCTTTCTAAAAATGCCCCAAGATAAAATGTGAATGCAGCAGTAAGACCACAGAAAATTGATATAAATATGTATGCAAGTGGAGTTGAAAAATAACCTTTTGTCTCACGTTTAAGTATTATGTATATATTTCCGAGCATGTTGTTTGCCCTAAACTGTTAATTTTCTGAATGCTTCATCAAGAGCTATATGATTCTGATGAATGTCATTTATTGGAAATTTATTATCAGCAATTATTTTGGCTATTTCTGTTAGAATTATTCTATTTTCTTTTGGGTAGATATGCACATTGATGTTGCTATCGGTTTCATTGATAGTTTCTATTTTACTCACACCTGAAATGGTCAACAGCAATCTTTTTAAATTTTCAACTTCTTTTGGGTCTATTTTTATTAAAACTGAATTGTGGCTTTCTACTTTTGACCTTAACTCTGATGCAGATCCATCAAGAACAATATTTCCTTTGTTAATTAAGAGAACACCTGAGCACACCGCATCCACTTCTTCAAGTATATGAGTTGAGACTATTATTGCTGTTGTTCTTGAAATCTCAGTGATGAGCTCGCGCACATGATGCTTTTGATTTGGATCTAGACCATCAGTTGGCTCGTCTAAAATCAAAATTTTTGGGTCATGTAAAATTGCCTGAGACAGTCCTACTCTTCTCTTATAACCCTTGGACAACGTATCAATTTGTTGATGCAGAACATGCT
>CALJEH010000064.1 GCA_938074435.1 uncultured Alphaproteobacteria bacterium
AAATAATTATTTCAAGCAAGTAGTCATCAGGCGTATCAATTTTAATAGGAGAAAATGACCTTATTCTGGAATTTAAGTCGGGTATTATAGTTATTAAACTAGTTGGAGAGAACTTAGATGTTAAGAGTAAGCTTCCATTTATCTCTCTAATTAAATTGATAACATGAAATAAATTATTGTAGTTTATTTGATTCCCATCAATATCTTCTATGAGGATATTTTTGTGTTTCTCAATTATTTTAGTGTTTATTTCAACTGTATCTAATTTAATCCCATTTGATTTTTTTAACCAAATATGCGCCAAATGACTCTTTCCAACACCGGCATCCCCGAATAATACTATATTATTTGTAGTCCATTGCGGCCATTTATTAATATATTCAAATGCATCTTGGTTGGATTGGGTAATCACAAAATTACTTTCATCAAATGATGGTTCACAATCCATGTCAAAATATAACTGTTTTTCCACGTTAATATCCAAATTCAATTACAATTTACCAAAGAAATATATCATGAATATTACAAATGTAATATATTGGTGATGAAATTTATTAAAAAATTATTCTCGAATACAATTTCAACAATTGATGAGATAATCAATGGAAAAACAAAACAAAAAAATTACTTATGAGTCTAGTGGAGTAGATATTGATGAAGGTAATAAGTTTGTACGTGAAATTTCTTCGCTTGTCAAAAGTACCCAGAGAATTGGCGCTGATGTAAAATTGGGTGGATTTGGATCAGTTTTTGACCTATCCAAAGTAAATTTCAAAGACCCATTGATAATATCTGCCACAGATGGAGTTGGCACTAAATTAAAATTTGCATTTGAACATAACATACATAACACGATAGGGATTGATTTAGTTGCTATGTGCGCAAATGATATTATCGCACAAGGAGGCGAGCCAATGTTCTTCCTAGATTATTTTGCAACAAGCAAGCTTAACACAGCTCAAGCAAAAGAAGTAATAATTGGTATAACCGAAGGTTGTAAATTAGCTGGCTGTGCACTGGTGGGTGGAGAAACTGCCGAGCTTCCGGGATTCTATAAACAAGGTCATTATGATCTTGCTGGTTTCTGTGTTGGACTTGTTGAAAGAGAAAACATATTACCTAAAAAGGTAAATCGGGGTGACTATATTATTGGCCTTCCATCTCATGGGATACATTCCAATGGCTACTCCCTTGTTAACAAAATAATAGGTGACAAGAAAATAAATATTAATAAAGAAACATTAAATGGTGAAAGTCTTCTCGAATTAATTATGAGACCAACAAAAATTTACCAAAATGAAATCAGTATGATTACGCATTCAATAGACTCAATAAATGCTATTGCACATATTACTGGTGGTGGTCTCACAGAAAATCTTCCAAGGGTTTTCGATGATAATTTCTCAGCATCGATTGATTTAAATTCCTACCCAAAACAACCAATTTTTAATTGGATTAAGAACAAAAGCGGGTTAACTGACTATGAAATGATGAAAACCTTTAATTGTGGTATTGGAATGGCGTTAATAATCAATGAGAGTCAATATGAAAATACCCTAATAGTTCTAAAAAATAATGATATCGACTCATGTACTATCGGACGAATAACTGATCAAAAAGACCATAAGGTTCACTATAATAATCAATTTAACTACTGATGAATAAAAAAATTGCCATCCTTATATCAGGAAGCGGCTCCAACATGAGGGCGCTAATTGAAGCTAGCCTAAATGATAAATTCCCCGCCACAATAGAATTAGTAATATCAAATAACTCCTCCGCAGGTGGTTTGTTGGTTGCCAAAGATTATGGTATTTCAACAAGATTTATAGATAGGAAAATATTTAATAATAATGAAGATTATGACACTGCCTTATCTTGCCTCCTCAAAGAGGAAAATATAGATATAATTTGTGCTGCAGGTTATATGAAAATATTCACAAAACAATTTGTTGAAATTTGGAAAAATAAAATAATAAACATTCACCCGTCACTTCTGCCAGATTATAAAGGACTTAATACTCATAAAAGAGTGCTTAATGATCAAAAGAAAAAATCAGGATGCACAACGCATATAGTTGAACCAGAGTTGGATTCTGGGCCAATTTTAGCTCAAGCAACCGTTCCAGTTAAACCAGATGATACTGTGGAGAGTTTAGCAAAGAGGGTATTAATTATGGAACATATTACATACCCCCTTACTTTAAAGAGATTTCTTCTTAGAGAGAATTAATATTTATTAGCCGACAATTTCTTCATCATCAAAAAAGAAAGATACTTCAATCTTAGCATTGTCAATACTATCAGATCCATGAACAGAATTGGCTTCCAAACTTTCAGCAAACTCTTTTCTAATTGAACCAGGCTTTGCTTCATCGGGGTTTGTGGCCCCCATTATTTCTCTATTTTTTAAAACAGCATTTTCACCTTCAAGAACCTGCACAACGACAGGACCTGATATCATAAAACTGACAAGATCATTATAAAATGGTCTTTCTTTATGGACTGCATAAAATTCTTCTGCCATTTTTTGAGTTAATTGAATTTTCTTTTGAGCAACAACTTTTAAACCACCATCCTCTAATTTAGCAATAATTTTGCCAATTAGATTTCTTCTTGTTGCATCTGGTTTGATTATTGATAGTGTTCTTTCTTGTGTCATGATATTTAGCCTACAAAATATTTATAATTAATAGTGACTAAATATACTTAAATCACAAAATTATCAATTATTAAAAAACTAATTTTTAGATAAATCGTCTACATACTGACATAATAAACGGACTCCAAAACCAGATGCCCAGCTATTATTAGTATCAGTTTTTGGACTTGTGATTGAGGTGCCAGCAATATCAATATGAGCCCACGGAACATCTTCAACAAAAGCATGAATGAATTCAGCAGCAGTAATTGCACCAGCATACCTACCACCAACATTCTTGATATCAGCAACTTTTGATTTGATCATTTCCATATATTTATCCCCTATAGGCATTCGCCACAGCAGTTCTCCGGTTTCTTTTCCTGATTTCAATAATTGTTCTGCCAAATTATCATCATTCGTAAAAAGGCCTGCCATTTCTTGTCCCAGCGCCACTAAAATTGCTCCAGTTAATGTGGCTAAATCTATAATTGCCCTTGGCTGATAATTTTTTAATGTATAGGTTGCAAGGTCAGCAAGCACAAGTCTGCCCTCAGCATCTGTGTTAAGTACTTCAATTGTTTTGCCAGACATTGATTTGATGATATCACCCGGACGCATTGCATTCCCGTCAGTCATATTCTCTACAAGTCCAACTATTCCTATGACATTCAAATTCGGTTTTTTTTCATCTAAAACTTTCATTAGCCCCGCGACAGTGGCTGCTCCTGCCATATCACCTTTCATTTCATCCATACCACCGGATGGTTTTATCGAAATTCCTCCAGAGTCGAATGTCACACCTTTTCCTAATATCAAGGTAGGCTTTTGATCTTTGATCGGCAAGTATTCAATTATTGCCACATATGGATCAAGTCGGCTGCCATCCGAAACAGCCAGCAAAGCTTCCATCCCCAGCTGCCTCATTTTTTTTTGGTCAAGGATCCTTATTTTTAAATTAGGTGAGGATAGATTTTTTATTCTACTAACAAACTCAATTGGTGTTAGTACATTGGATGGCTCATTAACCAGATCTCTTGTCAAATTAACACCATTTAATATTGAATTATATTCTTTATAAATATTTTGTGTCGTTACAAAATGATGAGTTATAAATTTGACATGATTTACTTTTTTTGTTGCTTTGGTTGTCTTATACTTATCAAATGAATAGGCCCTTAATCCCATTCCGAATGCAATCCTTGCAGGCAAAGTCATGAGTTCAATGTTTTTCATTGTTGTTTCAAGCCTGATAGAAACCTCAGTGATTCGGTTGTTTTGCAAGTATTGAAAAACTTGACCGCCAATATTTATCCAACCATTCTCATCTTTTTGCACTAAGTCGCTGATTTTAAAAAAAATTATTCGATCATAATCATTGTTACTTGACGTGAATGTATCAAGGGATTGAGGTTTGTATTTTGAAGAACCAGATAATTTTATATGCTTTTCGAAAATTTTCTGTATCGCAACATCATTTTTAGATTTTTGATCTAATAAGAGTCCTTCTTTTTCGGTATAGAACAAGAAAACAGTCCCATTGCTTTCAGCACCAAAATCTATAAATGAAACTTTCAACCTCTTTCTCCTTAATCTATTTATTCTATATAATATTGGTAAAAATTGTTATATTTAGAGTAACATGTTTTATTTTGGAAATTATGGACAATCTATATGAGTATAATATACAGATACATATCATATAACTTCATACAATCATTTTTCATTGTTTTATTAATAATGTCAACTCTTGCGTGGATTACCCAAGCAATTGGTTATATTGGTCTCTTTATCGATAAGGAGAAAACCCTTATAGATTTTTTTAAACTAACAATCTTAATGTACCCATGGGTTATATCTATATTGATACCAGCATCTCTTCTCATTGCGTCAGTTCTATCGATAGATAAAATGACGAAAAACTCTGAAACTGTGATTTTAGACACTTCTGGTATAAGTCTTCTTCAAAAAGTCTACCCATATATATCTATTACACTTCTAGTTACAATCTTACATTATACTCTCTCATTATATTTAGCCCCATGGTCAATGAGTCATTTTAGAGATAACATTAACGAGATTAGATCTGATATTATAAGTAGCTCCTTTAAAAAAAACCAGTTTAGCACTCCAAATGATGACTATACAATTTATATATCCGAAAAAAATGATTCAGGTAACTTTATTGGCATAATGATAAAAGATAATAATTCTGATCAAATTACAGTTACTTATACCGCAAAAGAAGCCCGTCTAATAAGTGTTCAAGAACAGATTATTCTCGAAATGTCCGACGGAATTATTTTTTCTGAGAATAAATATACTAATAATATAAATAAGATTTCATTTGGAAACTATAAAATGAACCTATCAAATATCTTTGATTTCGTAGAAAGTAAATATTCAAAATTAAATGAAAAATCATTAACTGAATTAATTGAGGCTATTAGCAATGAAATAGATTTAAATGCTTCATCAACTCAAATTATGAATGAAACGCATTCAAGAATTGCCTCCCCACTATACTCATTTACCTTTATCTTCATCTCATTATTTTACATGCATAGAAATAATAATTTCAGAAGTATAAATTTCAAGAACTTCCTTTACGTCGGCTCAATTGCTTTTTTACTAAAATTATCAGGTGCTATTCTAACGAATGAGATTAAAAAATATGATCTATACTTTATGCATTATATCATACCAATTTCTGCTATATCAGTTTATTTAACTTATTTAATGCTAAATAACATAAAAGAGTTACGACAAATTAATGAGATTATTTAATAGATACTTTATAAAAATATACCTAATTGCCATAATTCAAATTTCAATTGTTTCTACTATTCTTATTTTTTTAATTGATTTAGTTGAGCTCTCAAGAAGATTTGATGAAATTAGCAACATTGCCTTTTATGAACTCATAAAATTATCTACCTATAAACTTCCATCTACATTCGAAGATATCTCTCCAATAATCATAGTTATAGCGACCTTGACTTGTTTATTTAAACTATCGAAGAGTAGCGAAATAGTAATTTCAAATGCAGTTGGAATATCTATCTGGCAAATAATATTACCAATTACACTTTGTGCAATTTTATTTGGATTAGCAATTGTTATAATTTTAAATCCAATCAGTATTCAAATGAAAAACAACTTCATTCAATTAGAAAAAAATATTAAGGGCAGTGATACCCCTTTTATCCAAAAATTAGATAAAGAGTTTTGGTCTTCACAAAAAAATAATGCAGGTGAACTCATCATAAATGCTGAACAACTCGATGTTAATGACCAGAAGTTAGTTGGTGTTACGATTTTACAATTTAATGAGGAAATGGATCTTATTGTAAGATACGATAGCATAAGTGCATATTTAGATAACGGTAAATGGCATCTTGATCAAACGTGGGTAACCGATCAAGATAATATCTCAAAATTTATTGGCAAAACTAAAGTAAATACATTTTCGGATGAGCTCTTTCTTCAAGAAGCCATACTTAAAAACTCTGAACAATCAATATGGACAATCAAAGATACAATTACAAAATTAAAAAAAAATAATATTAGTCATGCAAAACACCTTACAGACTTAAACTTTTTTCTATCCTTGCCGATCCTAATGGGAGGTTTGGCATTGGTTTCAGCTTGTTTTATGGCAAAACAATTTCGTGTTCAGCACGCATTGATTATGCTAATATTAGGCATAATATCAGGTATGTTGATATTTGTTGTAAATCACATATCTTATATTTTATCAGAAAGTGAAATATTTAACCCAATATTAGGAGCTTGGTGGCATATTATATTAATTTATTTAATTGCAACTAAAATATTAATTTTACGCGAAGATGGTTAATTTTACTTATGAATAAAAAAATAAAATTCCTGCAAATTTGTATGTTATTCCTAGTATTTATATGCGCTGGTAATTCCTTTGCAAATCAGAGTGATAATACCTACCCATCAATTTATCTTGAGGCAGATAATCTCACTTATAGTGAAGATGGCTCAACAATATCTGCTCTGGGTAATGCAAAATTATTTTACAAAAATTATACTATTCAAGCTGATGAAATCTCATATAACCAGAACATTGATCAAGTAGTTGCATTCGGCAACATTACAATGATAGAAAAAAACAATATTCGACTTGAAGCAAATAAAATAATTTTATCAAACGAGTTGAAAGAAGGCTTCATAGAGGGAGCAAATATGATACTCCAAGATGGAAGTAAGATACGTGCAGAATCAGGCGAGATCAGCACTAATGAAAATATATTTAGGAATGCAAATTATACCTTTTGCAAAGAATGCATTAAAGACACCAACTGCCCATATACATGGGAATTTGTCGCTGACGAAGTTGTCCATGACCAAAGTAATAAAAAATTAGTTTTTAAAAATATAAAATTCAAACTCCTTGATAAAACTATATTTGGTATTCAGAGGTTTAGCTATCCAGATTTTAGTGTAAAAAGGCAGTCCGGCTTTTTACTTCCTTCATATACCTACTCAAACTTCTACGGGCATGGAATAAAGACACCCTATTTATATGTTATAGATGAGTCCAGTGATATTACTTTTTCACCATTTACAACTTCAAGGCAAGGACCACTCTTTGATGTTGAATATAGAAAAGAACTAAGAGATGGCAGTAAGATCAACGTTAATCCAACATTTATTTACCAATCAAATCCATCAAATACAGCACCAGGAAATGAAAAGTTAAGAGCTAGTTTAAAAACAGATGGAACCATGGTAATCAATGATAAATTTGAATGGGGTTGGAATACAACATTTGCAAGTGATGAAACCTACATGAGAAAGTATGGGTTAGACCCTAGAACAAAATATAATTCAAATATCTACATAAAGGGTTTAAATGACAGAAATTATACAAGTTTAGCTGCAATCAACTATAGAAACCTTTTAAACGAGGTGGAAACACCTCAGGCAAGTTTGCTGCCAAGATTTGACTACTTATATAGTCTAGATTTACCTTATATTGACA
This sequence comes from uncultured Alphaproteobacteria bacterium, assembly GCA_938074435.1. Classification (GTDB taxonomy): domain Bacteria; phylum Pseudomonadota; class Alphaproteobacteria; order Rhizobiales; family TMED25; genus TMED25. Next base: position 7,656 of record CALJEH010000064.1, read on the forward strand.
ATATCATCATTAGTGCAAACATAGTTAATACCAAGCGAGAACAAGATGACGAACAGATCAGGATTACTAATCAAATAAACTGGAACGAACGGTACGTAACAAATAATGGAGTGGTGATTAGCCCTAATTTTTCCTTTCGCAATGATTGGATAGACAGTTATGATGAATCAGATAATCAAAACACTCAAATCAACAGATTTTCATCAGATATATCAACAACATTTGCTTGGCCATTTTTCAATAAAACATCCTACGGCAAGCAAATTATTGAACCAAAGATTGCACTTGGGTTCATAAATGACGAAAAAACCAGTCAAGATTTAATAAATGAAGACTCGAAAACCTTTAACTTCAATACACTAAATATATTTGAAAATAACAGATCTCTGGGGTTTGATAGGATAGATAGTGGTTCAAAAATTATGATTGGATTAGATTATTTCCTTGATGACCTACTGGGTGGTAGTTTTGAGGCGAGTATTGGCAAATCTATGCAGTTAGATAATCACGCCACTCATTTTGATGAGGAATGGTCCGGGACTGACAATTATAATTCTGATATAGTTGGTTCACTAAATTACAATTACGATGAAACATTATTTTTTGACTACAAAACAAGATACAATGAAGAAACCAATAAATTTGATGTTAATGAGCTGAATTTTGAAATTAAAGAACCAAAAGAATATAGTTTAGGAATAAATTACACAAGAATAGGTTCTGATGCCAATTGGTTAAATTCTGATATTGCTGATCCACAAAATCATATTGGACTAAACGAAATTTCTGGACTTGCAGAATTTAATTTTACAAATGATTGGTCTGTTGTTTCTTCTGGCACATTTGATATTAGAACTGATCGACTTCTAAAGAGCCAAATAGGCTTGAGGTTTGATGATGATTGTTTGGCATTCGATATTGCCTATCGTGAAAATCTTTTTACAGATAGGGATATCACAAAAGATAGAGCTTTACTTTTAAACTTTGAATTAAAAACAAATAAAACCTATTAACCTGTAATCAATGATTTATTTATATTACAAAAAAATAGCTTTAGTTTTTATATTTTTTTTTATGATATACATCACTGCATCACAAACTAATGCACAAATTATTTCAAAAATAATTGTTCTAGTAAATGGAACCCCAATTACACAAACAGATTTCCAAGATAGGGCCAAATTTATTCAATCAGCAAACCCAAATTTAAAGAACAATCAGGTTTCTGATCAAACCATAAATGAGTTAATTAACGAAGCAATTAAGATTTCTGCAGCAGAAGAAACAGGTATAACGTATTCAGAAGAAGTGGTACGCGCAAATCTTGATAATCAATTGCGTTCTCAAGGAACAAGCCTTGAAGATTATTCAAATTTATTGGAATCAAAATTTATTAACCCTAAAACTGTGATCGCTCAAAGAATTGCTGCAGAAGTATGGCAACAATATATTATCCAAAAATATAGAAGACTCGCTGATATCACCCAAGAAGACATCCAAGCGCATAAGAAGAGTCTAATTTTCAATGCCAGTTTCCATCTTCAACACATAAAAATTAGCTCCTTATCCATTTCAAAAAGTTTTGAATTAGCTGAAAACATAATCAATAATTTTGAAAGCTGTGCAAAAAATCTTTCACTATACAAAGATAACTTAAATATCACAATTGAAGATATGTTAGATGCTAAACTTTCTGATGTATTGGAACCTTTCGCAACGTTTCTTGAAGTAAAATATGATAAATTTACCCTTCCTATACAAAACATAAACAATGATATAATTGTGATGATAAACTGTGCGCCAAAAAAACTACCATCAGATTTTCAAATTGAGAACGAATTAATAGGAAAACAGTTAGAATTCTTTGGCGAAAAAGAACTTCGTAATCTTAGACAGGATAGTATAATTGATTTCAAAAATTAACAAATCAATACTTGGTTTAACAATGGGAGATCCAGCAGGAATATCCGCTGAAATAACTATTAAATCATGGCTCTCAAGAAAAACAAAATCTGTTCCACCATTTATTTTTTTTGGTAGTAATAACCTATTATTAAGAAGAGCTAAAGAAATGGGTTTGAATATTGAAACAAAAATTATTAGAAATTTTTATAATTTTGACCCTGACTGCTTTTCTAAATTCATTCCAGTTGTTGATATACCTGTTATTGATGAAAAATTGGGTATATATGAAAAAAAGAATGATAGTGCGATAGTTAACTCAATATTATCTGCTACTGATTTCTTGAGAAATAAAAAGATAAACGGCATTGTAACAAACCCTCTTAATAAAAATTCTTTAAAATACAACAAGAGACATTACAGTGGACAAACAGAGTTATTGGCTGATATTTTTAATTCAAAGCAACAAGTCATGCTATTGAACTCTGAAGCTATGAGAGTTATACCACTTACCAGACACATACCAATCAGTGCTATCCCTAGCTCCATCAGTAAAAAACTTATTATTA
>CALJEH010000065.1 GCA_938074435.1 uncultured Alphaproteobacteria bacterium
CATATAAACAATCATCAGATCAAATAGACAAAGTTAAATCTCACTCAAGAAATGTAAAAATCATAAATTTTCTAATATATTCATCATTAGTAATAATATCTATTCTAATATTAACTCAATACATCATAAAAACAGATACAAGTAATATTAGTAATACTGTAGATTTACAGAATGCTGACACTAAAGATTATGTAAATATATCGGAAAAAATAATAGAAATTGAGAATTCTATAATTTCTGGTGTAGATGAATATAATCAGTTTTATGAAATAAAGTCAGAAAAAATAATAAATTCGTCTGCTAACGCTGAAATCTTAGAACTTATAGGAATAAGTACAAAGTTAATTCTTAGAAATGAATATAAAATGAATATAATTGGTGATACAGCAATCTATGATAGTAAAAGAAAACATCTCAAACTGAATAGTAATATTGAAATATCCTCAAATCAAACACCCATAATGTACATAAAAAATTTAGACATTAATCTCTCTAAAAATATTATTAGCAGCCCTGGTCCAGTCTTGGTTAAGTATAATGATATTTGCATCAAAGGGAAAGAATTTGTAATAAGTGAGAACGGTAATAAAATAAAATTTACAAAAGGTGTAAATCTTAAATTCAAGGATACAATGTCGTGCCAATTATCTTAAAAAAATTATTAGCTTTGGTAATTGTTATAATTATCTTTATCCCAAATTATTTACTTGCATCTCAACACAGCTTCTTAAAACTTAGTGACTCTCCCATAAGTATCGAGGCGAGCTCTCTTGAGATCATTCATAATGAGAATAAGGTTATAATGGACGGTAAAGTAAGAGTCATAAATGAAAGCTTAGCTCTTACTACTGATTATATGGAACTTTACTACAATTTGGTTGACTCAAATAATAGTATTGAAATTACAAGAATATATTGTGATGGAAACGTTTTAATTGATTTTGATGATCAGCTTATAACAAGCCAGGTTGCAGAATATGATCTAAAATCAAATACATTACTTTTAAAGAAAGATGTTTTAATTAGTAAAAATGAAGGAAATAATATTAAAGCCGAAGAAGTGCTTGTTGATCTTAATACAATGCGCATTACAATGAAATCAAATGAAAGAGTAAGGGCATTTATTACACCAAACAATTAATATGAGAACTTGATGACAAACCATGCACTCACCATTGAAGATATTGCGAAAGATTATAAAAGTAAAAATGTAATCAATAATATATCAATGGCAATCAATCCCGGTGAGATTATTGGTTTATTAGGACCAAATGGTGCTGGTAAGACAACATTGTTTTATATAATTATGGGACTGATTAAACCAAATAGTGGGCAAATAAAATTAGATGGGTATGACATTACCAAACTAGCTATGTATAGTAGGGCTCGATTAGGTATAAGTTATTTGCCTCAAGAGCCTTCGATATTTAGAGGCATGAATGTTACGGATAATATAAATTGTGTTCTAGAAATCACCGAGAAAAATAGTAAACTTAGAAAAATAAAACTAGAAAAATTAATTGAAATATTTGGACTTGAAAAAATACAAAAAAGTCCAGCAAGGGTCCTTTCAGGAGGTGAAAGGAGAAGAGTAGAAATTGCAAGGGCTATTGCTACCCAACCTAAGTATATTTTAATGGACGAACCTTTTTCTGGTGTTGATCCAATCGCAATCGAAGAAATCAAGAAAATTATCCGATCGTTAAGTGATAACAATATCGGAATTATAATAACAGATCATAATGTTAGGGATACACTTAGTTTAATTGATCGAGCTTATCTTATTTATGAGGGTAGAATTTTAATAAGTGGGTCATCTGATGAAATATTAAAAAGCAATGACGCAAAGAAGGTTTATTTAGGCAATGACTTTAATATTTAGTTGGATATTATGAGCCTTGGATTAATAAATTTAACTAAATTAAACCAAGTTCAAAGTCTCTCCCCACAGGCTCAGCTTACAATAAAATTATTGAGTCTGAACAATGCTGAACTTGAGAACTTTCTTGAAAAAAAAATAGAAGATAACCCACTTCTTATTGAAAAAGAATCTTCAACAAAGGACGATTTTCAAGTCCAACCATTTACCGATAAATATACTAGAAATTCTGTGAATTTAGACATGATAAATAATGTCAGTTATTCCAAGTCATTAAGAGAACATCTAATTGATCAACTTACTATTTCTAATCTCAATGTAAGAGAAAAGATTGTTTCAAATTATTTAATAAATACACTCGATGATGCAGGTTATATTACTGAAGAAGAGGAAAGAATTTGTCAAACACTTGGTATTGATCTGAATTTTTATAACTCAGTTGTCACAAAACTTCAAAGTTTTGAACCGACGGGAGTCTTTTCAAGATCACTTAAAGAATGCCTCACATCACAACTTACCGAGAGAGGTCTAATAAATAAACAACTAATCCTTCTACTTAATCATATCCAATTACTTGCAGATGATAATTTTAAGAAATTACTGCAAATAATGAATATTACAAAAGAAGAACTTTCTGACTTAATAAAAATAATTAGGAAATGTAATCCTAAACCAGGACTTAATTACTCAAAGGATACGCTAGAAGTAATTACTCCTGATATTGTGATTAAAAGAAACGAAAGTGGTATGTATTCTATAAAATTAACTCAGAATTATTTTTCCAATATAATAATTGATGCAACATATAAAGATGCAATTCAAAATAAAGTAAAGAATAATGATTCTTTATACGGTCATTTCACAGAAGCTAAAATGATACTAGCCAGTATAGCTCAAAGACAGAAAACATTATTGAAGGTTGCATATGAAGTTATGCTTCAACAACGTAATTTTCTTGAAAATGGTATTAATTTTATGAAACCATTAAATTTAGATAAAATTGCCAAAATTACAAATCTACATATTTCAACAATAAGTAGATCAATTCAAAATAAATTTATTGAAACACCCCGGGGAACTTTTGAAATGAAATATTTCTTTGACTCAGGTCTTTCTAAGAAAAACTCCGATGAAAAAATATCATCCAAATCTATAGAAAACAGAATAAAAGAATTGATAAAGAATGAAAAAAAAGATGATATTTTATCTGATGATAAGATAGTAAGATTATTGGAGGATTTTGACATAAGAATTGCTAGAAGAACTGTTGCTAAATACAGAACGAAGCTGAATATTTTACCATCGTCAAAAAGAAAGAATAAGTTTTTGTGATAATCTATTTAAATTTTAAGGGAGTTTTTAAACAATGGTTACTAAGATTGATATGCACACTCATGTTGCACCAAGAGAGGCTGTAAAAGTTGCAGATAAAGGAGGGAATTGGCATGGTGTAGAGTTTTATCGAGATCAAAATGATAAACTCACAACATCCTTTGGAGGGGAAACAATGGCTTTACCATGGCCTAGAAAAATGGAAACTCCGCAAGATAGATTAAAATCTATGAGTGAAAGAGATGTTGATGTTCATGTTCTAAGTATGAGTCCACTCATGCATTGGCATAAACTTGATAGTAAGAATGCCAAGTCTTATGCTATAGATGTAAATGATGACATCTCAGATTATGCAAATATAGATAATAAAAGGTTTCAGGCTCTATGTTTTTTACCATTACAGGATACAGATGCATCAATTTATGAATTAGAAAGATGTGTCCAATCAAAAAAAATGATGGGTGCCATGGTAGCCACAAACATCAATGGAATGGATTGGGATAACGATAAGCTATATCCCGTCTTGGAGGCTGCTAATAAATTGAAATGTTTAGTATTTTTTCACCCTACAAGGGGCAGAGCAAACTCATGGCTACAAAATTATCATCTTAGAAATCTTATTGGTAACCCACTTGAAACGACTGTTGCTATGGCAAATATTATTTTTGGAGGCATATTAGATAAATTGTCCGACTTAAACTTATGCTTTGCTCATGGGGGCGGCTTTATGCGACAAGGAGTTGGACGCTTTGATCATGGATATAGGGTAAGAGATGAAGCTAAACTGAATATTTCATCACTACCTTCAGAATATTTAAAAAGTTTCTATTACGATACTATAACACATTCTGAGGATGGATTAAGAAACTTAATAGATATTGTAGGTATAGATAGAATTTTCCTTGGAAGTGATTATCCCGCAGATATGGGAGAGCCGTATCCAGTGGATTTTGTTAATAATTCGAATCTCCTATCTGTAGAGGAAAAAGAAAAAATACTAAGTAAAAATATTTTATCTTTCTTAAAATAATGAGGATACAAAATGAAAAATAATAAAAAACAAAATGAGTTATCTAGAACTTTTGCTGAAAGGCGCAGTCATGTATACCCAGCACACAAGTGGCTAGCGGAAAAATTTCCTGAATATGTGCGAATAATGCTGGATTTAGACTATGAAATAAGACAGAAAACAAGAATATTTGATGAAAAAATGCATGAATTATTTCATATAATTGCTCTTGCTGTAAAAGGATCAAATCCTCATAACCAACAACACTTAAAAGCACACATAAAAAAAGGCCTACAATTAGGATTGGCTCCAGAAGAAATTGCTGAAGCTTTAATGGTTTGCGTTAACCCAGGTGGGGCTATGGTTCTCACATATAGCGTAACTTGTATGCTTGAAGCAATAGATGAATTGAAACAAGAAGGCTGGGAAGAACCAAAATAAAGTAAATTATCTATCTAATTAGATATTAGCTAATGGAACCGGCTGACCCGTTTCTGATGCTTCAGCCATCGCTAAAGTTACAGCTAATGTCTGTCTTGCTTCTTTAGCTGTTGTTAGGTGGCATTTGGACCCTGTTGACTGTGCATCTAGCCATTCTTTGGTTTCATCAGCTATTCTTCCGAACATGACCCCATCCGCCCACTCACCTGATGACCTACTTCCCAAAAATGCAAGTTTTAACTTTTGGTCTTCAGCATAAGCGTTACTATAACCATGCTCTGAATATAATATCTGATCCCTATGATCGTCATCAATTAAAATAACTCCATCTCGACCCATAATCTCAAGCCTTACACTTTGTCCAGTTGTGGGGAAACCACCTGGTAAAGCATAACAAATGTCAAAAGAGAATACCGCACCTGTTGAATATTTTACCATGGTCAAGCTTATATCATCTACGTCATAACCTTGATCACGAAAAATAGTTCCATGCCCCATTGCCTGTACTTCTATGGGTGATACGTCTGGACCCAAACACCACCCTATATAATCAACATTGTATGTAATTATATCAAGTATGGGTGTAGCCTCTGGACATCTCTTAAGTATTTCAAGCATATTTGTTCTTGTATTATAAACTCGTGTCATTCCACCAAGAATGGGGCCTAATTTTCCTTTTGAAATCTCATCATGAGCCACAAAATACTTTTGAAGAAATCTTTGCGAATAGCCAATTCTCAGATCAACTCCTTTTTCTTCAGCTAGTTTTGATAGTCTATCCCCATCTTCAATCGTTAGTGCAAGTGGTTTTTCAACCAGAACAGATTTCCCAGCACTTATGGCAGCCTCTACAGACTCTCTGTGCTCATCCTCTGGGGTTGAAACAATTATAACATCGACGTTAGGATCATTTATTACTTCATAGTTGTCAGTGGTAAATCCATTAGCATTAGTTGATTTTGCTAACTTTTCTGCAAATGTCTCATTTACATCTGAAACGACAAGATATTTCACTGCTGAATGAAGTGCAGCAAGTTTTGCTCTATGAGTACCAATCCTGCCCGAACCAATTACACCGACACCTATCTGTCTTTTCTTATAACTATTGCCTGATATTATCATGCTACTTCTCTTTTAGGTATTCCACCCTTTTCCACATATGAATACCTCTCCATAAGCTCAGGAGCTAAACTTCTCCTGTGTTCTGTTGGAAATGATATCCACATACGTAGTAAATGTCTTTTCAATTTAGGATCATCATAATCCTCATAATCTTCTCTCGCATGCAATATTTGATGATTATTGATAAACTGAATATCTCCTTGTTGGAAACCCATAGATAATCTAAGAGATTCTCGTTCACTTATCTCTTGAACAACATCTAGTGCTTCACGTTGGAGTTCTGTTAGTGCAAGATGCTCCCCATGACGTGCAACAGACTCAAAAAATGCTCTTGAAGTAATTCTTGATGTTAATTTGCCATCATGATAGCTAAACATGGGGCATGTGTACCATGGTTGTTCCCCTTCTGGATTCTCTCCTCTCCAATCAAGATTAAATGGTTGATGCAATACTTCAATTAGATCAGGTCTTTCTTTTCTCAAAACATTATGAATAGTGAGTGCTGATACTAGATAACTTGCCCCACCTTTTTTAGCTTTTCTTTGACAAAATAATCCAACTACATCAACTGGTAATTGATCGGAATGGAAGTCCATTTTAAGTTTGGTTTGATACATTCTTGTTGTCGGATCTGATATGGATTTTCCTTCATCTGTAACATGTCCGAGTAAGTGACCCCTTGTGTTTTGTGATACAGGTGTACCCAAATGAATACCAATTCCCCAATAAATTAACTCACATTCATCGTCTGTGTATTTATCTCTATCAATTCCTCTAATCAATACAAAACCAAGTTGGTTTTCTAGAACATCATATAATGAATGGATTTTTTTTGATAATGTTGGCAATACAAAATCTTCTTTATGGAAAGGAATTTTAATATCATTCTCTATCAAATATTTAAGTGCTTCATCTATTTCTTTAAGCTCTAGATCATTAAGGTGTAGCAGCCACTCAATTGAGTTTTGTATTTCAGGTCCAACCCAAGCTGCTCGTTCATTGACTTCATTATTTAATACCATATTCAAATATCCTTCTTTCTTGACTTCACTAATACACGCGCGGTAACTACCACGAGAACTGCACATGAAACAGATCCAATAAATCCATTATCCTCATTCATGAATGAAAATATAACCTGATTACCTTTATCTGTAAACAAAAGATGACCAGAAATCCAACCCAAGAGTCCGCCTCCAAACCAGATAAGAACTGGATACTTCGAAAAAACATTAAGTAGGAAAGAGCTGCCAATAAATAGAAGAGGAATTGCTAAGACTATTCCAAAAATAATGAGTGGAATTGATCCGTGAGCTGCCGCGGCAACTGCAAGAACGTTATCCAAACTCATCGCTGCATCAGCAATCGCAATTGTAAAAATTACTTTAACTAATGTTTTTGCTTCACCTTTATCTTGATGATGATTCTCATCTTCAGGTAATATTAATTTTATTGCAATCCATATAAGCAGAATCCCACCAATAGTTCTTATATATGGTACATCCAAAATTAATGTAACTATACTTGCGAAAATAATCCTGAGCAAAATTGCTGTAGCTACGCCAAAGAACATGCCAATTCTTTTTTGTTTTTGAGGCAATCCTCTGCAAGCGAGAGCAATCACAATCGCATTATCACCACTTAGAATTAGATCAATCCAAACTATTTGAAGAACAACAACCCAATCAATTGCGCCTAAGAACGAGCCCATTCAGTGTTTATCCCAATTCAGTATCATAAAAAATCATTCCGAGGTAAAGAAACCGGTTCACCAAGCTCAACTGATAAATCCGCAGCTTGATAAACTTGCATAACTAATTTTGCTTCTTCTCCTGTCACCATAACTGGAGTATCAAAAACTATTGAATTTATGAAATGATTTATCTCTTCGTGCATTGAACCTGCAAAAACATGATCTATTTGTTCGCCCGGCATTGAAGAAAGAGGGTACCTGATTCCATCCCTTGTTGTGTTAAGCTGTATGTCCTTGTGCGAGTCATCAATTGTAAGCGTGCCATCAGTTCCAACAATCTCAATGAATGCTTGTACGTAATTCGGATAACCAATTGGAAGAATCCAACCAATTCCAATTGTGATAGTTGTTCCATCATCCATTGTAATCATTACCCATTGATGATCTGGAGTCTCACTTTTTCTTGAAAATAATTTACCTGAAGTTTGTGAATATACTCTGATTGGTTTTCTTGGTTGCATTGCCCACAGAACAAAATCTAAATCATGAACGCCAGCAATCGAGGTAGGTGACATTTTTGACCTTCCAGTAATCTTTTCACCAAGTTCCCTTGTTGAGTTCCTTGATATAAGACATGTAACAGGATCACCTATCAGCCCTCCCTTTAATGCCTTGTTGATATATGCATATCTTGGATCAAATCTTCTGGAATAACCTACAGTCATCTTTAAATTATTTTTACTTGCAAGTTCAAGTGCCTGGTCAGTTTCAGCTATTGTTGGCGCAATAGGCTTTTCTACAAAAACATGTTTCCCTTTCTCTAAACATTCCATCACAATTGGGAAACGGACTGTTTCTGGTGTCATAGAAATGACAATAGCATCTATACCTGGATCATCCGCAAGCTCTCTCCAATTATTAGTAATTTGATCAGGTTTTAACTCTTTTTTGAGCTCTGCCACTCTATGCTCGTCTATTTCTGCAATAGATAACCGGTCAATTAGGGGGTTTTTTCGGCAAGCCGCTGCTCTTATACCACCAACCCATCCAGCACCAATAACTGCTGCATTTATTTGATTTAACTTTGCCATGTTAGAAAATAAATTCCATTTTAAAAACAAACTAACTTTAGCATAGAGAATTTAGTTTTCATTAAAAAAAATTATATTTTAACGAAAATTAGGCTCTATTGACAAGAGGTCGATTTATTGTAAGTATTAAACCCTAATTATCTAATGTATTGCTAGGGGGGAACACAAATGGATATAGCTCAAACATACGCGAAGTATACAAAAGAACTTAAATACGATGATCTAACAGATGATGTAATTGATCATGTCAAAAAATTAATCCTCGATATAATGGGGAATGATATCGGCGGCTATGAATGGATGGAATCTGGACCCTCAATACTTGAAGGTATTAGAGTAATTAATAGAAATGCAAAAGGTGCAACTGTTTTGGCTACCGGTGAAAGGATGGCTCCCGAGTGGGCTTCATTTGCAAATGCATCCATGGCACATAGTTTGGATTATGATAATCATCACGCAAAAGGTGTAATTCATGCTGGAGGAAGTGTTGTAAATTGTGCCTTGGCAGCTGCGGAGGAAAACAACCTCAGCGGGAAAGAATTAATAACCTCTGTTGTAATTGGTTATGAAATTGCATGCAGATTAGCAATGGCATTAGGACCTCATTCATCACATGAAATGGGTTTCCACCCAACAGGAACATGCGCAACTTTCTCGGGTTCTGCAATAATTGGTCGTGCTAGGAAAATGTCAGAAGAACAAATTGTCAATGCTATGGGATTAAATGGATCCCAAGCTGCGGGATCTATGCAATATGTTGTAAATGGAGCTTGGAACAAAAGGACTCACCCAGGAATTAATACCCACTCAAGTTTTATTGCGGCCACACTTGCTCAGTCAGGTTTTATTGGAGCAGCAGAAGTATTTGAAGGCAAGCAAGGTTTCCTCCAAGGCTATGCATTAAGACCAATACCAGAGAATGCAACCAAAACACTTGGTAAAAGTTATGAAACACTCGAAAATGCCATTAAGCCGTTTCCATTATGTCGCTATAACCACCAAACTCTTGATCTAGTAATTGATTATCAAAAAGAAAATAACATTGATACCAAAAGGATTAGTAAAATTGTTATTGATATGCCTACCTATGGTGTGCAACTATGTGGCTCTCCAATTGAGCTCAAACGTAACCCAAAATCTCCAGTTGATGCCCAATTTTCAGGTTGTTTTGCAGCTGCTTTAGCTTTAACTGAAAAAAGAGCAGATATGCAAATCTTTACATCAGTCCTGGAAAAAGGTATGACCGATGAATTCAGGAGATTATTATCAATAACTAATATTAAACAAGCGGATGATCTGGATGCAATTCATCCTGAATTCTGGCCGGGTAGGATTACGATGACAATAGATGATAAAGATGTTGAACTATACGGTAAGCACATGCGAGGTGAAAAAGAACGTCCAATGTCTATTGAAGAAGTACAAGATAAATTTAGAGATTTAAGCCCAAACCATGATAGTAAAAAATTAGGTGAAGTATTTAGTGTTATTAATGATCTAGAAAACGCTAATATTGATGACTTATTATCACCGCTTAGAAAATAATAACATAACAGGAGTTATATGAATGTTTAAGATTGCAAAAATTGAAGCATGTGCTGTTGCTATTCCGCTAAAAATGCCAATCAAAATGTCTGGGATACTGATTGAAACATGTGATAATTTAGTTGTAAAAGTAACAGATTCAGATGGAAATATTGGCTGGGGTGAAGCTTCATCAGCACCAACAATGACAGGTGAAACTGTTGAGGGGCTTGTTGCTGCAACGAAATTTATGGCAGACAGACTCGAAGGAATTGAAGTCACAAGTAATGATGAACTAGTCAATCTGATTGAACCTCTCATGGTAGCGAACCATAGCGCAAAATCAGCGATTGATGGCGCATTATATGATCTGATTGGTAAACATTTAAATAAACCGATGTATGAAATTCTTGGTGGAAAAAACCGTAAAAATGCTCCAATGTTTTGGATGATCGCAGGAAGCAATGATGAACTTGAATTAGCAAAGGCAAGAATTGACGAGGGATATGTTGCCTTTAAAGTTAAAGTTGGGATGAATGAACCATCACATGACCTTGATAGATCAGAAAAATCAAGAAAAATTTGTGGTGATAATGTCCATGTGTCCGCGGATGCAAACCAAGGATATCGTCCAGAAGATGCGTTCACCTTCGCAAAAGGAGCAGGCAAAGCTGGGCTAGACTTCTTTGAACAACCTGTTCATGGTCATGATATAAAATCAATGGCAAAATGCGCAGAGTTATGTGAAGTTCCAATTGGTGCTGATGAAGGAATTCACTCAATAGAAGATATTCAGAAACACTATGATCATAATGCCGCAATGGGCGGCAGCCTCAAATTAATAAAATTAGGTAGTGCACAAGGGGTAATGGAGGGAGCAAAATTAATGCAGAAATTATCAATGTCTGTAAATCTTGCAGGAAAAACTGCCGACACAAGCATTGCAAGTGCAGCAATTTCTCATTTAGCAGTATCTCTTCCTACACTTGAATGGGATGCAAGTGTTACCAATCAATATCTAGTTGATGATGTAGCCAAGAACCCAATCCAAGTTATCAATGGAAGAATAATTACGCCCGATGGACCTGGACTTGGTATTGAAGTTGATGAACAAAAGATCGAACAATATAAACGTGCAGTATAAATAAATATGGCTGTTGTTAACCTTGGTATTCTTGGAGTTGGGAATTGGAGTAAAAAACTAGCAACTACGATTCAAAATATTGATGATGCAAATTTGTTAACATGCTTCAGCAGAACAAGTCATACAAGAGAGGAATTTGCTCAAAAATTTGGTTGTGAACCATCAATATCCTTTGATAAATTTATCAATGATAAAAGGATCGATGGAATAATAATTGCTACACCTCATACAACACATGTAGATCTGATTTGTTCAATTGCTCAGTGTAAAAAACACATAATGGTTGAAAAGCCTCTAGCTTTGTCGAGTATAGATGCAAAAAGATGTGTTGAAGTAACAAAGGAAAACAATGTGCTCCTTCAAGTTGCCCATTACAGAAGATTATTACCAGCAACAAGGTTATTGCATTATAAAATTACCAATAATAACCTCGGAAAAATACACCTAATAGAAAGTAATTTTAGTCGACCTTTTGGACCAGACCCCAACAGGCCATGGAGAAATAATGAAATAGAAGCTCCAGCTGGTGCATTCACAGCGCTTGGTGTTCATATGATAGATAATCTGATATATCTCGGTGGTGATGTACAATCTGTAAATGCGCTAAGTAGCGTTTTAGATGAAGACAAGCCCCTAGATGATATAACATCTGTTCTAATAAAATTTAAAAGTGGAGCTCATGGAGTAATCAACACCTCCTTGAGATTACCATTCATTGCAAATATATGTGCTCAAGGTAATTTAGCCTCTGCCTGGAGTGAAGACGATGGTAATAAATTTTTTATTCAAAAAATAAATGAAGAAAAAAGAACAGAAATTACATTAGATAAAATTGATGGTGTAGAACAAAATTTGAGGAATTTTTGTAGCTCTATAGTCAACCAAATAGAACCTGAAACAAATGGTGAAGAGTCCTCGAAAGTTGTAAGAGTCCTTGAGGCCATAGTTGAGTCTTCAGATAAAGAAGGTCTTAATATTCAAATATGAAAATACCTCAATTTAATATTAATAATAGATTATTTCTATGTACTTACATCTTAAAAATAGCCTTCTTTTTGGAGATCAATTATTACTTGCTATATCAAATTAATGCGACTATCTTAAAAGTCTATACGTGTCGTACCCGACACGATTCCAAACTATTTTTTAGGGAGAATATGATATGTTAAAAGATAGAAATATATTTATGATTTGTGCGCTAGCGCTCACTTTCATAATTACATCAGTGACTTCTGCGTCGGCTGAGAAAATTAAACTAAGAATTGCATCAGGCCATCCAACTGGAGTTGTCTATGCAGGATTAATGCAAAGTTATTTTCAACCAATGCTAGCTGAAAGAGTAGCTGAGCGTACTGATCATGAGATTCAATGGATTGAAGGATATAGTGGAACAATTGCTAAAAACCCAGAAGTTCTTGAAGCAGTTCAAAATGGTATAACAGATATTGGTGGAATGTGCTTCTGTTTTGAGCCATCAAACTTACCATTACATGCTTTTCAAGTAATGCTACCATTTGGTACAATGAATCCAATGACAAGTCTTAGAATCGCTCAAACAGTTTATGCTCAAGAGCCATACCTAACAAATGTTTTTGAAGATGATTTCAATCAAGTACTTCTAGCCAGGATAACAGACCAAGGTTACAACCTTGGTACCACATTCCCTTGGAAAGATCTTTCAGAACTAGAAGGTGAAAAAATAGCTGGTGCTGGTCTAAACCTAAATTGGCTAGACTATGCTGGTATTACACCCGTACAAGGCACACTTTCAGAAGCCTACACAGGTCTTCAAACAAACTTATACGAAGGTTGGGTTATGTTCCCAAGTGCATGGGTTAACTTGAAGCTTTATGAACATGGTGATCATTACACACTAATTGGTTTTGGTGCTATGACATGGCATGGGTTAACAATCAACAAAGACTCATATGCCAAACTTCCAGACGATGTTAGGGAAATATTACATGAAGTTGCAATGGAATATGAAGAACAAGTTGGTATTGTGAACAAAAGGGAATACCCTCAACATCTTGACACACTTCGTGATAAGATCACTGTTACAGAACTCCCAGCTGACGTAAGAGCTGCATGGGCTGAGTCACTTGCTGATTGGCCACAATCAGTAGCAAGCGACCTTGAATCAAAAGGCTTACCTGCAGTTAGGGTGCTAAACCTTGCACTTGATGCTGCTGAAGCTCAAGGGTACAAGTGGCCTGTTCGTTACGTTGTTGAATAAAATAATCTAATAACTCACAAGATGCCCCCGGGCATCTTGTGAAGTCAATTCTTCATAAAAAAATGTATTTAATTAGACTAAGTGATAAAATAGCAAAAGTAATGATGATCATTGCTGCAGTATGGGCGTTTTCCCTAGCTTTCCTCATTCTTGCTGATGCATTATCAAGAAGTTTCCTTAATTATCCTTTAAATGGAACAAAAGATATAGTAGAAAACTCAATCGTTGTGATTATCTTCTTTCAAGCCGGTTACGCCATACGCTCAAGATCAATGCTGCAATCAGACATATTAGTTTCACAGGTATCTCCAAAGATAAAAAAAATTCTTTTAATTATAGGATATTTACTAGGTATGTTTTTCTTCTATGTCATGATTACTGGAAGTTGGGACCTCGCTTTCCAAGCTTTTGCTAAGGGTGAATATGAAGGTGAAGGTGCATTAAAAGTCCCTACTTGGCCAACAAGGTTTATTATTATATTTGGTAGCATATTCTGCTTCCTAAACTATCTGGTTCTTGCAATAGTGGACATTTTCAACCTAGATGATGATGAAAGTTGGGCTAACAATGATTGAATTTGAACTAATACTTATAGGTTTATTACTATTCTTTGTGGCTATTGGTGTACACATTGTTATTGCGTTAGGTGTGACTGCTGTACTTGGTGTTTATTTTGCATATGGAGATTTTGGGATGGTCCAAAAACTCGTAGGAAGCACATCATATGAAGGACTTCGTAATTATGTTTTTGCTGTTATCCCTCTATTTATGTTAATGGGTGAATTTATAAGTAAGTCAGGAACAATTACTGATGTATACAGAGGAATTCAAAGAGGATTAAGAAGATTGCCTGGCAGGCTTGCTCTTGCAACAGTGATGGGTAATGCGATATTCTCATTCGTGACAGGTGTATCAATTGCATCAGCTGCTGCTTTTACGAGAATTGCTTACCCTGAAATGAAGAGGCACAGATATAATAACGGTTTCTCGCTCGCATCAATAACTGGATCTAGCGTTCTTGGAATGTTAATTCCACCAAGTGTTCTAATGATTGTTTGGGGTATACTTACCGAAAGATCTATTGGCCAGATATTTCTTGCTGGTGTTATTCCAGGTTTATTGCTTACAGGTCTATTTATTGTCTATATACTCTGTGCTGCATTAATTATGCCAAAACTTGTTGGTTTGAATAAAGATGGCACGCCGATTGCAAGCACTGATGAAGTAGAAGATGAAAATTTAGAAACAGAAGGTAGTGTTTTGTGGAGTTCAATATGGCTATTTGGTATAATAGCAACTGTTTTAGGTGGTATTTGGGTTGGTTTTTTCTCACCTACAGAAGGTGCAGGTGTAGGAGCTGCATTGGGATTAATATTAGCAATATCAAAGGGTGCAACTACAAAAGACATCATTGGAACTATCTTATCAGTCGGAAGAACTTCAGCACCAATACTTTTACTGCTGTTAACTGCATCTCTTTACTCAAGATCACTAGCTATGACTGGTGTTACTTCAACCATACAAGATTTATTCCTCTCTACAGGTTTTGGTTATGTTGGGATTGTACTTTTAATGATGCTCATATGGTTTATCTTAGGCATGATTATTGATAGTATTTCTATAATGCTTCTGACTGTTGCAATCTTTGAACCAATTGCTGTATCATTAGGAATCGAGCCTATGGCATTTGCAATATTAGGAATCATTGCTATTGAGGCTGGGCTCTTAACCCCCCCATTTGGTCTACTAGTCTATACCGTAAAAGCTTCTGCAAGAGATAAAAATGTTCGACTTGGTCAGATATTCTATTATTCAATTCCTTATTGGATCATTATGTTGATTACAGTAATGTTGTTACTTCTATTCCCAGGAATTGCAACGTTTTTACCTAATCTATTATTTTAAAATCATATTTGATATTTGATGGTGCCCTGACCTAGATTTGAACTAGGGACACAACGATTTTCAGTCGTTTGCTCTACCAACTGAGCTATCAGGGCACAGTGTATACTTACACATGAATATTTATATGAATTTTTTTATGAGAAGTCTAGTGATCTTTTTTCAATACATCACTTAAATCTATACTATCATAAATGGTCTCATCATTGATCTTTTCGCCAGGTATATAATACCTTCCAGACAACCAATTACCTAAATCTTTATTGGCACACTTATCTGAACAAAAAGGAGCATATTCACTTTGATATTTATTGCTGCAAATTGGACAGTTTTTATTATTCATATCTTATATTAGTATTTTACTTATCAATAATGACAAAAGTTGGCTTTAATTAACAAAATATTCCCTAATACCGGAACTTGTTCCATCCTTTAGTATAATTTTTATTGAAACTTTTTTAGTAGATGGAGGAATTATACGAAACCTCTCTATGTCCTTTACTTGCCTATTGCACATTGGAAGCACCAATATATTATTTGGTTGCGCTTCATTTATCCCATATCTAACTTCTTTTATTGAACATCTATTCTCTATTAGATATTCAAATCTAATTATTAAATTAGAGCCCTGGGAATCAAAAACTAACCATGTTTCTTTGGTAGTTGTATTTTGTTTATGACTACTCGTAAGCAGAAATAAAAGAAAAAATAAGGTTGTTAATATGATAGTAAATAAAATTTTATATTTATTATTTTTTAAAATTTTACTTATCTTTCCATCTATATTTAGCGTCATAGCCAACGCCATTCAACAGATTTGAGGTTTGGTATAGTGGGAGACCTACAACTGAAGAATATGATCCAATAATTTTTATTACAAATGAGCCTGCAATCCCCTGAATAGCATAACCTCCAGCTTTATCATACCACTCCTTTGATAGTATATAAGAAACTAATTCTTCATCTGATAATCTCTTAAATTTTATTCTCGTTTCAACTAATTTAGAAATATATTTCCCATTCTGATCACGAAGGCTTAGTGCTGTATATACTCTGTGATTTCTTCCAGATAATAATTGTAAAGCCTTAACGGCATCATCTTCATTATTTGGCTTTTCCACAATTCGTCTGCCTACAGCAACGATAGTATCTGCTGCTAAGATTATAGAATTTTTTATTTTAGTCATTTCATATACAGCCTCAGCCTTACGTCTGGCTAGTGAAATAGCTCTTTGCTTTGGCAGTATCTTTGAATCATCTATAAATTCATTTATATTCGAATCTTCGATCAAGTCAGGGAAAACTCCAATTTGTTCTAAAAGACTTTTCCTTCTTGGGGATTTACTTGCTAATACTAATTTTAAAGTCATCTCTGATTTCGATTTTTTCTATCCAACCTTCTTCTTAATGAATTCGCATGTGAAATGAGTCCTTCATGCTCTGCAATAATAATTGCACTTGGTGCTAATTCATTTAGTGTTTCCTCTGAACATTCTATTATTGATGTTTTTTTCATGAAATTCTGAACTGAAAGACCGGATGAGAAACGTGCTGATTGTAGCGTTGGCAAAACATGATTTGTTCCAACAACGTAATCGCCTAATGCTTCTGGTGTGTATTTTCCAATAAATATTGCTCCGGCGTTCTTTATGTTAGGAATTAGATCTGATGCATAATCAGTACATAATTCTAGATGCTCTGGTGCTAAATAATTAATTAATTCTGAAATATCAGTATTGCTTCTGCAAACAATTATACTCCCATATTGATTCCAACTTTTTTTAAGTGTTGAGTTATCATCAAAATGACTTAGCCTATTTTTAATTTCATCAATAATTTTTGAAGCAAATTTGATGTCTTTCGTTATCAATATTGATTGTGCATTATCATCATGTTCGGCCTGAGCAAAGAGATCTTCTACTACCCAATCAAGCTCCATATCCTCTTCAGCAACTACAACAACCTCTGAAGGACCTGCAACCATATCAATCCCAACATCACCGAATACCTGTTTCTTAGCTCCAGCAACATAACTATTACCTGGACCAACAATCATATCAACTTTCTGAATAAAAGAGGTCCCATATGCAAGAGCAGCTATTGCTTGAGCTCCTCCAATACGATAAATTTCTTTTATTCCACATATATGTGCTGCAGCTAATATAGGTTCATTGATAGTCCCATTAATTGATGGTGTAACCATTGCAATTCTGTCAACACCTGCAACTATTGCTGGAATAGCGTTCATCAATACAGAGCTTGGATATATTGCTTTCCCACCTGGAACATATAAACCGACTGACTGAATTGGTGTCCATTTCAAATCAATCTTTGTATCTACATTATCCTTATATTTAATATCCGTAGGTTTGAGTTTTTTGTGATAATTGAAAATCCTTTTATAAGCAAAATCGAGTGAGTTTCTAAGATCAGAACTTATATTTTTGTAACTATCCTCTATCATTTTGTTTGGGATTAGCAGATCATTTTGGTTTAGCTTATTTTTATCAAATTTGTTTGTAAATTCAATTAGTGCTGCGTCACCATTTTCTTTTACTGAATTAATTATATTATTAACGTCTTTTACGACATCATTAAAATTCGATTGTCTTTTTTTATTTAACTCAAAAAATTGCTCCATTGAGTCTTTGTCGTCATAATGGTAAATTTTATTCATTTTATTTCTTATCTATACTATTCTCTCAATAATTGCACCGCAATTGGATAATTTTTTTTCAAGTGAGTCAAAACCCCTATCAAGATGATAAACTCTATCTATGACAGTCTCTCCTATTGCTGTTAATCCAGCAATAACCAGCGAAACAGATGCCCTTAAATCAGTTGCCATAACTTGTGCACCAATAAGGGTCGACTTACCGCTAATTATCGCTTTATCACCATCTAATATAATATTCGCTCCCATTCTAACTAATTCTTGCACATGCATAAATCTATTTTCAAAAATTTTTTCATTTATTATTGATACCCCCTTAGCTTGTGTGAGTAGTGCCATAAATTGT
The DNA here is from genome assembly GCA_938074435.1 of uncultured Alphaproteobacteria bacterium. Classification (GTDB taxonomy): domain Bacteria; phylum Pseudomonadota; class Alphaproteobacteria; order Rhizobiales; family TMED25; genus TMED25. The sequence goes on from CALJEH010000065.1 coordinate 18,394, forward strand.
GCCTGTAAATCGGTTGGAAATCCTGGGTATGGTTGTGTTGTAATTTCAATCGGAGATAATTCCTTATTTTTATTTTCAACTAAAATACCCTCACCTGTTTTTCTTACATTACATCCAATTTCTTGAAGTAATCTCAGTGGTAATTCAAGTGTTTCATCATCACAATTATTGAGTGTAACTCTACCTCCTGTTGCACAACAAGCTATTGCATAAGTTCCGGCTTCAATTCTATCTGCCATAATTTTATGATTTGCACCGCCTAATCTTTCTTGACCTTGAATAAATATAGTGTTGTTACCTGATACCTGAATATTTGCCCCCATTTTATTAAGGAAAATAATTAAATCTTTTGTTTCTGGTTCCATAGAGGCATTTGATATTGTTGTCTCACCTCGAGCCAAGCATGCTGCCATCATTAAATTTTGAGTTGCTCCAACTGACTGTTTTTTTAAATTAATATTTGCACCTGTAAGCCCATTTCTTGCACGAGCAATTACATAGCCCTTTTCTATTTCTATTTCTGCTCCTAATTTTTTAAGCCCATCCAGGTGGATATCAACCGGTCTTGTTCCGATGGCACATCCACCAGGCATTGAAACCTTTGCAAATTTCTCTCTTGCCAGTAAAGGACCTAAGACAAGAAAACTAGCCCTCATCTTTGATACATTTTCATAATCAGCATTCAAGCTTAAAAATTCTTGTAATTTTATACGTGTTCTTGATCCATTAGTATTATTTTGGTTAATCGAAGCTTGAGAATTTTCACCTCGTTCAATAACTGCTCCTAAATTACTCAGTATTAATTCTAGTCTACTAATATCACTTAAATTTGGAAGATTATCCAGGATCAGTTCTTGATCCGTCAAGATACTCGCTATCATAATCGGTAGTGATGCATTTTTTGAACCAGAGATTTGAATAGATCCTTCTAATGGTGTCCCACCAATAATACGAATTTTAACCATCTTTTTTATCACTCGACTTCTGATTTTTTTCTTTCAGCATATTTGCTTGAGCTTTTCTTTTCTTAAGATTTTCTTTTAACGCCCTAGCTAATTTTTGATTGTCTTTTTTTTTCAATTTTGCCATATTGTCGAATAACTAGTGTTTTTGACAAACTATTTTGCCAATATAATATTAAGCCGCAGTAGCTCAGTGGTAGAGCGCACCCTTGGTAAGGGTGAGGTCGAGTGTTCAATCCACTCCTGCGGCACCATTTGTTCAATATATATAGAAAAAGAATATATTGAAAATCCTTTATTAGTTATTTACTCTATATAAATGAAAAAAAAACTTCTAATTGTGTCAAATCTCCCATCAAAAAATACTAAAATTTTATTAGACGAAGTTGAGACAGGCGCAAAATCAATAAATGCAAAAGATCTTGAAATTGTTGCACATAATGCCATAAATGTCGATTACGAGTTAATATCTGAATCTTCTGCAATAATAATAGGTACAACAGAAAACCTTGGGTACATGAGTGGAATAATCAAGGATTTTTTTGATAGAAACTACTATAAGTGCCTGGATAAAACGAATGGACTTCCCCATGCAATTTATATTCGAGCAGGTCATGATGGGACCGGTTCTGAAATTAACCTAAAAAAAATTATTACAGGATTGAAGTGGAAAGAAATTCAAAAACCACTTATATTAAAAGGTGTTTGGAGAAATGATTTTAAGAAAGAATGTTTTAATCTTGGGGCAACCATTGCCGCAGGACTGGATGCTAATATTTACTAAATCTATTTTATAGGCTGGATATGTTTACAAAAGTTAAAAAAAATTCCATAGAGATCAATATCTTAAATAGCCATGATTTATCTAATTTCTTGAATAATCACAAAGAACACCAGAATTGGATCCATGAAAACGATTTTAAGGCATCTCCAGGGCAATTTCTGATTATTCCATCAAGTGATGGACAGATTGAAAAGATACTTGTAGGAAGAAGTGACTCAAATGATGTTTATCGTGATTTTTTTTGTTATAAATTATCTAAGTGTTTACCCAATAAAAGCTACCATTTCTCCAACCTAGAAGAAGGTTCGACTCTTCCTTATCTTAGCTGGGCACTTGGTTTCTATAGCTACAATTCATCACAAAAAAATAATTCTAAATTATACCTACCAGAAAAAATTTCAAAGGAAGTACAAAATCTAGTTAAAAGTATTTTCTTCACAATGGATTTAATTAACCATCCTGCTAATGTATTAACTACAGAAAACTTTGCAAAAACTATTAGAGAATATTTTGATGATTTGGGTTGTAAAGTACATGAGATTTCTGGTAAGGAACTTATTAAAAAAAATCTTCCATTAATTTACGAAGTTGGTAAAGCAAGTGACCACCCACCGCGTCTGATTGATATCCAATGGGGCAAAAAAAATAGTAAAAAGATAACATTGATAGGTAAAGGTGTAACTTTTGATACTGGTGGGTTAGATATAAAGCCATCATCTGGTATGTTATTGATGAAAAAGGATATGGGTGGTGCTGCAAATATTTTAGGACTTGCAAGTATGCTTATTCTCAATAAAGTTGATATAAATCTCAGAGTTCTAATACCTATTGTGGAGAACTCCATTTCAGGTAACTCTTTCAGACCAGGTGATATTTTAAAATCTCGTAATGGAACAACAGTTGAAATTGGGAACACTGATGCTGAAGGTAGATTAATACTTGCTGACTCTTTGACATTAGCCGATGAAGAAAATCCTGAAATAATCATTGATATGGCAACATTAACAGGAGCTGCTAGAGTAGCTATGGGTCCTGAGATAGTTCCTTTCTTCTCAACAAACAAACAAATTGCAGCTACTTTACAAGATCTATCATTTAAGGTTCAAGATCCTGTCTGGCAAATGCCATTTTTTGAGCCCTATGGCAAATGGCTTAATAATGATATATCTGATATAAATAATTCACCAAATACTCCATTTGCAGGATCTATAGTTGCAGCAGAATTCTTAAAAAAGTTTATCAAAAATACAGAAACTTATCTCCATTTTGATGTTTATTCATGGAATAATGGGACAAATTCTAATATTCCAAAAGGTGGGGCAGCACAAGGTATTAGGGCTATTTATCAATTATTAGTCGATCATATTAAAAATTAATAACATATTGGTGCAATATTAATATTTATCACCTTATTCATAATTTAATTGATATCAAAAAAGAGCCAAGCTTCCTATCTGAGACAGTTTCTGAGGCAATCTATGGTGAATTTTTTCAAGTTGAAGAAGACTTGGAAAATTGGGTTTTTGGTAGGTTACTTACAGATAATTACTCCGGTTATCTACCAAGAAGTGCTCTACGTAAAGACGAAATTAACCTCAATGCCACTCGATTGTATATTAATTCTAATTGCGCAAGCATATATTCAGAGCCGGATCCAAAGTCCCCAATAATAAACACTTTATTCAGAAATTCGCGTATTATAAAAAAAACAAACAACTTGAATGGGTTTTTTGAGGTCGATTCTGGAATTGGATACATAAATGAAGCTCATGTATCTCTTTCAAAAAAAATGACTATAGCAGATGATTTTGTAAAAATAGCATCCTCATATATTGGAACACCTTATAAATGGGGTGGCAGAACTATTCTTGGAGTAGATTGTTCTGGATTAATACAAACTTCTCTGCATTCTCTTGGTATTAAATGCCCTAGGGATACTAAGGATCAAATAGAAGTACTTGGTAGTCAAATTGAGATGGCTCCGGATTATAAAGATCTTAAAAATGGTGACATAATTTTCTGGGAGGGGCATGTTGGAATTTATATTAAACCCAACAAAATTTTGCATAGTAATATGACCACAATGGACACAAGAATTGAAAATTTTAATAAAGTAAAAAGAAATCTCGAGAAAGTTAACAAGATAATAATCTCTACTAAAAGGATTGATGAAAAAATAAGAACATTTCAGTCAAGTAAAGCGGAGGATATTAATTTCTTTGTATAATCATTCTTTGGTCTATTGAAGATATTCTCTGTATAATCAGACTCGATTATATTTCCAGAATTAATTACAAAGACTCTATCAGCTATGTACCTAATCACCCTTAAATCATGACTAATAAATAGGTATGCTGTGTTATATTTCTCCTGTAAATTTATCAAAAGGTTTAGAATTTGAAGCTGAACTGTTGAGTCGAGAGAACTTGTTGGCTCATCTAAAATAAGTAGCTTAGGTCTTAAAATTATAGCTCTTGCAATTGCAATTCTCTGTCTTTGTCCTCCTGAGAATTCATGAGGATACCTGTTAATGTGCTGTATTGAGAGTCCTACATCTTTGAGTATTTCATAAGTCATATCTAATCTTTTACTAGAACTTAATTCTATCTTCTGTGAAATTAACCCCTCTTCAATTATTTGTCCTATTGTCATCCTAGGTGATAATGAACCATAAGGATCTTGAAATACAATTTGGAGATCTTTTCTTTTTGAATTCAATTGAATGCGATTTAATTTTGAAAAATCTTGACCCATGAAAACAATCTTTCCTTGACTCTTGATTAGTCTAAGTATTGATAATCCTATAGTTGTCTTGCCTGAACCTGACTCTCCCACAAGTCCAACTGTTTCACCCAAATTGATTGAGAAATTAATATTCTTTAAGATCTCATTTGTTTGTGTCTTCATTAGAGGTTTTTTTTGTATATAATTTACAGATAAATTCTCTACCTTGAAAATCTCAAGCGATTTATTCATTTTTTTCTTTTTAAGCTGAAGTCTGCGCGCATTTACAAGTTGTTTTGTGTAAGATTTTTTTGGATTTTGGAATATACCCTCAACCTCACCACTTTCAACAACTTTTCCATCCTGCATAACATAAACAAAATCAGAAAAGTCTTTTACTATACCAAGATCATGTGTAATAAACAGAATTGCTAAGTTTAATTCATCCTGTAATGATTTTAATAAATTTAAAATTTCATATTGTATTGTTACATCTAATGCTGTTGTTGGTTCATCTGCAATTAATAGTTTAGGGTTATTCGATAGTGCCATTGCTATCATAACTCTCTGCCTTTCTCCACCAGATAGTTGATGTGGATATCTAGCAAGTTTACTTTCGGGATCACTAATCATAACTTTTTTCATTAACTCAATTACTTTATTTCTTATTTCATTCTTATTAGCTAATTTATGAACTAACATTCCCTCACTTATCTGTTTTTCAACTGTATGAAGGGGATTTAGAGAACTTAATGGTTCTTGAAAGACCATTGAAATTTTGTTACCACGAATTTTATTAAGTTGATCTGATGGAATCTTAGTCAAATCTTTTTTATCAAATATTATCTGACTATTATTTTGTATTATTGATGAATTAGGGTTTAAACCAAGTATAGACAGTGCTGTCAGAGTCTTTCCAGAACCAGATTCCCCAACAATTGCAATTGTCTTCCCTTCTGGTATATTAATCTCAACATCACTAATTTGAAAATCTGCTTCAGTTAAACCTTTAAACTTCATGTTAAAATTTTTTATTTCTAATAAATTTTTCATCTCAGTCTACAAAAACCTTTCGTGGGTCAAATGCGTCCCTTACGCCTTCACCAATAAAGATTAGTAGACTGAGTAAAATAGCTATCCCAAAAAAACTAGTCAAACCTAACCACGGAGCATGAATATTATTTTTTCCTTGTGCTAATAATTCTCCAAGAGATGCGGAACCTGGAGGCATTCCAAATCCCAGAAAATCTAGAGAAGTAAGAGTGACAATTGATCCATTAAGTATAAATGGAAGAAAAGTTAAAGTTGCAACCATCGCATTTGGAAGCAAATGTTTAAACATAATCTTCATATTTGATACACCTAATGCGTGGGCAGCCAGTACATACTCAAAGTTTCGAGATCTTAAAAACTCTGCTCTAACAACTCCAACCAAGCTTACCCAAGAGAATAATAAAAGAATGAAAAGAAGTAACCAAAATGATGGGGTAATAACTGCTGAAATAATTATTAATAGATATAATGATGGTATGGAATTCCATATTTCAATGAATCTCTGAGTGATAAGATCCGTTAAGCCTCCAAAGAAACCTTGAATTGCTCCCATAAAAATACCAATAGCAGATGATAGAATAGTTAAAAGCAAACCAAATATTATAGATATACGAAAACCATATGCTAACCTCGCCAATACATCTCGTCCCTGATCATCAGTCCCCAACCAGTTCCAATTCCAAATTGTGCATCTCCTATCATCAATCCCCAATGAATAATTTTGACATCGTGTTTCTTTGTCAAGTAAGAATGATGGTGGTGAGGGGGCAGGCACTGGTAATTCATAATTTATTGTCTTATAATGATACCTTACTATAGGCCATATCATCCAACCATTTCTGATGATTTCGTCTGATATAAATGGATCCCTATAATCTGTTACAGCAAGAAAGCCTCCAAATTTTTCTTCAGGATAATCCACCACTGTAGGGAATAATAGTTCCCCTTTATAAAAGGCTAATATGGGTTTGTCGTTTATTAAAAATTCAGAAATCAATGTAATAATAAACAAAACAAGAAAGAGCCTTAAAGATATGAATGCACGCTTGTTTTTTCTAAAATTTCCAATCCTCCTATATGTTATAGGCGAAAGATTATTTTTAATACCAATCATAATTTACGACTAACCCTCATAATTCCCTTTTTTCAAAATCTATTCTTGGATCTATCCAATGGTATATTAAATCAGATATAAGATTGATGATTAATCCAATGAAAGAAAATATATAAAGTGATGCAAATACAACTGCATAGTCTCTATTTACGATTGACTCAAAGCTTAATAAACCAAGTCCATCAAGTGAGAATATTGTCTCAATTAAAAGTGATCCTGTAAAAAATGCAGAAATGAAAGCTGCAGGGAATCCAGAAACTATAATTAACATCGCATTTCGAAAAACATGCCTTTTTAAAACTTGCTTCTCAGTAAGTCCCTTTGCTCTTGCAGTCAATACATACTGCTTTCCTATCTCATCAAGAAATGAATTTTTTGTTAGTAAAGTTGTGGTTGCAAAAGCTGCCAAAACCATTGATAAAAGAGGTAATGTTATATGCCAGATATAATCAATAACTTTTCCAAGTATGCTAAGCTCATTAAAATTATCTGATGTTAGCCCCCTAAGAGGAAACCAATCAAAATAGCTTCCTCCAGCAAAAAATATAATTAAGAAAATAGCTACAAGAAAACCTGGCAATGCATAGCTTATGACTATTATTGTGGAAGTCCAGAGATCAAACTTGGTTCCATCCCTAATCGCTTTCATCATGCCGAGTGGAATTGAAATTAAGTATGAAATTAGAGTCATCCAAAGCCCTAGTGATATAGAGACAGGAAGTTTTTCAATAATCAAATCAATTACCCTAATATCTCTGTAATAACTTTCACCAAAATCGAATCTTATATAATTTGTGATCATTTGATAAAATCTTTCTAAAGGGGGTTTATCGAATCCAAATTGTTTCTCTAATTCTAATATAAATTCTGGATCTAATCCTTGGCTGCCTCTATACTTATTATTTATATCTGCGTTTTGTCCACTTTGTGTAAAATCACCATTGAAGCCACCCGAAACACGAGAAAGTGCAGAATTATCAGTACCATCAATTTGAGATATGATCCTCTCTATTGGACCACCAGGTGCAAATTGGATAATTAAGAAGCTTATTGCCATAATTCCCAATATAGTAGGTATAATTAGGAATAGTCTTCGGAGAGTATATACAAACATCTTATTTTATATTAGATAACGATGCGAATAGTTATTTACTCCACCAAGTGAGTAAATTGACATTGTATGCTGGCAAATTTTCATTAAATCCAAAAATATCCCACCTAGCAATTCTAAGTCCCTCTGAGTAATAATGAGGTATAACATAGTAATTCCACTTAAGAACTCTATCTAATGCTTTCGTAGAAGCAATCAAATCTGCTCTAGTCTCAGAGTATATTATTTTATCAATCAGAACATCAACGGCTTCATTTTGTATACCAATAATATTTCTGCTGCCAGCTGAGGTTGCAGATTCAGATCCCCAATAATCCCTCTGTTCATTCCCTGGAGATAAGCTTTGAGGAAAGGTCGCCACAACTAAATCAAAATCAAATTGATCGATTCTCTCCTGATATTGTGCGGTATCAACAAGTCTTATACTTGACTCAATACCAATTGATCTCAGGTTTGTTTGAAATTGACTGATTATCCTCTCCATATCCGGTTGTGAAATTAAAAACTCAATCACAAAAGGTTGTCCATCTGACTTATTGGTTAATTTTCCATCATTTATATCATAGCCTGCTTCTTTTAGAAGAATTTGTGCTGATTTGAGATTATTTCTAATATTTTGAGTTGTTCCCCCAACAGAGTTTTTGTACTCCTTATTAAACACATCATCTTGAACTAAATTACTAACTTCAAGCAATATTTCATTCTCCCTACCTTCTGGCAAAAAAACAGATTCTAGCTCAGAATTATCAAAGAAACTATCAATCCTTTGATATTGATTATAAAACAAATTAGAGTTTAGCCATTCAAAATCAAATGCTAGATTTAATGCTTTTCTTACAGAAATATCCTTAAACTTATCTCTTCTTAGGTTCATGGCAAAAGCCTGCATCCCTTGAACATTACTTAGTTTAAATACTTCAAGTTTGACATCACCATCGTCCTTTGCAGTAAAATCATACCCCGTAGCCCATCTTTTTGAGGAATTTTCGAATACAATATCTATTTCACTTGCTTTAAATGCCTCAAGCTGAACTTGTCTATCTCTAAAATACTCAAAAACCAGCTCATCAAAGTTATGAAACCCCTTATTGACTGACAAATCTTTACCCCAATAATCTGTTACTCTTTGATATACAACGTTTTTATTAACATTTACTTCTTTAAACTTATATGCGCCTGAACCTAGTGGAAAATCTAGCGTAGTATCTCCAAACAAACGTCCATCACTCTCCCAATAGTGTTTAGGTAGGATTGGGAATTGACCCGTAATTAATGGCAGCTCCCTATTTCCTGATATGTCAAAATTAAATCTTATTATTTTGTCTGATAAAACATCAATATCGACAACATTATTGTAATAATACTTGTAATTTGGATTTATTTCTTTGAGTGTTTCAAGTGACCATTTAACATCTTGTGCGGTTATTCTCTGCCCATCATGCCATCTAGCATCATCTCTAATTTTAAATATCACGTATGAATAATCTTCAGGATGATATACGCCTTCAGCCAACAACCCATAATAAGAGAATGGCTCGTCATCAGAATTTTTTAATAGACTATCGTATATGTAATAGCTACTCCCAATCGCTGGAACTCCCTTCATATTGAATGGGTTTAAGGTATCGAAAGAACCTATGGCTGCTTGAACAAGAGTCCCCCTTTTTGGTGCTTCAGGATTTACATAATCAAAATATTGAAAATCTTCACTGTATTTAAGATCATCGCCAAGTGTTAAACCATACATCCAACTTATATTTTCAGTCGTGATATGCTGGGAACTGTCGTCTGCATTTGCATATACAGATTGAGTTAGGAATGTAATTAAAAATGCTAAAATATTTAGTTTTTTAAACATAGGATAAATATAATTTATTATATTTCTAATGTCTAATTTAAAAGAATGTATTATTCAATCTTAGATGTTGAGTCGGGAGATATATTATGAAGATAAGCAATTAAATCGGCTCTATCTTCAGGTTTTCTAATACCTGCATAACCCATGATAGTTCCAGGTAACCATTTTTTTGGATTTTCAAGAAAATGAAATAAATTATCAAATGTCCAAGCCTCACTATTTGAACCTTTTTCAGCTAGAGCGCCTGAATAAGCAAATCCATCCACACTAGCCATTTGACGATCAACAATATTATAGAGATTTGGTCCAATTTTGTTTGGAGCTCCTGCTTCATAATTATGGCATGAAACGCATTTTTTTGCTACTTTTTCTCCATTTTCAGCGCTTGCAAGAACAAGTAGTTCCATAACGTTTATCTCAACGATCTCAACTTCATCCATTAGTTGTTCAGCCTCAACTGGAACATCTACTATATATGCCTGTTGCTCAAGCTCATCCTCGTGATAGAAAAAATCTGCAACAATAGTTAGAACAAGAATAAATAAAGCAGTACCAAGTAAAGCTCCAACTATTTTATTTATTTCAAAACTATCCATATGAGTGCATCCAAATTCAATATTTTTATATATTAAATGGTTCTTTAAAACCACAAAAAAATTTACTAATATTCAATAATATTGATATTTAATATCATAAATTTTGTTAATGAATATAAATCAATTAAAATGAACGATACGATTATTATTATACCTGCAAGAATTGGTTCTTCAAGACTACCAAGAAAACCCTTATTAAAAATTAATGGAAGGGAGATGATACTTCATGTATGGGATAAAGCGAAAAAAACGAAGGCTGACAGAGTTGTGGTTGCAACAGACTCTCCAGAGATAGCAGAGGTTATTAGCAAAGAGGGTGGCCAAGCAATTATTACAAGTACTACCCATCAAAGCGGCACTGATAGAATTTATGAGGCTCTTTATAAACTAGATAATGAAAAAAAATACAAATATATAATAAACCTACAGGGCGATCTTCCTAACATCACATACAATATAATTAATCTTGGCATAGATAAAATTAGAAATACAAATGCTGATATCTTGACTTATTACAGAGAAATTGACGATAGAAATGAGGTTAACAATCCTAATATTGTTAAAATAGCAACACATAGAGATAAAAACAATGAACTGAATGCCCTCTACTTTTCACGGGCAGCCATTCCCTACGACGCTAATGTATTTTTTGAACACATTGGTATATATATTTATAAACGAAATGCATTAGATCAATTTGTGTCTATGGATCCATCAACACTTGAAACTACAGAGAAATTGGAACAACTAAGGGCCTTGGAGGGATCAATGAAAATTAATCTACTTTTAGTAAAAGATAAAATCATTAGCATTGATACAATAGATGATGTAGAAAGATTAAGTAATATTTCTGATAATTAGGTATAAATAATGAATAAAAAAATTGTTTTCCAAGGAGAGATGGGAGCGTATTCTCATATTGCTTGTCAAAAAAAATACCCTGATATGGAACCTATCCCAGCCGCAACTTTTGAGGATGCCTTTGCGAAAGTAAAAAATAAAGAAGTTAAGTATGCTATGATTCCAATCGAAAATTCTCTTGCTGGAAGAGTAGCAGATATCCATTATCTATTACCAACTTCAGATCTCTATATTGTTGATGAATTTTTTCTTCCAATAGAACATCAATTAATTGTTGTTGATGGTGCTTCTGAAAAAACAATAAAAAATGTGATGAGCCATCGTCATGCATTAGGTCAATGCAGAGATATTATTTCAAAATTAAAACTTGATAAAATAGTTGCTGCAGATACTGCAGGTTCCGCAAAGATAATATCTGAAAACAATGATATAACCACTGCTGTATTAGCAAGTGAACTTGCTGCAGATTTCTATGGATTAAAAATTTTAAAAAGGAATGTTGAAGACGCAAATCATAATACTACAAGATTTATAATATTATCAGCTGAACCTGATGACGCAGAACCAAATAAAAAACCTACAATTACTAGTATGGTATTTAGAGTTAGGAACGTTCCTGCAGCACTTTATAAAGCTATGGGTGGTTTTGCTACAAATAGTGTAAACTTAACAAAACTAGAGTCATATATTATTGGGGGTAGCTTTTCTGCAGCGCAGTTCTATGTTGATATTGAAGGACATCCCCACGATGAAAACGTAAGATTGGCCCTAGAAGAATTAGACTTCTTTTCAAGTGAATTAAGAATTCTTGGCGTTTATTATGCAAGTGATATGAGAAAAAAAATAAACAACCAAGAAAACTTTCTAAAATAGAAGCAGATAAGACAAGTATAAACAACAAGTATTAGTACCAATATCAAAATTCATTTGTTATACTTAATACCGAGAAGTTAGTATTGGACGTAATTGTCGCCAATCGGGTCAGGTCTGGAAGGAAGCAGCCCCAACGATTTTCTTACGGGTCAACAACTGACTTCTCACTTTATTTTCATTGAATACTGAGAAGAGTAAGTTGCCTAACACAGACTATAAAATTCTTGCAAGGAAATATAGGCCAAGTTCTTTTGCTGAACTTATTGGTCAAGATAGCATGGTTAGCACCATTTCAAACTCAATCCAATCAGGTAGAATCCATCATGCCTACCTATTCACGGGAATTAGGGGCATTGGTAAAACTACTACAGCTCGTATTCTGGCACGAACACTAAATTATACCTTGAATAGCAATGAATACACGCCTTCAATTCATTTAGATAAGATTGGATTGAACTGTGAGGCAATCATAGAGTCTCGCCATCCTGATGTTTTTGAAATGGATGCAGCCTCAAATACCGGCATAGATCATGTACGTGAGATTATAAATTTCGCTCAAACAAAACCAACAATGGCAAAGTATAAGATATTTATAATTGATGAAGTTCATATGTTATCAAAACAGGCATTTAATGGCTTATTGAAAATATTAGAAGAACCCCCCCAACATGTTATCTTTATATTTGCAACTACTGAAATTGAAAAAATCCCCATTACAATTTTATCAAGATGTCAAAAATTTAATTTAAAAAGAATTAATACTCCTATTATGAGCGATTATCTCAGAGTTATTAGTGAAAAAGAGTCGATAAATATAGATAATGACAGTATCAATATCATTTGCGCATCTTCTGAAGGTTCAATGAGGGATGCCCTATCCATTCTTGATCAAGCATCATCACTCTGTGATGGTAATATAACATCTGAGATGTTATATGAAATGCTCAACCTTAATGATGTTAATTTTGTAATTAGCTTATTCGGGAAACTTATTGAGAGCAAATCAACTGAAATAACAGAGAAAATAAAACAAATATATGAAAATGGTTTTGAGCCCTTATCATTGGTAAGAGATTTATCAAAAATCACTCATATTGCTTCAATGATCAAACTCGGCATTTCAACACAAAGTGATGTTTTGTCCAGCGAACAACATTTAGAAATTAAATCAATAATTAGTGATGTTGATATTTCAACACTCGTACACATGTGGCAAATATTGTTGAAAGGAAACACAGAAATAAAAAATTCCTTCGATCAAAGCATTTCACTTGAAATGCTTTTGATAAAATTATGTTATTCAAATCAATTACCTCCTATAGAGGACATTATATCAAAAATTGAAAACAGAATGAGTGATAATGAAACTGATGATAATGTGATTAAGTCAGAAACAAAAAAAAACAGCGAACTCACAGAGAATCCAATAGAGGAACTTATCATTCCTGAGTCTTATGAAGATATGAAATCATTATTAATTGAAAATGACATGAGATTGATAACAGATATAGATAAGTTTGAAGTTATTGAATATAGGATTGGTCAAATAGATTTAACCTCAAATGATGAGATTAACGAAGACATTATCAATTTATTACAAACAACACTTCAAAACCTTACAAATATCAAATGGGACATAAACTTTATTGGGAAGACCTCCCAAATAAATGGAGAAAGCTTAACTATAGAAAATATAAAAAAGCACTTTCCTGATGCTAAAATAATAAGTGAAGAAGATAATATTTAGAAAGGATTAATAATGGATTTTTCTGAAATTATGAAACAAGCAAATAAATTACAGGATAAAATGAAATCCGCGAAAGAAAATATTGAAAATATAGAATGTGAAGGTTCTTCGGGTGGTGGTCTTGTTAAAGTTATAGTCAATGGTAATGGAGAGCTAAAAAAAATTGACATTGATCCTAGTATTTTAGTTGCAAGTGAAAAAGAAATAGTTGAGGATCTCATAATCGCAGCATTCAGTGATGCAAAAACAAAAATCAATTATGAGGTAGCAAAAAAAATGAAAGAAATAACTGGGGGGCTACCCCTTCCTCCTGGCTTCAATCTTGGTTTCTAAATAATGTCTTCTAAAGAAATTAACGAGATAGATAATTTTATTCGTTTATTATCAAAACTACCTGGACTTGGTCCCAGATCTGGGAGGAGAGCTGCACTTGAGCTGATCAAAAGAAAAGAACAACTTCTTTTACCATTGAAAGATTCACTCATTGAGATTTATGAAAAAATAGTGCTTTGCCAAGTCTGTAATAATATCGATCTGAAGTCTCCATGCTCGATATGCAGCAATCTAAATCGTAATGATAAGATTCTATGTGTTGTTGAAGAAGTAGCTGATTTGTGGGCAATTGAGAGAGCAGGAGCGATAAAAGGTTACTATCATATTCTAGGAGGTGTGCTTAATGCACTGGATGGAATAGGCCCTGAAGAGCTAAATATAAATAAATTAGCACATAGAATTGAAAATAATAATATTGAGGAAGTTATACTTGCGCTTAGTGCAACTATCGATGGTCAAACTACAATGCATTTTTTGAGTGATCTATTGAGTAAGTATAATATTAGAATTACAAAATTAGCACATGGTATTCCAATTGGTGGAGAACTTGATTATTTAGATGATGGAACACTCACACAAGCAATTTTATCTAGAACGGATGCTGACTAATCTTTAGTTTTATCTTTATTGATTAAATTTTGATCGTTTGGTGCTTCTTCAATCAGATCAATTTTACGTCCGCTTGTTGCAATTTTTTTTGATGAAACGATTATCTTTTCAATATCGTTATTGGCTAGATTAAAATGTTTTTGTAGGTCTTGTACCCTGTTAGTTAATCTGTCTACATCAAGTAAGATATTACCAACCTCACTTTTTATAATACCTAATTGCTTTTGCATTTGGGCATCACGTATTAATGTTTGAAGAGTTTGCACTGTTAACATTAGTGAATTGGGAGAAACAATTGTGATTCCAGTCCTATATGCTTTTTGAATAATATCTCCAAAATTTTCATATAAATCCGCATAAATCGACTCAGATGGAATAAACATAACCAATGGCTCTCTTACCTCTCCTGGAACTTTATATTTTTCAGCTATATCACTAACATGCCTCAAAACATCTATTTTTATCCTTGAACTAGCTTTTTTTATTTCTTCTGATGATTTTGCAGATCTCAGTTGATCAAAACTTTCTAGAGGAAATTTTGAATCAATTGCTATAACCTCATTTGAGTTTGGCATCCTAATTATGCAATCAGGTCTTTTCCCATTTGTTAAAGTATGTTGAAATGAGAAGAGATTATTTGGCAATGCGTCCGCAATTATTGACTCCATTCTGCCCTGACCAAAGGCCCCTCTTTGTTGCTTATTAGATAAAATCCCTTGTAAATCAATTACATTATTTGATAAGTCAGTAATATTTTTTTGAGCATTATCAATGACTGCGAGTCTTTCAGATAATTTAGTCAAATCTGCGTGTGTTTTCTCACGACTTTCTTTTAATTCTTCTTGTACCTTCTGATTAATCTTATCTTTTACCTCATCTATGGAATTTCTTAATCTATCATGATTTCCATTAAATAAGTCCGCTAAAGATTTAATTTTCAAATCTAATTCATTATTTTGTTTCAACAACTGTGTAATTTCATTAACTGAGACTCTGCTATTTTTTTTACTTTGAATCAGCAGTAAAAATATTAAAATTGTTGAAATTGCTAATATAATTAGAATTATTAATATGGTATCAGGCATTTTTTCTTAATTTGTAGATTGTACTATTTATTTTAATATGTTTTCAATTAAAATACTAATTTAATATAGAGTAATTTATGATCCATCAAATTCTTACAATTCCTAATAAAATACTTCGAGAGAGATCTGAAGAAGTTACAAATATAGATAGAAATATTATTAAAACTCTTGATGATATGGCAGAAACCATGTACGCAGCCCCAGGTATAGGACTTGCTGCAATTCAGGTAGGTATAAAAAAAAGACTGGTTGTGATTGATTGTGACTACAATCAAGAAACGAAAAAAAACCCCCATTATTTTATTAACCCAGAAATTATTTGGAGATCTGAAGAAAAAAGCTCCTATAAAGAAGGATGCCTGTCTATTCCAGAATATTATGAGGAGATAGAAAGACCATCTAAATGTAAAGTAAGGTTTTTAGACAAAAAAGGCACAACCAAAGAACTTGAATGTGAAGGAATTCTTGCAACATGTATACAACATGAAATAGATCACCTAGATGGTAAATTATTCATAGATTATCTATCAAGGCTCAAAAAGTCTTCAATAGAAAAAAAATTTAAGAAAATAAATAACCGAAAAAATTAAAGTTTTTACAATGCGATTAGTTTATATGAGTTCGTCTGAATTTGGAGTTCCAGCTCTTAAGAGTCTTCTTTCCTCCCATCATGAAATTGCTGCAGTGTATACTCAGCCTCCAAAAAGATCAGGGCGTGGAATGAAATTCACTAAATCTCCAATTTACAAGATTGCAGAAGAGCATGAATTATTAATCAAAACCCCATACAATTTTACAGATGAAGATGAAATTAGATCACTGAGCCAATTAAGCCCTGATATAGGGGTTGTTGTATCATATGGATTAATTATCCCTAAAAAGTTTCTATCTATTCCAAGATATGGTTTTCTCAATATTCACCCTTCACTTCTACCCCGGTGGAGAGGTGCAGCACCAATCCAAAGAGCCCTAATTGAAGGAGATAAGGTCACTGGAGTTAATATTATTAGGTTAGATGAAGGTCTTGATACAGGCGATATTTGCAAATATATCGAAACACCAATAAATATGGATGATAATTACGCCACACTTGCGGCAAGATTATCTGAAATTGGAGCGCAACTTCTTATAGATTCTCTAACAGAATTATCAAATGGAAGTATTAAATTTGTAAGGCAAAAAGAAAAAGGCATCACATATGCAAAAAAAATCTTCAAAGAGGAAACTAAAATCAACTTTAATAAACCATGCAGGAATGTTTTGAATTTAATAAAAGGGCTTAGCCCATATCCTGGTGGGTGGTTTAGCTATATAGATGGAGAGAATAGTTTTAGAGTAAGAATTCTCGATGCGAGTGAAAATAACTTGTCTGGTTCACCTGGTGAAATATTGGATAGTAATCTAACGATTGCCTGCTCTGACAAATCAATTACCCCTATACTAGTTCAGAAGGAAGGCAAGAATCCAATCCAAATTGGAGAATTTCTACGTGGGACCAAAATTATTAAGGGAAGCATACTCAATCAATAGCAACAATGACCATAAATGAGATATAAACTACACATCGAGTATGATGGGACAAACTATTCCGGCTGGCAAAGACAGGAAAACTCATCATCAATTCAAGCTAACATTGAGCAAGCAATAGAAAAATTTTGTGGTATGAAAGTAACTGTAAATGGTGCCGGAAGAACTGACTCTGGTGTACACGCTTCGGGACAAATAGCTCACTTCGACTTGGACGAGGAGAAAGATCTGAATACGATAATCCATGCTATAAATTTCTACCTAAAGTATGAGAAAATTAGTATTTTAAATGTTGAAAAAGTTCCAGATAATTTTGATGCTAGATTCTCAGCAATAATGAGGTATTACAGATATAAAATTATAAATCGACAAAGCCCTCTTACTTTCCATAGTAATACTCATGCACACATAAACCAAAGATTAGATATTTCATTAATGCAACAGGCTGCAGATTATTTTATTGGTAAGCATGATTTTACTACATTTAGATCTGCAAGCTGCCAGTCTAAATCACCAGTCAAATCTATTGAAAATATTATAGTTAGTAAGGAAAAAGAAAAGATCTATGTTGATTTTATAGCCAAATCTTTTTTACATACTCAAGTAAGATCAATTATGGGCTGCATTATCAAAGTCGGAATGGGATCGTGGAATCTATCAATGATTCCTGAAATTATTGAAGCAAAAGACCGAACAAAATGTGCAATGCTTGCTCCATCTTGTGGTTTATATCTAAGAAAAATTGATTATGGTTCTATTTAAATAGTTAAGCAAATAGTTAAGCGTTAAAATAATTATAAATAAATTC
>CALJEH010000066.1 GCA_938074435.1 uncultured Alphaproteobacteria bacterium
CACAGGAATCTGAAATAACTTTTGATTATGGATTGATTAGAAATCATTACGTTGGTCGCACATTTATTGAACCGACTCAAACAATTAGACAATTTGGTGTCAGACTTAAACATTCTGCAAACACACATCTTGTAAAAAATAAAAAAATTATTTTAATTGACGATAGCCTGGTTAGGGGTACAACATCAGTAAAAATTGTAAGAATGTTGTTTGATGCAGGCGCAAGTGAAGTACACTTAAGAATTGCTTCTCCACCTATACGTTATAGTGACTATTATGGCATTGACACTCCAGAACAAGAAAGTTTACTCGCAGCAAATCATTCAATTGAAGAAATGCGTAATTATATAGGCTGTTCATCTCTCAAATTTTTATCTATTAAAGGTTTATACCAAGCACTTGGTCATAGTGATCGTGATAATGAAATACCTCAGTATACTGATCACTGCTTTACAGGGGACTATCCAACAAAATTGAGTGATTTGGAGCAAATTCCTGAACACACAAATCAACTTTCATTACTCGAGGAATAAGGTAATTTGTATAACAATTTAGCTGATAAAAATATCCTAATAACTGGTGCATCTAATGGAATAGGAAAACAGATTGCTCTATCTTATGGAAAATATTGCAAAAACCTAATAGCTATTGGACGTTCTCAGAGTGCATTGGAAAATTTAGATATCCAATTAAAAAATACTAAATGTAATCCAATTCTTATTCCCATGGATTTAACTATCTATCAATTAATTAGTGATCTATATATTGAGCTAACAAAAAGAATAGAAAATTTAGATGTGTTAATTTTAAATGCTGCAACACTTGGAGAATTGACTCCAATAACTCATATTGATGAAAATGATTGGAATAATGCTTTTTCACTCAATGTAACGTCAAACGTCATAATATTGAGAATCTTTGAAGATCTAATAAAGAAATCGAGCAAAGCTCAAATCATGATTTTAACATCAGATTTAATTCATAAAAAAAAACCTTACTGGGGTTTATATTCAGCATCAAAAGCTGCAATGGAAAAAATTGCCTACAGCTATTCATGTGAGATTAAGAATACAAATATAAAAATTAATTTGGTAGATCCAGGAAGTGTTAATACCAAACTTAGAAGGAAAGCTTACCCAGGTGAAGCTAAAAATAGTTTGACTCAACCTGAAGATCTTGATGAGTTCTTCTTAGATATTATCTTTAACGACAATTACAATAATGGTGATTTAATTAGTTATAACGATTGGAAAAGTAAATAATTTGAATAAATGTTAAATATACGGGTTATTACCTTTACGAAAATAAAGTCGTAATGGCGTCAATTTAAACCCAAAAGCATTTCTTAGTTCATTTGTCAGATACTTTTTATAAGAATCTGGAATTCCCTCAGGTGATGAAGTGAAAATTACGAAGGTTGGAGGCTTCACTGATGATTGAGTTATATATCTTAATTTAATTCTCCTGCCTGCTCTTGCTGGCGGCTGATGATTTAGAACCACATCATATAGCCAATCATTTAATTTTGATGTAGATACTCTTTTTGTCCATTCATCATAAAGATCAAATATCTTATTCATTAATCTCTTGATGCCAATTTTATTCAACGATGAAATTTGTAAAATATTATCACTACCTAATTGCACAATATTTGTGGAGAATGTGTCTTTTATGCGTTTTTCAAAATCTTTTTTATCTCTAACCAAATCGACTTTATTATAAACAAACAGCAATGCACGACCTTCAGTAATAATATGATCCGCTAATCTCAAGTCTTGTTTGTCCATAAATTCCAATGCATCAACCAATAAAACAACCACGTCAGCAAATTTAATTGTTTTAAATGAGTCTAGGTAAGCTAATTTTTCAGATAATTCGTTGACTTTTGTTCTCCTACGTAACCCTGCCGTATCAATAATTTTTAGTTTTTGTCCATTCCATTCCCAATGGATATCGATTGAGTCTCTAGTTATACCAGCAGTATCACCAGTAATCATCCTTTCTTCTCCAAGTAATGCATTAATCAGAGTTGATTTACCTACATTTGGTTTTCCAACTATTGCAAGACTTATTTCATCAGAAGCATGATCAACTTTTGATTCTTCTGAAAATGTTTTCTCTAGAATTATTTCAATTAAATCATCAATCCCAATATTATGTTCTGCGGATATATTAATTGGCTGGCCAAAACCTAATTCAAAAAACTCATATGAATTCTTTTTTGCAACTGAGCTTTCACCTTTGTTCGCAATAGTAATCACATTGGCTCCAGTTTTTCGTAAATAATTTGAAAACTCAATATCTTTATTTGTTATTCCAGCTTTTCCATCTACTACCAATAAACATAGATCAGATGTGTTAATTATCTTTAATGAATTATCTTCAATTGTTTTTGATAACATATCGGTATTAGACTCATAAACTCCTGCAGTATCAATTAATACAAAGTCACGGCCATGAAGTGAAATTCTCTCTTCTCTAAAATCCCTAGTTAACCCTGGGATATCGGAAACAAGTGCCTTCTTTTTCCCTATAAGTCTATTGAATAGTGTTGACTTACCAACATTTGGTCTTCCTGCTAGTACTATTCTTGAAACCATAATTAATAATCTATCTATAAGATGTTAATTCACCCTTATCAGATATAACATATAAATTATTATTTACAACAATCGGAGGAATTGAAATATTACTAAATTTATCAGACTCAATATTTGATATCTCCCCATCCTCTGGACTTACAACCAGATGACTTCCATTTGAACTAAAGAAATGTATCTTATTGTTAATCATTAACATTGATATAAAGCCATCATTTTTTTTAAATTCATATTCCTGCTTGAGATCCTTCATCCAGAGAATCTCTCCCTTATCCAAGGTAATTGCGAATAATATATTATCATTTCCTAATAAGAACATATAATCTCCAATTAGTAACGGTGTTAGAGAACTTGAAATAGCAAGTTCCCAAACTCTAAAACCATTTTCAATGTTATTAACTATTACCCTTCCGTTGGAACCAACTGTAACTATATATTCATTATTGATAACAGGACTAGCAACTATGTCTTTGATTTGCGAGAGTGAGTTCTTAATATTTTTTCTATTAATTGAGTCTGCCCATATTCGTCTGCCATTTGATGCATTAAATACAAATATTTCCCCAGATTTATATGGAACTATGATAGCGTTTTTATTTAATGCCATACTGCTTGATTGAATAAACCCAGCACTATCTGAAAACCAATTATAATCCCAAATTAAATCACCAGATTGAATATCAAATGACTGAATCTGATTATCTATATTTAAAATATATACCGCACTATTGTTTGCAATTGGTGCAGATCTAATCGGTATATTTAGATCTTTTTTCCATAAAATATCTCCATTATAAGGGTCAAGTGCGTATAATTCTCCAAATCCATTTGTATAAAAAATCATACCAGAATTAGCAAATAGACCGCCACCAAAACCAACTTTAGGTTCTTCCTGCTCTGGATAAAGCCCTTTTGACCATAGAATTGTTCCATTGGATGTATTTACAGCTGATAATTTATTCTCACTATCGACAACAAAAATAAGATTATCAATAAGTATAGGTGCAACAGTTAGAAAATTATCCTTACTCGCCCCAGCACCAATATCAGTTGACCAGTTTATAATAAAATCTTCTGAATATGATAAATTGCCAAGATTATTTGATGTATTCTTGAATGATGCAACCCAGTTTGTATTATTTTTTGGACTTGGTATATTTATACTATATTGTTGATCCGAAATTTTTAAAAGCTCAGCTGAAAGTAATACACTCTCCCTTTGTCCAGGTAAAATATCTTCTTTGCCTCTTATAAAACTTTCACAAGAAGTTAAAGTAAAGAATAATAATAGAATAAATAGTTTGTGAATAATTTTTTTTATGGAAAACACAGCTTTATCATATTTTAGAACTTAAAACTTTTAACATCATTTGAGCTCTATCAAACATACTATTAGTTGTTCTTTCATCAGATAAGATAATTTCAAGCGACTCAATACCTTTATCATATTCTTCGTTCTTATATGCGCTCATTGCTAGTATTTCATGAGCAAAAAGACCAAGTGTTTTGTCACCCAACAAATATCCTAGCTCCTGCTCCATTTGATCAAATGTGTAATTATCTACTTTTATATATGATAATTTCAGTATCGCGAGATTTTTAAGTAATGAGTTATTTGTGGTAGCAATAATTTCATTATAGATTTTTTCAACTTCAATTAAATTACCTTGTGATAATAGTAAATCGGATTTAAGCACTAATGCATAAGATTTATAATTTTTAGTTCCTTCATTAGATAACTTGTCTATGTTATCTTGAGCTAATTGTGCATCATCCTGAATAATGTTATCAATAATTTCAGAAAAAATTAATCCAGAATTTTTTTCTTTGGATGTAGACCAATATTGGTAAAATTCAGAAGAAGACAAACCCAATGCGATAACTATCACAAAAGTAAATACTGCAGCTCTATATTTGTTCCAAAGTGTTTTTAATTTGTCTTGTCGAAGATCTTCATCAATTTCATTAAACAGATTTGACATTTTAATTTCCTAATATCATTATATTTATTTATAAACATATTTATTTTTGTTTCCAATCAAAAACATTCAATAACTTGGAAAATATTGAGCCTCTTCTCTTGAAAAGACCCATTCATTATACTTTCTCATTGTTACTATGAAGGCATTTGACTTAATAAATCTGGATAATGAAAATTTAATTTTTTTACAGTTAAATTCACTCTCATACCAATTGATGTCTGCCAGCATAAATTGCCTTATAAATGGAAGAATTGATAACTCATAAATAGATATTTTATCTCCATAGATATAGGCTGAATCATTCATTTTGTTTTCTAGTTTACTAAGAATTTTTGCAGCTGCATTCCTATGTTCATCTTTTTTTTGGGGATCAAATCTAGTCGAGTATTTATAGCGGTCCAAATGAAATTTAAAATCTTTATCAAAGAAGCCTATTAACTCGTCAGGAGACTCATAATCATATGGTCGCATAATATCTAATGGGTCATTCTTAAAAAGAAACCATTTCATGATATCCAAACTTTCTTCAATAATTGTTCCATCTTCCGTGAGAAGGACTGGAACAGTAGCCTTTGAAGATATTTTAAGAAATTCTTCTGGTTTGTTTTTAAGTGTGATTTCCCTAATTTGACATTTATTATTAGAGAAATAAACTGATAGCCTCGCTCTTATTGCGAAAGGGCATCTCCTGAAAGAATAAAGTATATGATTGTTACCCGTCTCTTTGTTCAATAACATTCCTCTGTTTTTGGATCTCTAATTGCAATTTTCTCTCTTTAAACCTTTTCATGCTTTTTTCATTTTGCTTATCATGACAATATGGACAGGAAATATCTTTTTTATAAAATTCACTTTTTCGGTCAGTTTCCGATAATGGCATTCTGCAAGCATGACACATTTCATGATTGCCTTTATTCAATTTATGTTCAAGTGAAACTCTATAATCAAAAACAAAGCACTCACCATTCCATTTACTATCATCTTCTGGTCTTTCTTCAAGATATTTAAGTATTCCACCATCAAGTTGGTATACATTTTTATAACCCTTACTTAAAAGGTATGATGAAGCTTTTTCACAACGTATACCTCCGGTGCAATACATGGCTATTTTCTTATCTTTATTATGATCAATAAAATTATCAACCCAATCAGGAAATTCTCTAAAGGAAGATGTGTTAGGGTACGTTGCTCCCTTAAATGATCCTATAGAATGTTCATAAGTATTTCTGGTATCAATCACTAGAACATCATCTTGATCAAGGAGATTATCCCATTCATTTGGATTTAGTGGCTGCCCTGTGAGCATATCGGGGGCAACATTATCCTTGCCCATTGATACAATTTCTTTCTTAAGTCTTACTTTCATTTTTCTAAAGGTCTTACCATAAGCAAGTGAGTATTTTACTTTTAGATCTGTGAATTGATTTATTGCTCTTATATATTTTAACACATTATCAATACCATTTTGAGTGCCGGATATTGAACCATTAATACCCTCTGAAGCGATCAAAATAGTCCCAACAAGTTCATTTTTTAGACAAATATCAATTAAATCACCTCTATAGTCAGCGAATTCATTCCACCTAGCGAACTTGTAAAAGGATGCGACAATATTTTCATTATTATTATACATACATTAGCCTTATCTGAATCGTAAATTTTTTCGACTTAATTCTGATATAGAACTACATCCCATAAGTTTCATATCTCTAACTATCTCATCATGCATTAAATTTAAAGCTTTTTTTACACCATTTGATCCTGCACCTGCGAGAGAATAAAGATAAAACCTACCTCCAGAACATGCATTTGCACCAAGTGATAATGCTTTCAAAACATGTGTACCCCTTCTTATTCCGCCGTCACATATAATTTCAATCTTCCCAGAAACAGCATCAACAATTTCCTCGAGTTGATCAAATGGCGAGCGGGAACCATCTAGTTGCCTTCCGCCATGGTTCGAAATCATAATAGCAGTAGCGCCAACATCTATAGCTTTTTTAGCATCATCAACAGACATGATTCCTTTTAAACATAGCGGCTTAGCCCAGTGTTTCTTTATTTCTTCAATTTTTTTCCAGTTTAATTCCTGGTCTAACATTTTTGTGAAGTAGTCACCTATTGACATGGCAATCTTTGTACCTTCATTTAGATGAGAATCCAATTGAGGAAGAGAAAACTTTTCTCTTCCTAGATAATTCATAGTCCATTTTGGAGACATTGCGAAGCTCAAGAGGCTGGAGAATGTTAATTTTGGAGGTGATGTAAAGCCGGTTCTCAAATCTCTTTCCCTGTTTCCTCCTACGATTGTATCAACCGTTATAGCAAGAGCATCGAAATCATGCTCAATACATTTTTGCAACATATCTTCATTTAATGCTTTATCTTTATGCACGTATAGCTGGAACATTTTAGGACATGTGAATTTTTTGCCCACCTCCTCAATACTTACAGTTGCTAATGATGAAATACCAAAATAAGTGTTGAAATCTTGAGCGGCTTCCCCAACTGCTCTTTCACCATCATGATGAAATAATCTTTGCAGTGCTGTCGGAGATAGAAATATAGGTATATCAATTTTTTTACCTAAAATTCGAACTGATGTGTCGATATCACTTACAGAATTAAGTACGCTTGGTACCAAATCACATCTGTCGAATGCTTGAGTATTTTGAACATATGTTTTTTCATCGTCGGCAGCGCCATCAATGTAATGAAAAATAGGTGAAGGAAGGTTTTGTTTGGCTAACAATCTAAAGTCATTTGTATTATGACAATTTTTCAATTTTTTGAACATATTGATCTATCCATATACTTTAATGAAAGTATATCAAAATAAACGAATTTAAAACAAAAACTCACATAAAACTTGTAGCTTTTATCATGGCGAATGAGATGATAAACAGAATTCCTCCTGTTATCAAATCAACAACTTTCAATACAAGAACATTATTAGAGAATGATGAAAACATTTTTGAGAATACTGCAACACCATAGAAAAATATTACACTTGCAAACGTTGCTCCAATTATATAATAAATTTTATCATGGGCATTATATTGTAATGATGCACTCCCAATTAGGATAACAGTATCTAAGTAAACATGCGGATTTAGCAATGTAAATGTAGCCATCGCTAATAAGCTTTTCTTCAAACTCTTCTCAAGAAAATCTTCTTTGCTAACCCCATAAGATAATAAAATTAACTTCTTAACCCGAAGAACCCCATAAAATATTAAAGTTAAAGCAGATAATATTAAGAAAAGATCTGTATAGAACTGATTTACTATTAGTGACATACCGTATACACCAGCAAGTATTAGAATAAAGTCACAAACTGTGCAAAACGTTGCAAGTGTATAAACATATTCATTCCTAATCCCTTGTCTGAATAAATACGTGTTTTGAGCACCAATAACACAGTTAAGGGAAAAGCAGAGCATAAAACCTGTAAAGAAAGCACCCAGCATGAACTATAGCCATTTAATCTTTTTTAATTTAAAAAACTTAAGGGTTATTAATAACAAAATGACAATCAATGTCTTAACTGCATCAAATTGGATAGTCTTTGCCATTAACATATAATGTAACCCTCCAATTATTGCAGCCGGATAAATCAAAAAATGTACTCTTTTCCAGTAATTATTTAGTTTTCTTATTGAATAATTATTTGAAGTTATTGCCAACGGAACTAATAACACCAGACTAACCATTCCGAGAACTATGAACGGTTTTTTAGTCAAAGAAATAATAATTTCATCCCAGCGCAGCTGCATGTCAAGAAGGAGCCAAGTTAAAAAATGGAGTGTGATGTAGAAAAAACTTATAAGCCCAAATACACGCTTGTATCTTATAAGGTTGAAGGAAGTTAGTTTGGTTATTGGGGTCAATGCGAGGGTAAGAATTAAAAGATTAAGACCAGTATTACCAAGTTCTCTCTCAATTTTTCTCATGGGATCGACTCCTAATCCTCCTGACATTAACTCAATTATCAATGCTAGTAGAGGCAATAAGAGGATTATATAAAAATAGCTCGGTTTTATTTTTCTTAGTATGAGATTGATAGGTTTAGTAATATCAATATTCTTTTTTACATTGGCCATTTCAATTTTTTTATATTTGTTGGAGTGATTTTTTTAATAATATTTAGATAAATCCATACCTTCATAGAGATATGCTACTTCATCATAACCATTAAAAAGTTTAGTATCATAACGTCTTGTGAATAAATTACCAAGATACCCCTCACCTTCACCACCTATATATCTCTCGCTTGCTTGTGACCATCTTGGATGGTGTACATTTGGATTAACATTTGAGTAAAAACCATACTCACGAGGGTTTTGCATACTCCACGAAGATATAGGCTGATCTTCTGTAAGACTAATCTTTACGATGGATTTGATAGATTTGAAACCATATTTCCATGGGACTACAAGACGAAATGGTGCACCGTTTTGCTTAGGTAGAGGTTGATTGTATAATCCAGTTGCTAGAATTGTTAATGGATGCATTGCTTCGTCAAGTCTTAAACCCTCTCTGTATGGCCAATACATAACTTGAGTCTTTTGCATATGCATTTCTTCTGGCCTTAATAATGTCTCAAATGCAACATATTTTGCCTCTTTCTTAATTCCTACCTTTTCCAATAGATGATTAAGCTGTATTCCATTCCAAGGAATTAACATTGACCAACCTTCTACGCATCTTAATCTGTATGTCCTATCAACTGTGTTAATACCATCTAATAACTCATTCAAATCATATTTACCTGGATTTTCAACAAGACCAGCAATTTCCACCTGCCATGGTGAGGTTGTTAATTTATGAGCATATTTTGCAGGATCTGTTTTATCAATTCCAAACTCATAAAAATTATTGTAGTTGGTGATTTCTTCAAAGGTATTGATTTTTCTTTCAAGGCTTTCATCTGCCTGTGCAGGCGTTATTTTATTCAACGCAACGAGTGATGATAATGCCATACCTAATTGAAGAATTTTTCTTCTATTTACATAGATGTGCTTTGGTGTAAAGGCTTCTTTTATTTTATCGTTTTTTATATCCATACACTTAATATAGTCATTATTTCAGATAAAATTCAATATTCTAAACTAGATTATTGTGATAATTTATTACTGCATAAATTAATTATACAAAATAGGGATTTAAAAATGATTAAAGGTCTAATTTCTCCAATTCTCAGTCCATTTGATGACAATCTTAACTTTAATCAAGAGATGTATAACGAGCTCGCAAAAGATCTTCTCTCGACCGGATGCTCTGGGTTAGCACCATTCGGCACAACTGGTGAAGCTTTATCAGTAAGTAATGATGAAAGAATGCAAGCACTTGAAAATTTAATTAAATCAGGGGTTTCACCAAATAAACTAATCCCAGGAACTGGTCTGTGTAATTTTCCTGATACAGTAAAAATTTCTCGTCATGCAATAGAATTGGGTTGCAAAGGCGTTATGACTTTACCGGCATTCTACTTCAAAGATGTCACTGATGAAGGTCTGTTCCAATATTATGAAAGATTAATAGATGAGATTAACCATCCAAATCTAAAAATATATCTATATCATATACCTCAAGTATCTGGCGTTGGGTTGTCTATTCCACTTGTAAAAAAATTAAGATCCACATACCCAGATATTATTGTTGGTATCAAAGATAGTTCTGGTGTTTGGGAAAACACAGAACAATTGCTATCTATTGATGGTCTGATTGTATACCCAGGCGCAGAATTACCAGTAATTGATGCTATAAAATTGGGTGGGCCAGGTTGTATATCTGCTACCGCTAATTTCAATCCAACTAACATTGCTCAAGTAATTGAGTTATCCCATGATGGAAAATGGGATCAAGCGGAAGAAGTTCACAAAGATGTGAAAGAAGTCAGATACCTATTTCAAGATTATTCTGCTATTCCAGCCCAAAAAGCAATGCTGGCAATTAAGTATAAGGATGATAGATGGAAAAATATTAGACCACCTCTAGTTCAAATTTCAGAGCAGAGATCATCCGAACTAGCAGATAAATTAAGAAATCATGGATTTAATTTCTAACTTATTTTATTCGTATTGTATCAAAAGCATCTAGCGCAAGGTCTCGTGACTCTTGCATATTGACTATTGGATAGGGATAATCTTTTCCGAGTGTAACGCCAGAATCATCAAGAATTGATTTTGGAGCATCCCATGGATTGAATAAGTATTTCAAGGGTACATTAGCAAGCTCAGGTATATATTTCTTTGTGTAACTTCCATCTGGATCGAATTTCTGACCCTGCATAATAGGATTAAATATCCTAAAATATGGAGCTGCATCTGCGCCAGAACCTGCTACCCATTGCCAACTTGCACTATTGCTGGCCATATCTGCATCAATTAGACAATCCCAAAACCATCTCTCACCATGATTCCAGTGAATGAGAAGATTTTTAACTAAAAAAGACCCTACGACCATCCGCAATCTATTATGCATATAGCCTGTTTCCCATAATTCTCGCATTCCTGCGTCAACAATAGGGTAACCCGTAAGACCGCGCTTCCAGTTTTGGAGGTTACTTATATCTTTTATCCATGGAAACTTATCAAATTTTTTGTATAAATTTTCGGTTTGAAGCTGCTGGTTATAATAGAGAAGACTGTATGAGAATTCTCTCCAACCGATCTCACTTTTAAAGTGATAAACATCCCTTTCTGGATATATTGAACTATCTAATTCATCAACTATATACCATATTTGATTCGGGGAAATTTCTCCGAAGTGAAGGTGTGGAGATAATCTTGAAACATTATTTTGTGATGGAAAATTTCTGCCATCTTTATAATTGACTATGCCATCTTCAATAAAATCTTCTAATTTTTTATATGCTGCATGTTCTCCAATGTTCCACATACCATCAAATTTTTTGTGCCAATTATTTTTTGGCAAAATATTAATTTCATCTAGATCTTTTGCATTATTTGCCTTTACGACCTTTGATATGTCCGCCGAACCTAATGGATAACGAGGGGGACTGGCATTTAGACAACCCTTTTTGAAGAATGGTGTAAATACTAGATAAGGTGTTTTATCATCTTTGTGTATCTCCCAAGGCTCCCATAAAAGAGATGCATTATGAGACTCACAATTAATTCCGTTTGCTGTAAGCGAGTCTTTGATTTTACTGTCTCGATCTATTCGCCATGGTTCATAGCATCTGTTCCAAAAAACATTTTTGATATCATATGATTCACACAACTCTTGTAATATTGTGATCGCATCTCCTCTAAAAAAAGAAATATTACTATTGAAATTAGAGTTATGTTTATCAAGAGAATGATATAACCACCAAGCGCTTGCTTCACCAATCATGGTTTCAGTATCACTATTCACATCATCATATATATATACTGCTAAAAAATGTTCAGATGAGGCACGATTTAATGCTGGATTGTCAGCTATTCTTAAATCCTGTCTCATCCAATAGATTGCGGTAGGTTTGTTACTCATCATCTTCACCGTTTATGTAAATGGTACAATTTAAATTTTGATATAATTCAGAGATACCAAAAATCCACTGACCTACTTTTGTAAATTCAAGCATCCTATTCCGCTCAAGCGCATCGATTTGTTTTTGAGATGATTTTTCTATTTCGCTTACTAATACTAAGCAATAATTTGTTAGAAATTTATTAGCTTCTTCTACAGAATTCACTTCGGCTTTTCCCTGCGAAGGACTGAAAGAAACTATTAGAAATCCAATAATTATCAGGAGTTTTAATGGTATTTTATTTATATATAACAATTATTTATATTATTTTCTTAATTTTATATTTTGTATTTATTAGATGGCTCAAAACCGGAGTGTTCTACCGAACGGGGACTGCTAACCCATAAATTACGGTTTGGGTGCATTCCCGCGCCATAAACAGCAGACACGGCATTACATCTCATGTTGTTCAACAATCTTGTATCTATCTCACCAACTGAAGGATGATTTCCACCGTTTTGATCCACTTCTTTTTGCCAGCTCTTCATTCTTTCAGCCAAAATAACATCATCTTCTAATTCAGAGCATGTGAGAGTATTTTTGTTTAAATCTACTATGATATTATCTCCGTCATTAATCAGGCCTATTGGACCACCAAGTGCAGCTTCTGGACCAACATGACCAATCACCAGACCTACAGAACCTCCCGAAAACCTTCCATCTGTCATTAGAGCAACAACAATACCCTTCTCTCTGCATAGCGCTGTAATTCGGGATGTAGAGTCAAGCATTTCAGGCATCCCAGGCCCACCTACAGGACCTTCGTATCTAACAACAATCATATCCCTATCTTCAAATGAATCTGGATTTGTCTCCAAAGTATCAAGAAGTGATTGTTCTCCATCAAACGTTCTAGCCTTCCCATGGAAGATATTATTCTCAAGTCCACCTTCAACACCTGCTAGTTTTAATATTGCACTGTTTTCTGGAGAAAGATTGCCACCAAGTAATCTCAGGCCCCCGGTTGGCTTGAATGGAGATCCGATTGAATAAATAACATCACCATCAGGTTTATTTGGTTTTAATCTATCAATCTGTTGGCTTAGTGTTTCTGAAGTACAAGTAATTGTATTACCGTTAAGGAGCCCGGCGTCTAACATATCCTTAATAATAACCTGAACACCACCCATTTTATCAATATCCACCATTGAATACTTCCCAAATGGTCTTGCATTTACAACAACTGGAACAACATTTTGAGAGAGATGATTAAATTCTTCGTGGCTCATGATATCTTTGTAAAAGTCATCATAACCAGCTGCCCGAGCTAGTTCTGGAGCGTGCAACATAATATTTGTTGACCCCCCTACTGCCATTGCTACTATGATTCCATTTCTTATAGAGTCCCTTGTCACTATATCTCGAGGAGTAATGTTGTTTTCTATGAGTTTTGATAGATAATCTATTAATTCATCAGGATATTTGTTGGTTCTACGTTCATCTTGTGATGCTGGGGATACCATGTGTAAAGGTTGCATTCCAACAACAGCTATAAACGTTTGCATGGTATTATAGGTGAACATACCACCGCAACTTCCATGTCCAGGACACGCCTCTAATGCAATTCTCTTTTTGAGTTTTTCATCACTACTTCCGGCTATTTGGTAACTAGAAATTATATCAATTGCCTCTCCTGTAGCGCTATCTATCCCGGGCCTAATAGATCCATCTGACATTATTATGGCAGGTCTGTTATGTTCTAAAATTGCAGCGAGAGTTCCTACTGGAGGTTTGTCACATGCAACGACTGCAATGGTTCCTTCTAAACCAGAGGCGCTTAGATGTTCGCATACTGACTCATTAGTAACTTCTCTACCAATAAGAGAATACCTCATTTCTTTTGTACCATTTCGAATTCCATCAGAAGTTGCAATTGTAAATTCAGGTTGGACCAGCCTCATCTTAAGTTTCTTA
The DNA here is from genome assembly GCA_938074435.1 of uncultured Alphaproteobacteria bacterium. Taxonomy (GTDB): domain Bacteria; phylum Pseudomonadota; class Alphaproteobacteria; order Rhizobiales; family TMED25; genus TMED25. The sequence continues at coordinate 14,037 of CALJEH010000066.1, forward strand.
TCTTCTTTTCCAACGCGCGATCTTAATTGTTCATGAATTGCTAAAACCTTTTCACTTACCCCCACATAACATTGAGAGTCACCTTTGTTTCCCAAAACACCAACAGATGGTTCGTGTATTAAATCTACATCGGTATTTAACTCTCTTGCTATCCCATATGTCTGAGAGTTTCTTCCTGGATTTCTATCAATTAGTACAATTTTTGAATTTTTCATTTTTAAAACAACCCCAAATAAATAGTATTTTGAAAATAACTTAATTAAAGTCTTTTAGCAAACCCAAAGGGTATAATTTCTGGTTAGATTAGTCATTTTGAATGTATTCACACTCACCACCGCAGCAAGGGTCTGTTACTTGCTTACAATTGAGACACTGGTAATGTGATTGGACATATACAAAGCCTAAATTGGAATTACAAAATGGGCATGTTTCACCATCAGGCTCATTGGCTGTTTGTGAAATTTTTTCTAGTTTTTCCATTCAACTAAAAACATAGCTTCATTTCTTCTCATAAACCCTGGTGTGAATGGACCATTATATGTTGCCTTGATGGGCTTACTTAGAATGTTGACACCATTAGTCAGTAATTCGTTTTGTAAGATGTTGGAGTGTGATAGGAAATTACTATTTGAAGATCTTCCTGAGTATCTTATTACTGCATAGTATCCTTCGTCTACGATAGATAACTCAACATTTTGATCAAGGGGTATTGGGGTATTGCTTTTGTCAAAATTAGATGGCAGATAAAATTGCATTATGTCATTAGATTGCGCAACAGGCGCAGTCATCGCAATCTTTTGTGAGCCATTATTTTGCCCAGATATATAATTAAATAATCTTCTGAAACCGCTATTCTCATTTGTGTTCTTTGTTTGAACGACTATACGTTCTTCGTAGTAACGGATCTCATATTTATCATTTTGCTCAACTAATTTATATAATGGTTCTTCAATGGCCATGGCAAAACTCAAAGGTAGAATAATTACTAATATCAATGCTATGATGATTGGTTTCATATTTTAATTACGAATAATTGTTACAAACAGATTATTTTGATCAATATATTGTAAATTTAGTTTTTCTATAAATTAAATATCAGTTTAAAACTTGCAATTAATAACACAAATCCAAGTATTCGTTTTATACCAACATGTTGAAAGTAATGGATCCCTATTCTTGAACCAACTATACCACCTAGAAGTGCAAACAGTGCGTACAATGGCAACTCAATTGGAATACTTTTGATTGATGTAATATTCCCCATGAGTCCAAATACTGAATTAGCTAAAATGAATAATGCTGCTGTGCCGCTGGCACCTTTTGTTGTAGTCCATCCCGCAAATATGATTAGTGGTGAGAGAAATATACCCCCTCCTGTTCCAGTTAAACCTGCAAGAAAACCTATTACACCACCAGTTAAAACAGCATAATAAAACTTATATTTTTTCGGCTCTTTTTCATCATGCTGCTTTACAGAAATAAATCTATAAGATGAATACAAAAGCATAAGCCCTATTATAGGCTTATAAATATCACCTGGAACATTTATGTATCCACCAATGAATGCCATAGGTATTGCACCAATTAATAGAGGAATTACAAGCTTCAAATCATAGAGCTTCGCTTTTACATACTGGTAGCTTGTATATGAGGAAACGATAATATTCAGTGATAATGCCGTAGGCTTGATTGTTGTGACAGGCAAACCAAATATGGACATAATAGCAATATAAACAGATGCTCCTGCATGCCCTACAGATGTGTACAAAACAGCACCAAAGAAAAGGCAAATTGCAATTACAAAATCTATCAACTCAAACATTTATAATATCTAGAAATTTACATCCATAACTGGAGAAGAATGGTGGACAATGATTTTAAATCCATCCCCAAATTCCTTTAAAACAAAAGTAAATGCAACCATAGAGGACTCTTCACTTTCGAAATGATAAAAATCTAATGCCCCCATAACAATAACAACATCTCCTTCAATTATTAGATTTGGCTGTTCATGTAATGTTATTTTTTTCCATGGCCTAATCGCAAATCCCCTGTCTTCGGATATACTTCCACCAACAAAATATGACGCTGCCTGATTAAAACTGTGTCTAAAGATAACATCTTTTGTAAAAGTTGGTTTAAAGAGGACTTCTCTCTCGCTATAGGCATAATGGGTATTTAGGAAAAATTCTGCCTCTTCTTGAAAATTACCCTCGCGTTTAAAAGTATTACCGATGGAGATTACACCTTTAGTCCATGATTTGAGAAACTCTAATACTTTTGCTTGTTTATCCATCAAATCAATTAATTTAATACCTATTGTTAATCGTTATTATTTTATAAAGATATGATACATTAATAAACCAATTACGATACCCTTAAAAAAGGCTATCCATAACATTCCATAAGTTGAGATACCCAATTTATTTTCCCAATATGTTACCATTTTCTTATGCCAATTAAACATTAAATATAACTCATATCCTATTGTTTTGTATTATTTTATTTGAATTAGTTCTGATTTTCTACTATCAAATATCTCTTTTCTCTCGCCCATCCACTTATCAAGATTTTTTGAATCTTTCATTAGCTCACCCATTTTATCCATAGCATTTATGTGATCTTTATCTCCAAGATTAATCATTTCCATAGCATGCTCTTTACTTTGCCTGGCAATCTCTTCAAATGTTTCACCATAGAACTCTTTATTACAAGCACCACCAACCTCATTGCATTTCATCATTTTCATATCTCATTCCCCGCTTACTTCTCCACCAGACAAGTTCCTAACAACAGTTAGACCAATAGAAACAGAAGGTCCTATTAGAAATGCGAATATAACTGTCCCTAAACCCACCGTTCCACCTAGTAACCAACCAAGAATAACAACAGTTATTTCAATTGAAGTTCTAATAAGTGCAACTGGACGACCAGTAATACGCTGAAGACCCGTCATAAGACCATCACGTGGACCAGGACCCAAATTACCTGTTAAATAGATACCACTGCCCAATCCGCAAACCAGGATCCCTATAATCAACTGTAGAATTTGCAAGAAATAATTTGATGGCTTTGGGAGCCACGGAAGAGCTAAATCTATAACACTTGCA
>CALJEH010000067.1 GCA_938074435.1 uncultured Alphaproteobacteria bacterium
TATGAGTTCCAACAACAACACTTACCCTACCATCAAGATAATAGCCCATCGCTAATTTCTCTGATGTTGCCTCTGCGTGAAAATCAACAAAAATAACATCAACACTATTTTGCAAGTTAGTTTGTGACAATATCTCATCAATAATTTTGAATGGATCATCCAGGGGATTCATGAAGATTCTTCCCATTAAATTAATTATAAGAATTTTTTCTCCATTTTTTGCATTGAAAACAAATGAGCCTTTCCCAGGCGTACCTTCTGGGAAATTAGCTGGCCTAAGAAGGCTATTATTTCTCTCTATGTAAACTAATGTTTCCTTTTGATCCCAAATGTGATTGCCTGATGTAACAACATCAACACCAGAATCTATTAAGGAATGAAGGATTTTTTCTGTAATACCAAATCCTGATGCAGAATTTTCACCATTAGCAATAACAAAGTCAAGATTATAATTGTCCCTAATTTTTTGAACATTTTCAATGACAACTCTTCTTCCAGACTCACCAACTATGTCACCAATAAATAAAGCTCTCATATATACTCAACCATAAATCCAATTATAGAAATACTTTATATTTCTTCTAAATCAATAAGAAAATCAACTTTTTGATCGAACTCCTCGACAGGTAATTCAGAAACAATTTGACTTGGGTAACATATTCCCAAAAATCTTGTTGAATATTCAATTTTATAGTACTCAATTGTTTTATCGTAATAACCACCACCAAATCCAAGCCTATTGTTTCTTCTATCAAATAACACTCCAGGAACAAGTACTATGTCTGGAATTATAGTATCCGTCTCACTCGGCTCAGGTATTGAAAATTGGTTTTTAATTAGATTATTTTTATCTAAGTTCCAAGCACGAAAATCAAGAACCTTATTTTCTGTGATACATGGGAGAGCTATTATATTTCTTCTTTTTTTTAAAAAATGTAAGAGTGGTATAATGTTAAATTCACTATTTAATGGAAAATACCCTGCCACAATCTCTTTGGACCTAACTATACCCTTAAATACATCAATTATTTTATTTTCAAAAAACTGGCGTGTTGAGACATCAATATTTTGCCTCATAGATATTGCAGACTTTCTGAGCTCACTTTTTCTTTCGGACAATACTTTATGCAAAGATCTATACCTATAATGGGCCACACGGTCGTGGATGCTGCAATCCTCGGCTCCTAATATTTAGGTGGGCACTAAATGAAATGGACCACGGTCCAAACCAGCGTCAGTTCCCTTTAGAATTGCTATGGCGCCAGGAATAGTGATCTCACGAACCGCATAGCTATATTAAGTATATCATTTATTTTAGAAGAATTCATTCTTATTGTGTATAATTAAGAGAGTGCTTTGGTTATCTCGTTTAACTTATGCGTCAATAGTTCAATGTCGGTAATTAAAAGTTCTTCAAGATTATGACTATCTTCTTTATGTAAATCATTTTTGTTTTGTAATCTTTTAACATCTTCTTGTATTTCTTCAATCTGAGTTAACGCATCTGATAGTTTATCAGCAATTAGAAGCCCAGCCATAACATAAATTCTGGCATCACCAATATGACCAAATCTACCTTGTAATTGATCAACATGACGAGAAAAAAAGGATGCTAATTCTTTAAGCCGCACCTCTTCACCATCTTCACAAGCTATTTGGAAAGTTCGATTGTTTATATTGACTGTGACTTTGCCCATTGATTCAGTCCTGGCATCCCATCATATAATACTAAGATGCTTTATTTAGAAAATCTTTGTAAGATGTAATCATTTCTGTAATCTTTTTATCAACTAACTTATTCGCATCCTCAAGCTTCAAATTCTTTTGCTTCAGATCATCAATTTTAAAAAGTAAATCAACATTTTCATCGTTTAATTTTTCAATTTTTTTTGTTAGATCCTTTATTTCCAGTGAGTTTGAGCTTTCTGAGGTAAGATTTTTCTCACTCAAATTGTTGACGGCCAAATTCAAATTTTCCAGAGCTTTAGAAAGTCTAGGGTTAAGATCATTGAGATTTTTTGTCTCAACATAAGTCCCTGCTTTAAAGTTTTGCTGGTTCATTTTATTCTCACTAATCTAAAATATAAAGCTTCTTATTTTTATATGATTGTAGCTTTCTCATAAATATTAATATTAATGATTAGTAAATTGCAATAAAAAAAAAATAAGTTTTCTATTAAAAACAATACCTTTCATATTCATTTTATACAGAAAAGAGAAGTAATTATGTAAATATTGTTTGATAAAACATGTTATTAATTATAAAAAAAGATCATGTAATCATCGTGAGTAATATGGAAAAACATATAGCACATCAAGAAATGGCGAATGCAATTAGAGCCCTTTCCATCGATGCAATAGAACAGGCAAATAGTGGGCATCCAGGATTACCTCTCGGTATGGCAGATATAGCGACAGTTTTATTCTCAGACTTTCTGAAATTCGATGTAAGTAGCCCGCAATGGCATGATCGTGATAGATTTGTGCTGTCTGGAGGACATGGATCTATGCTTCTTTATTCACTGCTATACTTGCTTGGCTATGATGACATTAAAATTGACGATTTAAAAAACTTCAGACAGCTGGGATCTAAAACCGCCGGGCATCCGGAGTATGGTCATTTAAAGGGAATTGAAACCACAACGGGACCTCTGGGTCAGGGCATTGCAAATGCAGTAGGAATGGCAATTTCTGAGAAAATGCTATCAGCAAGATACGGTAGTGATATTGTCAATCATATGACGTATGTAATGGCAGGTGATGGTGATCTTATGGAAGGGATTTCTCAGGAAGCCATATCACTCGCAGGGCATTTAAAATTGAACAAGCTTATTTTGATTTTTGATGACAACCAAATATCAATTGATGGTCCAATTTCAAAAACTGACTCAACTGATCAAACTAAAAGATTTGAGGCGTCAGGATGGGAAGTGATTGAAATAGATGGACACAAACCAACTGAGATAGCCAAAGCACTTGAACAATGCAAAAAATCATCAAAACCTTCTATGATCAAGTGTAGAACAATTATCGGTTATGGATCCCCTAATAAAGAAGGAACATCCAGTGTTCACGGTTCCCCACTTGGAAACGAAGAGTACCTGCTAACAAGAGAGAAACTAGGTATTAATTATGATAAATTTTCTGTTCCAAATGAGATTCTTGAAGCATGGAGGAGCATTGGATTAAAGGGATCCAAAGCAAGAATAAATTGGGAAGATAGACTCCAAAATTCACCGGCACAGATCCAAGAGAAGTTTAACAGTCAAATTAGTGGTGTCGTAAACCAAGATGTCTACAAATCACTCGTAGAATTAAAACTTGCATATTTAACCAAAAAAAGTGACATTGCAACAAGAAAGGCGTCTGAGATTGCTCTTCGTTGTATAAATGAGAACACAGAAATTTTGGTTGGTGGTTCTGCAGATTTAACAGGTTCAAATAATACAAAAACAACGAATATTAATGAAATAATATCAGATAATTTTAGTGGTAGATATATTCACTATGGTATTCGTGAGCACGCAATGGGTGCTATTATGAATGGCATATCTCTTCATAAAGGATTTATCCCATACGCAGGTACCTTTCTAATATTTTCTGATTATTGTCGTCCTGCAATAAGGCTTGGAGCATTAATGCGACAGCAGAATATCTATGTCCTTACTCATGACTCAATAGGACTTGGTGAAGATGGTCCAACTCATCAACCTGTTGAGCACCTATCAAGCTTGCGAGCAATACCAAATGTCTATGTATATAGACCTGCTTCTGCTATTGAAACAATAGAATGCTGGGAAATTATGTTAAAAAATAGAAGTGGGCCAAGTCTAATTGCGTTATCAAGGCAAAATCTAAATGAGTTTAGAGAATTATCAGACCAGTATGATGTTAATAGTTGTCAAAAAGGAATATATTTAGTAGAAGCCAACTCAGTTGATCCAGATTATGCCCTTTTTGCAACTGGCTCAGAAGTGGAAATAGCAATTGATGCATATAACTCACTCACTAAATCAGGAATAAAAGCAGCTATATATTCCGTGCCTTGCCTGGACCTATTCAATGATCAAGACGATAATTTCAAAGATAATATAATAAAAAATGCCAAACAAAATATAGTAATTGAGGCTGGTATATCACAAGGGTGGGAAAAAATACTCGGTAATGATGGGATATTTGTTGGAATGTCATCTTTTGGTGCAAGTGGACCATACAAAGAACTTTATCAACATTTTGGGATCACAAAAGATCATGTCATCGACATGATTATGAATAATAATAAAAGATGAGTATTGAAAAATGACAGTAAAAGTAGCAATCAATGGTTTTGGTCGAATTGGTAGGAATGTACTCCGTGCCGTTATAGAAAGTTACCAAAAAGAAATTGAGATTGTTGCTATTAATGATTCTGGTCCAATAAATACAAATGTTCATTTGTTAAAATACGACTCCATACATGGCAGATTAAATTCTGATATCACAATCATTAACGATGATACTTTTCAGATTAATGATATGAAAATAAAAAAATTTTCTAATAGAAACCCAATAGAGCTTGAATGGGGTAAGATAGGTGCTGATATCATCTTAGAATGTACAGGAAAATTCAATAACAAGATAGAAGCTCTAAAGCATATACATTCTGGTGCAAAAAAAGTTTTAATATCAGCACCAGCAAAGAATGCTGACATAACTTCAGTTTATGGTGTGAATCATAAACAAATTAATAAAGATCATCTAATTATATCCAATGCCTCTTGCACGACAAACGCTTTGGCACCATTAGCAGCAATACTTCATAAAAAAATTGGTATTGACTCAGCTTTTATGACGACAATCCATGCATATACCGGTGATCAACCTACATTGGATCGTAATCATAAAGACTTGTACAGAGCGAGATCTGCAGCACAATCAATTATCCCGACAACCACAGGTGCTGCAAAAGCTGTTGGAGAAGTAATCCCTGAATTAAGTGGTAAAATTGATGGTGTGGCAATGCGCGTTCCAACACCAAATGTCTCAGTTATTGATCTCAATTTTATTGCCTCTCGTGATACAACAGTTGAAGAAATTAATAACCAATTTTCTTTTGCATCAGAAAATGACTTTAAAAACATTATCCGTATAACCGACGAAAAACTTGTTTCAATTGATATTAATCATGATCAACATTCAGCTATTCTAGCCCTCGATCAAACAAAACTTATCAACAAAAGATTTGGAAGAATAATGGCATGGTATGATAATGAATGGGGCTTTTCTCATAGAATGTGTGATATGGCAATACATATTGGCAACATGCTATAATTTTGGAATTATTTATGGAACCAGTAAAAAGTTTTCAAAATAAAAATCTTAAAAACAAAATCGCATTACTAAGAACTGACTATAATGTTCCAACTAATGGAAAATTAATTCTTGATTGTACTAGGATTGATGAGTCTATTCCAACTATAAAAGCGCTTCTTGAAAAAGAAGCGAAGATAATAATTCTTACACATAGAGGGCGACCAAAGGGTAAAATTGATATTTCTTTATCTATGGAACCAGTAGCGAGAGAACTTGAGAAAAAAATCATGGTGCCTGTAAGGCTAATTAATAAACTTGATGAAGATGTCCATAGATATGATGAAAAAATATTTTTGTTTGAGAATTTAAGATTTTATCCAAATGAAGAAGAGAACGATCAAGATTTTGCACATAAATTATCTAAACTTGGTGATATTTATATAAATGATGCATTTGCTGCATCTCATAGGGCACATGCATCACTTAGCGGTATTCCAAAATTTATTCCAAGTTACTTTGGTCTATGTATGGCAAAAGAAATTCTAGCCTTGAATACAATATTTGAAAATCCCAATCGACCTGTGGTTGCACTTATAGGCGGTTCAAAAGTGTCTACAAAAATACAGTTGTTAAAAAATCTTATATTAAAAGTTGACTCAATAATTATTGGTGGTGCAATGGCAAATACATTTCTCAAAGCAAGAGGAGTTTCAATTGGTGCATCATTAGTTGAGGATTCGTGTTTGCAAATAGCAAATGAAATTTTGTATTTAGCTGAGCAAAACAACGTTAGCTTAATATTCCCAAAAGATGCAAAGGTGTCTAAGACCCTTCAAGATGACCCAAGTGCAATAAATAAAAGTTTAGATCAAATTGAACAAGATGATATGATTCTTGACCTAGGTATTGAATCATCTAAAATGATAGGTGGCTTATTAGCTGATGCAAAGACAGTAATTTGGAATGGTCCTCTTGGAGCAATTGAGTTTAAACCTTTTGAAGAGGGAACTGTATATGTTGCACAAAGATTGGCTAAAATGTGTTTAGAAAATAATACGTCTGTTGTTGTAGGTGGCGGTGATACTATATATGGAATAAATATCGCTAATACCTATAGTTCCTACACACATGTTTCAACTGGAGGTGGTGCTTTTTTGGAATGGTTAGAAGGAAAAGAACTACCTGGAGTTCGTTCAGTAATTGAAAATAAAAAAGAAGGCTAAGATGGAACAAAATTTAAGTCAAATAGCTCAAAAGCTTGTTTCTGATGGAAAGGGAATTCTTGCTGCTGATGAGAGTACCGCAACAATAAAAAAAAGGTTTGATCAAATATCTGTTGTAAGTTCAAATGATAGTCGCAGAGATTACAGAGAAATGCTTTTTAGCACGATGGATGCTATGAATGACTTCATCTCTGGAGTAATCTTATTTGACGAAACAATCCGCCAGAATTGTAGGGATGGTAGAAAGATTACCGATCTGTTGAAAGAAACAGACACTCTAATTGGAATTAAAGTTGATACTGGAGCTAAAAATCTTGCGCTGTTTGATAATGAAACAATAACTGAAGGTCTTGATGGACTCAGGGAAAGGCTCATAGAGTACCATAGCTTAGGTGCAACTTTTGCAAAATGGCGAGCTGTTATAAAAATTACTAAAAATACACCAACTAATTATTCACTTGCATCTAATGCTCATGCACTTTCAAGATACGCAGCTCTATGTCAAGAAGTGGGAGTTGTTCCAATAGTTGAACCAGAAGTCCTGATGGACAGTTATGATTCAAATCATACAATAGAACAATGTTTTGATATAACTTCTAAAACATTAAGCTTAGTTTTTAATGAGTTAACTAATGCCAATGTTGCATTAGATGGAATAATCCTTAAACCAAATATGATCATACCCGGAATCAACTGCACGGAAAAAGTTACTCCAATAGAGGTTGCTAAGCAAACATTAAAATGCCTAGAAGAATGTGTGCCAAAAGATGTGCCCGGTATTTGTTTTTTGTCAGGAGGACAATCTGATATTGAAGCAACGAAGCATTTATCTCTTATGAATAAAATTAAAGTCACCGACATTAAACTTAGTTTTTCATATGGTAGAGCACTCCAACAAAGTGCCCTACTAAAATGGAAAGGTAATGATGAGAATATACTAGAAGCACAGCAAGCATTTAAACATAGAGCCAAAATGAATAGTCTTGCGTCTTTGGGTAAGTGGCAAGAAGATCTTGAGTAATACTGATTAAGTTATGAAACATTACTTCAAATATATCTTTTTATCTCTCTATTTGACAATAATCAGCTCATCTGTTGTATATGCTAAAATAAATGATGAAGAATTCAAGAGTCTTTTGATCAATGACAATATTGATAAAGCAATAGAATTACACATTGACACAAATAATAATGAATGGTCATTTTGGATAGCTCAAAAATATCTTAGTTTGAACGATATTGACAATGCAACTAAATGGTATGAACAATCAAAAAATGAAGGCAATATTAACGCACATTATCAACTAGCAGAGCTACTTCTTCATTATAAAATTGATGTAGTAAAGTCATATCAACTTTTTAATGAGCTAATCAATTCTGAACATAAATTTTTATCTTCCTCTGCCAAATATTATCTATCAATATTTTACAAATATGGGATTGGTGTATCAGTGGATAAAGATAAAGCCTTCAAATATATAAAAGAAGCAAGCAATGATGACCTAACAATTGCTAAATATATGATCGTTGATTACTTAATAAATGGTATAGGCACAAAAATTGACGAGAAAGCTGCTGCAAAACTGATGTTTCAATTTGCTGATATGGGATATACAGAAGCCGAATATGATTATGCAATGATGATTTTAAATGAAATTGGATTAAAAAGAAATGAAGAAACTGCTATAGCATGGCTTGAAAAATCAGCACAAAAGGCATACCCACCTGCTCTTCAACAATTATCCAGTATGTATTTTTATGGAATTGGCGTGCAAAAAGATGACGTGAAAGCATATGAATACTATTTGCTTGCAAAACAGCTCGGAATATCTGATGTTGAACTTGATATGAATATGACTGTAGTGTCTCCAGATAAGAAGGAAACTGCGACCCAAAACTATGCAAATTTCATACCAAGACCGAATGATTATAGTATTACCTATTTACGTATACCTCAGTTTATGAAATAAGTTTCTGTGTATATTTCAATAGTTAAGAACAAAAAAAGCAATAACATTATCCAAATTAAATCCAGGAGGATGGAATGAAAATAAATGGTAATCAGATAAAAATAGGTAATGTACTAGAGTACAAAGGCTCCCTTTTTATAGTCACAAAGACTCAAGCTGTAAAGCCTGGTAAAGGAGGGGCATTTAATCAAGTTGAGATGAAATCAATCATTGATAACACAAAATTAAACGAAAGATTTAGATCCGACGAGATTGTAGAAAAAATACGAATTGATTCAGAAACTTTTCAATTTCTATATGCTGATGAAAATGAATTAATTTTTATGAATCAAGAAACATATGAACAATTATCATTGGATGAAAAACTATTAGAAGAAAAAAAGTCACTCCTTAGAGAGGGAATGATAGTAGATATTGAGTTATATAATGAGAAACCGATTGGTGTGATATTACCTGAAACAGTCATTCTAAAAGTAATTGATACCGAGCCAACAATTAAAGGTCAGACTGCTGCATCCTCATCTAAACCTGCAATATTAGAAAATAATTTACGTGTAATGGTCCCTCCATTTGTCAATAATGATGAAATGATAGTTATTGATACAAATGACCTTACATATATAAAAAGAGCAGAATAACTTAATGAGCTATTTACCGAATTCAAATGTTCTCTACTCACTAGTTCGAAATATCTCAAAGATATATCGTCATGATTTTGGTGAAATTCAAAATTTACATAAATCAAATAAGTCTATTACTGATTTCACAGAGAAAATTAAGAAGAGAATTCAATCCATTATTCTCGAAGATTTATCCGATAAATATGGGAAAAATGGATATAAAATTATATTTATAAATGATCATTTAAAATCTGATGAAATTTGGGACTCAGAAATAGAAAATTGTTTCATTGTTAACGTGCTTGAAGGGGAAACAAATTTCATGAGAGCTATCCCATTTTTTGCAATTACAATCGCTCACAAAAAAAATAATATCATTCAAAATAGTATAATATGTAACCCTATAACTGACGACATATTCATAGCCGAGAGAGGGATTGCTGCAACGCACAATAATATAAAAATGAAAGTTTCTGAGGAGTCTGCTTCAGAGAAAAATATCCTTATTTTAGAAGATTTTTTAATAAGCGAAAGAATTCAAAACACTGCCTTAATTGAGTATTTAAGATCATTGAAAGATATTAGAAAATTTGGCTGCCAATCGCTAGAAATGTGTATGATTGCTGACGGAATAATTAATGCATATATTGGCTATGAAAAGAATGAAAATTTAATATCTGCAGCACTCCTTGCATTAGGAGAGTCCGGAGGTTCAAAGAATATTATAACTTCATCAGAACAAAATAGTAAAAATTATTTTATTGTGTCTAACCAAAAAATATACGACAATTTATCATATTCATAATAAACAGATATTGAGGAATTAAAAGCAATGACTGATATTCCTAGTTTAAAGAGTTTCACACATCCTAGAACATATCTTTTTAGAATGTTCATTTTTATATTAATATTATTTTTTTTTATTTTTATAATTCAGGATGATCTTTTAAAAGCATTCTTTGCAAATCCAATAATTAATACAATTATCAGTTCCGTACTTGCTTTTGGTATATTTTATATATTATGGCTTACGACTAACTTATTCAGAGAAGTTAGTTGGGTAAATAATTTTCAAAATGGTGACAGCCACGCGGATATTGGTTCGCCGCCATCACTTTTAGCTCCAATGGCTACAATGATGCTTGATCACAAATATGAGATAACATTATCTGCGTCCTCAATGAGATCAATCCTTGACTCAATTTCATTTAGATTTGATGAGTCTAGGGAATATTCCAGATACATGATTGGATTGCTTATCTTTCTTGGATTACTTGGTACATTCTGGGGGTTATTACTAACAGTTGACTCAATTGGACAGACTATTGGGACGCTAAATATTGGTAATGGCGAAGCGACTGAAATGTTTGAAGAATTGAAATCAGGATTAGAGTCACCTCTTTCAGGTATGGCAATCGCCTTTTCATCATCTCTTTTTGGCTTGTCTGGTTCTCTAATTTTAGGCTTCTTTGATTTAATATATAATCAAGCCCAGAATAGATTTTATAATGAGCTTGAAGAATGGTTATCTACGGTAACTGAAATAAATGATGACAAGTCAGACAGCAGAATGCACTTTTATCTGAATAAAAATATTAAAGAAATGAATGCAAGTCTAACAGATTTTGTTGATAATTTTAAACAAGACAGAACTCACTTAATAGCTGATGGGAATGACGTTTTAAAGGCTATTCAAGAACAACAGGAAGTTATATGTTCATTATTAAGTGAACAAAATAAGTTATTAAAAAAAATATCCGATGAAAAATAAACTTTTGTAATGCCAAGAATTAATAGACGAGCCAACAATAACAGTGCCAATTATTGGCCAGGCTTTGTAGATGCAATGGCTACAATTCTTCTTGTTATAATTTTTCTTTTAACTGTTTTCATTCTATCTCAATTCTTCCTTTCTACAGAAATATCCTCTAAAGATGAAGCTTTAATTGATCTACAAAGTCAGCTTCAAGAATTATCTTTACTTTTATCATTAGAACAGAATGAAAATGAAAATTTAGCCACTAATATTAGATTACTTGAGAGTGACTTAGATCAACTTTTTTCACAAAATGAGCAATTAACTAGCTCACTTGCCTTATCCAATGATGAGATAGTTATATTACAGGATGAAATAACCAATTTAAATTTAGATTATCAAAGCCAAATAATAATTTTACA
>CALJEH010000068.1 GCA_938074435.1 uncultured Alphaproteobacteria bacterium
TTTTTAAATAAGTTTCTGTTCATGTCTCTGTTGTGATTGATTTCAAGAGCCAATTTGCATAATCATCATCTATTTGAGTAATAGGTAACCCAATAATGCACGGTATTTCATATGAATGAAACTTTTTTATTTGTTTTTTGATTTCATTAAAATTCTTTTCAATTGCTTTAATAATGATTGTACATTCTTCATCTTGGGCAATCTTATTGTTCCATTTATATAGAGATATAATTGAAGGGTATATGTTTGAACAAGCAATTAAATTATTTTCAAGTAAAATCTTAGATATACGTTTTGCTTCATTCACTGAAGAACATGTGGTGTAGATTAGAAAAAATTTCACTTCTTAAACCTCTTAATGAATAGCAAAACCAAACTATGTAATAATATTGCATTTAATATATGCCAGATCAAGTGTGTGCCAAACGGTATATAGTAACAAGCAAAAGCATCGAGTTGTCTGAATATTAGAGAAATTATAAAGATAATTGATGCAATAAATAGTCCTCTAGAGATTTCAAGTTCTTGCCTCACAAGTGATATAGCTGATATGAGAAGCATGGCTAATAGCGCTGTTAAATAGGATGCTATTTCCTCCACACCAGCATACCCGATCAAAATATTTAAACTCAAAAAAATAATAAGTGCAGCAACTGAAACTAAATTAGTTTGTTCAAGATAAAATCTAACTGCGATGTAAAGATAGAACAGTATAAATATCATTATGGGTAATGTGTCTGCAAGAGCAGACAACAAATTACCAAATGCATGAAATAAGAAGCTGCCTAAGCCAATTAGTAAGATTAAATATGTTAATATAGTTGAGTATCTTTTATGCGACTTATCGTTAAAAGATACATCTTTTAATCTCCGAAGAATAATGTAAAAAGCGATAATGAAAGCGACATTGGATAGAAAATTAATGGGTTCTGCAAATAAGTCTGAAGATACCCTTTCACAATAAATATCTATGCTTGTATTGAGGTTAATGGATGACACTAATTAACTATGCACTTAATTCTGTGATTTTTTCTTTTGCTTCTCTGAGCTGTTTCATAATATTTCTCATTCTTGGCATCATATTATTTTCCCAATATTTTAACATCTCAATATTATCTCTGGTTATATTATAAACACCAGAAAAATGCTCAATTAATTCATTAGAGCCTGCAAGAAATATACCCTCTGATGACTCAACAGTTGGAAAGCTTGCTTTTTGCCCTGACTTTTCGAGAATATACATTGTTATTTCCTCATATGACTCTTCATCAGCATGCGCAACATGTAATTCAAAATCACCTAATTTATTTATTTCATTGAGATACACAATAAACTTGTAGGAAAATGGGCACCCCGCTTTAACGAATAATTTATTTTTGTTCATTTAATTCTCGCTTCTATTTTATAAAATTTCCTGTATTTAAATCTTGCATAGCTTGGATAAGTTCATCTCTTGTATTCATAACAATTGGCCCATGCCATGCTATTGGCTCTCTAATTGGCTTCCCAGATACAAGTAGGAATCTTACACCCTCATCAAAAGTATGTAATACAACATTTTCTCCTGGATCAAAATAAATTAGAGTCTTATTCCCCGAAGAGTCTCTAATATTGAATTCTTCGCCATTAAATTCCTTTTCTACTCTGATGCCGACAGGATCTGAAGCATATTGAAAATGAGCTGAACCACTAAATACGTAAGCAAATGTACTTTTATAAGTATCAATTTTCAGTAATTTATTCGTATTTGGTGGCACATAGACATCTAAAAACTGAGGCTCAGCCGCTATTCCATCTACAGGTCCCAATATTCCTCTATAATCGCCAACTACAACTTTTATCTTTGACCCGTCATCATCTTCAACTATTGGAATCCCTATAGTGTCTATGTCTTGATATCTGGGTGAAGTCATTTTTTTATCAGATGGCAAATTAGCCCATAATTGAAATCCGTGCATCTGTCCAATTTCATTACCTTGAGGCATCTCTTGGTGCATGATCCCTGAACCAGCAGTCATCCATTGCACATCACCACCTGAAAGAAGTCCAGTATTACCAAGACTGTCTTTATGTTCAACTGTTCCTTCAAGCACATATGTAATTGTTTCAATTCCTCTATGCGGATGCCATGGAAATCCTGCCTTATATTTTTCTGGGTCTTCATTTCTAAAATCATCTAATAACAAAAATGGATCAAATTTTTCTGGATCTACAAAACCAAATACTCTGTCAAGTGACACACCTGCTCCTTCTAGAACAGATTTTGGATTTGATTTAGTTGTGATTGGTCTAAATGACATTTAAACTCCTAATTAAAAAATTTCATAATCGTAATGACTGTCATAGTAACTGCACACGCGAAGGATATCATTATTATCATCCCTAAGTAATGAGCCATCCTATTTGATGGAAGAGTGTCATCTATAACAACCTCATCATTTGCTTTTACTTTTCTAAATAGATATCCTGAAATGAGGAAGATACCATAAAATATCAATGTGTATTTGAGTTCTGTAGTCATTTTTTAACAAATAAACGTAATTATATCTCTGTGGGTTTACTTATCATAAGAAAAACTATATCCTCTTTAGAGACTTTGTGCAAATAGGAGTGAAATATGCCCATAATAAAGAAATTTGATGATGTAGAATTTCAATTTGATGAGGATGGAATTAAATTTAAAAATCTTATCACTAAAGAAGACTTAGTGGATTCAAGAGTTACATTAGATTACTTTGAATTGTCGGCACAAAAAAACTTAATTATTGAAAATAACGAAAATGACCTTATGTGGATCCAAATATTATCAGGATCAATTAACATTGAAGATGATATCATTGATGACAATAAGATCATCTTTATAAAAGGAAATAAAAATATAGATTGTAGTGCAATAGAAGCTACAAATTTAGTTATTACAAAGATCCTGAATTACAAGGTTCACGAAAACAACCCTACTGATAATTTTGAACAGACCATAAATATAATTAACTGGGGAAATGAACCTATCTTGAAATCTGAACATGATGATAGAAAAAGAGTTTATTTACTCTCTGAAACACTTGCTGATACTGATAGTGTTAAAGGGGAATTAATAATCTATCCAAAAGATACTTCTTGCCCAGAGCATTACCATGTTGGCGCTGAGCATTATCAATTTCTTACAGAGGGCAATGTTATTGCTGTACTTGATGGGAAAGAGTATGAATTATCAAAATACGATATCTTATATAATTTTGAAAATGAAAACCATTGGTTTTATACAAAAAATAGTATTTGTGAGTTTGTTGAATTTTTTATTCCTGGTGAAGCAAAGACAATCTGGACTCAAACAACAAATGTGTGCACATGGTCACCAATTGGATTGGATATTAATGGAAAAAAACCTTCTAGACATATTGAAAAGCATGTCCACGGGGAAGGAAAAAATATTTAAAAAAAGTGATCCCTCTTTTAAACAGACGCGTTATGTTGTTGTGTGGGTAAGATGAATGTAAGCAAAAACCTCATCTTACAATAAATCTCAACATATCCCTATTAATCCCTAAGGTTGATATCACTTACCCGCACAAATTTAACCTACTTTTGTTGCTCCTGTTTCACACCTGTGAAGCTTATTATCTTTTTTTGTGTAAGCCGCAAGAACAGCTTCTTTTGTATTATCTGGAAAAGCTACGACCATATGCTCTACTAATATATCCTCATTTTCATAGACGCATCTGTGCTGTTCAATTGTAAAGCTGTCGCTGGCAAGAAAGCCTTTGATCATACCAAGAGTTTCCTCTCTATTCATTGTTGTGCCAGATTGGTGTCTTATAAATGTATATTCTTCATGAATATAACTGCTATATTTATCAAAATCCCTATTAGCTGTTGCTTCTTTTAGTTCTGGAAAAATATTCATTAACTCCATCCTCTCATAATTATCATTGATTCTTAGGAAGATATTAACATAAGATGTTTCAGTAATATAAAATTTTAAATTTAAATATGTATGGAAATAAATTGCCCTCATTAGATAAAGAAAATTTTATCCACCCTTTAACCCACCTTGCTAAGTTTGATAGAGGTGAGATACCAGCAAGGATTATGAAGTCTGCGAAGGGTGTAAAAATAAAAGACTCTGATGATAAAGAATATATAGATGCCTTTTCTGGGTTGTATTGTGTCAATGTTGGATATGGCTGCACTGAAATTATTGATGCAATAAAAAAACAGGCGGAAAATTTAGCTTACTATCATGCATACTATGGGAATGGTACTGAAGTATCTATTGAATTATCTAATATGGTTGTAAATTTAGCCCCAAAAAATATGAGTAAGGTATATTTTGGATTAACGGGTTCAGATGCAAACGAAACTAATATTAAATTGCTATGGCATTACAACAATTTGATAGGAAGACCTGAGAAGAAAAAAATTATTTCTAGGAATGGATCCTATCATGGCTCGGGGATAATTACTGGTAGTTTGACCGGACTTAAAAACTACCATAAAAACTTTGACCTTCCATTGAACAATTTCTTACATACTGAAGAAGCCAACTACTTCCGTAGAGATAATTTAGACCAAACTGAAGAGGAATTCTCAAAGTATTGTGCAAAAAAATTAGAAGAAATAATACTAATTGAAGGACCAGAAACAATTGCAGGATTTATTGCAGAACCGGTAATGGGTAATGTTGGACTGGTTCCACCACCAAAGACTTATTGGAATGAAATAGATCAAGTACTTAAAAAATATAATATTTCATTTATTGCAGATGAGGTGATTACTGGCTTTGGAAGACTAGGAAAAATGTTTGGTTGTGATTATTATAATATCAAAGCAGACTTAATAACTGTCGCAAAGGGTATTACATCTGCCTATGCTCCTTTGTCTGGTTCTATAATCTCAGATGAGATTTACGATGTTATAAGAGATGGGACAGATAAAAATGGTGTATTTACCCACGGATCCACATACTCAGCACACCCAATTTCATGCGCAGCTGCGTTAGCAAACTTAAATTTTATTAATAAAAATAATCTAATTAATAAAGGTTCAGAAATTGCAAAATATTTCAATCTGAAACTGAAAGAGACATTTATTGATCATCCAAATGTGGGTGATATCAGATACGAGGGACTCCTATCAGCTATTGAGCTGGTAAAAGAGAAAAAAAACAGACTCTTCTTCAAAAATCAAGGGGCTTTGGCTCAAGAGATTGTTTCCAAAATGGCAGTTAATGGTATTCTCGCAAGAGCAATGCCGTCCGGAGACACTATTGGATTTGCACCTGCTTTTTGTTTATCCAAAAAAGATGCTGATATAATCATTAATAGCACATCAAAGAGTATTAATCAGGTTATAAACCACTAATACTATCAACTTTGCTCAAGATATCTTGATCAATTTTTATCCTCTTATTGCTTACTGATAACTTCCAAGGTATCCCTTCAACAGCTTCTTCATAAGTGAAATCATCTAGAATGCTATCTAAATTCCAACCACTTGGAGACATGACGAATTTAGCTTTGTCTGTAATTAAAATTGAAGGGCCTTTACCTAACTGATATTTAACTCTCAATTTATCAAATGCTGCTCCAGAGCCAGGACTTGTTATAAAATCAACTTTTTCAACAAATCTTCTTGGATCGTGGGGCATGAGAATAATTAAATTAGGGATTAAACATGCAATATCATGTGCTCCACCTGAGCCAACCATTCTTACTTTGGGATTTTGATAGCCTCCTATAACTGTTGAATTTAAATTACCAAAAATGTCTATTTGAGCGGCCGAGAGTAGTCCAACATCAATTCTACCAGCTTGTAGATCAGAAAAAACAGAGAAACTATCTGTGATCATATCTGATCTATGGGCTATTGATGGACTACCTGTGGAATAAGATTTTGTTTTTGGCATTGCGCCAATAGCCCCAGACTCATAAATTAAATTTATATTGGGTTCAATTGTATCCTTAGCAAGGCATGCAGTATCTGATGGAATTCCTATACCCACAAAACATGATCGGTAACCTTTTAATTCCATTGCTGCAATCATGGCTATCCTTTTGTCGGGGTTAATTTCTCTATGGTTAACTTTCATCCAATGTTCCACATAACCCCTTTTCTAGGGATAACCTGTTTTCTTTACCTATCTTTTCCATATATAATTCGATATTATCTACGTTAATTACCCATTCATTAAGATAGCGCTCTAGTTCTGACTCATTTCTTGATAAAGAGTCATAAGATATATAATGCTGGTCATCTCTTGAGTAAAAACCTGATACATAAGATGGATATGCACCCCATGGAAGCTCAACAATATTTGTAACCCTGTGAGACGGAATAATTGTTTTTTCAGGGGACTCTTTTATTTCTTTATTATCTATAATTCTTTCAACACTTACTATAATACGATCCGACGCTAATGCCCCCTCAACAGTGTCACCGTCAATGCCCCACATCTGAACATTACCATATTTATCGGCCTGTTGCGCATGAATTAATGCCACATCCGGCTTCAATGAAGGAATAGCCGAATATTCTTGACCCGTGTATGGAGAAATAATTTTTTTTATAAATTGAATATTTTCTGGCAAATCACCAATTTGTAGTATTTTTGAGGGTATAAAATCAATACCCATCCGAGCGGCATGTAATCTCATGATTATTGACTGATTTGTCCATTCTTCAATTTCAATCGTATTAAATTTGTATGCTCTATTGAAAGAATGAGAAAGTCCGACTGTTGGATTCCCAATATAACCAAAAATAACTTTTTTTATTATGCCTGAAGCTATTAATTGATCAAATAGAATATCAGCACCAGACCTGCAAATAGACAAATTATTTATATTCTGCCTTATAAGTTCGTGTGTTAAATAAAATGGTATTAAATGACCAAAACCACCAATAAATATTAAATCATCAGATGAAACATTTTTTTTAATCGCATCATGTAAGTTTGATAACTTTTCAATCATGATTTAATTGCTATATAACTTCTGCTTTTGCGAGTGCCTCAATTTGATCATTATCATAACCTATTGATTGCAGAATTTCTCTATTATCCTCGCCGAGCAACGGTGGAGCCTTATTGATTGTTGCTGGTGTATCAGAAAACCTATATGGAACACCCAACATTTTTAAAACTCCAGCTTCTGAATGATTTACACTCACGACCATATCATTTGATATAGTCTGTTCGTCAGAGAGTGCATTCTCAACGGAGTTCACAGCACTTGCAGGAATGTTAGAGCTTAATAATTTCTCTAGCCATTCATCTACTTTTTTTGTGCCAATTACATCTTGTATTTCCTTATCAATAATACTTCGATTTATAACCCGGTCAGCATTTTTTATAAATCTTTTGTCTTTGGCCCAATCATCTCTTCCAAGACAGGATGCAAATTTAGCAAATTGTATATCATTGCCTACTGCAATTGCAATACTGCCATCGATGGCATCAAAAGTTCTATATGGAACAATATTTGGATGACCATTCCCAAATCTTCGAGCTGGTTTTCCGCTGACAAGATGATTTGCAGCAACATTAACAAGCATTGAGATACTTGTGGTATAAAGACTTGTTTCAACTTTCTGTCCCTTACCAGATATGTTCCTTGAGTTTAATGCCCCTAGAATAGCAATTGTGGCATTCATACCGGTACAGACATCCACTAATGCGACACCAACTTTCATTGGATCACCATTTTCTTCTCCGGTGATACTCATCAAACCGCTCTCTGCTTGAAGAAGAAAATCATAACCTGGTCTTTTGCCACGTGGTCCTCTTCCCCCGTAACCAGTAATTTGACAATGAACTAGTTGAGGGGCCTCTTTTTTGCGCCACTCATCTGTGATTCCATAGTTATCCATTGTTCCAAATTTAAAGTTCTCAATCAAAACATCAGAGTTCTTTAGTAGTTTTTTGAGTATTTTTATGCCTTCTTCAGATTTAAGATTAAGGGTAACACTTTTTTTATTTCTGTTAATTCCAAGAAAATATGCTGCCTCACTTCCAGCAAATGGGGGCCCCCAGGATCTTGTATCATCACCTTTCCCAGGTTGTTCAATTTTAATAATTTCTGCACCCATATCTCCGAGATTCATGGTGCAAAATGGACCAGCTAAAATTCTACTTAAATCAAGAACCCTGATACCGCTTAGTGGTCCATTTTTATTTTCACTCATATCAATTGACCATAGCTTTATCTTGGTCTTTCGTTTTCATCATTAGCAAGACCATCGAGATATGATTCAACATTTTCTCTTCTTCTTTCACGGAACTGCTGGAAATTTGGTTTTCTCTTTTCAAGAAAAGCATTCATCCCTTCAAGTGACTCTTCTGATCCCCATACGTGTGCTAGAAGCTCCATACCATGTTGCCAACTTGCATATAAAGTATCGGAGTCATGGTTAAGTGATTTTTTGGTTTGTCTAATTGTTTGTCCGCTTCGCTCTATTAATCCTTCAGCCCACTTTTGTGTTTCTTCTTCTAATTTAGCTTTTGGAACAACTCTGTTAATCAAACCGATGCTTACTGCTTCCTCTGCTGTAAATCTTCTGGCCATAAAAATCATTTCTTTGGCAAGTCTTGAACCAATTAATTGAGGCAAATATTGGGTAGCACCAACTGTTGGACATGCACCAACTACAGCACCACTTTGTCCAAATACAGCATCATCTGCAGCAATAACCAAATCGCACCATAATGCCAATTCATGACCACCACCCATGCAATACCCATGAACTGAAGCGATGACAGGGATGGGAACACCTCTGATTGCCATTGCAAGAGCAAGCATTCTATCATTCCAATGTGCTGCATTTTCCCAATCTAATCTCATCATTGCATGAAAATCACCGCCAGCCGAAAAAGCTTTATCACCAACTCCGTTAATCACAATGCAGACTATTGATGGATCATTTCTTGTGGATAGAACTGCATCCGTTAGTTCGTCTAGTGTTTGTTCTCTGAAGGCGTTCCTAACTTCAGGTCTATTTATTGATATCCATGCTACTTTATTTTTTATTTCAAATAAAATTTCTTTATACTTACCGCCAGCTTTTGACATTCTTTACCTCTGTTTATTAATATTTTTTTCGAGTTGAAGTTACCATCATTTTTCATTTTCTTCAACCTCAATCAGGGCACCTGAAAGCTCATTTGGATGAATAAAATATAAATTTCTCCCATGATACCCTGATGTTGGCTCTGCTGTAAGGTTCAAACCACTTTTTTTATGCTTGTCGTATTCACTATTAACATCGTTAACGGTTATACAGTAATGATGAAGACCACCTTTTGGATTTTTCTCTAAGAACTTTGTAATTGGAGATTTATCGTTTAATGGCTCCATTAGTTCAATTTTTAAGTTTTCAAATGAAATTATTGCCATCTTTATATTTTGCTTTTCAATAATCATTATCTCAGATATCTGAACATTGAATAATTTTTTGTATGCTAAAATAGCTTTATCAATGTTTGGTACTGCATGCGCGATGTGATCAATATTCATATTTTTATTCCATATCAAATGTATTTTTCAAAAAAATTATCGAAGTCTTTCAAAGAAATTATAAAACTATTCTATATATGAATAAAAAAAAATCTATGTATTCTCAAAAAATTTTTGTAATGTATTTATGATACAAAACACATTAAATTATGAGGTCATAAATGTTTAACCCCTTCAGTCAACCATCCTTAATTAAAGCAGAAGTTTTTGCTTCATTGCCTGAAAAATATAGAAATCTAGGCACAACAGATTGGTCCAATCCAAACAGGCAGGGCGCAAAAGTTGAGCAGTTCTTAGAAGGACCTTCTTTTGATAGAAATGGTAACCTGTATGTTACTGACATCCCATTTGGACGAATATTTAAAATTGATACGTCTGGTAATTGGGATCTGGTTTGCGAATATGATGGATGGCCAAATGGTCTAAAATTTCATAAGGACGGAAGAGCCTTTATTGCATGTTATAAAAAAGGCTTGATGGTTTTGGATGTCAATACAGGGAAAATTGAGCCTGTTATTGAAACAATGTATTCAGAGGGGTTCAAAGGTCTGAATGACCTTCACTTTAATAATGAAGGAGATTTGTTTTTCACAGATCAAGGTCAAACAGGCATCATCGATTGGAGTGGAAGAGTATTTAAATACTCAAAGGATGGGGAACTTCAAAGATTAGTTACAAACGCACCAAGTCCGAATGGTATTACTCTAAATAATGCAGAAAATCAGGTCTATGTGGCTGTAACAAGATCTCAACAAATTTGGCGTCTTCCACTCATGAAGGATAAGAGTATAAGTAAAAGTGGTGTTGCAATCCAACTTTCTGGTGGGCATGCAGGTCCAGATGGAATTGAAATGGACTCAGAAGATGGACTAATTGTATGTCACTTGGGCGTTGGCGTTTGGAGATTTGATAATAATTGTCTACCAACTCATCTTATTTATACAGATGAGCATAGTTTGATGACAAATATTGCGTTCGGTGGTCCTGAAAGAAAAACACTATATATTACAGACTCAATGAATGGCAGAATCATGAGAGCTGAAATGCCCGTAGCTGGTAAAGTATTATACGGATTATCATAATTAAAAATTTAAAAGGAGATTTGATAATGCAGAATGGCCATTTTATTAGCAGCCTAGATCAGAGTAGTAAAAAAATACTCGAAACTAAATATCCTGTATTTACGGAAAATGAATATAAAAGAAGAATTACTCTCCTTTCAGACACTATCTCAAATCTTAATCTTGATAAGGTTGTCATATATGAAGCTATAGGATCCGGGAGTGCTGTACAATATTTTACAGGATGGCACACAACCCAGGAAGCATTGGTTGATATTGTTGCTGGGAAGAAAATAAATTTATATGTGGAACATTACAACCATTTACCAATGGCAGAAAAATTAATTAATAATCAAACAAACCTGATATGGGGAGAGAGACAACTATCTCAGAAAATCTTTCCATGTATAATTCAGAATCTTGATAGCAATAGTAAAATAGGCGTTATTGGTAGATTACCCTATAGTTATGTTGAACAATTGAATGAAAAAAATATCCAAGTAATAGATATTTTTTCACATTATAACAAGATGCGCTCGATCAAAAGTACAGAAGAAGTTTCGTGGATGAAAATTGCTGCCACACTAACTGATGAAGGTATCAACAATTTAGTCAATAATCTTGAGCCTGGACTTACAGAACATGAAATGTCTCAAATCACTCAATCAGGTTATTTAAAACATGGTGGACATAAAATAATAAATTTTTTTGGTATAACTGATATGGATAAACCAGATAATTGTGTCCCCTATCAATATACTTCAAACAAACCTATTACGAAAGATGATATTATTACAACAGAAATAAGTTCCCACTTTTGGAATTATCCTGGACAGGTTTTGAGGAGTATTGGTTTTAAAAAATTAAATCCATTGTATAGTGAATTACATGCAGTTGGGGATGAAGTATTCAAGAGTATCTTTGAAATATTAAAAGATGGAACTACTATTGAAGAAATATACAATATTTCTTCAAAAATAGAGGATGGTAGCTTTTCTATTTGGGATGATTTAATTCATGGTTACGGCGGCGGATATTTAGATCCGGTAATTGGTACAAAAAGTAGACCAGCCAGTCATTATGATAATTTTGTCTTCAAAGAAAATATGTTGGTAGTTATACAACCGAATGTTATTACCAATGATCATAAAGCTGGG
>CALJEH010000069.1 GCA_938074435.1 uncultured Alphaproteobacteria bacterium
CCCAGTAATTATACTTTGCTAGATTATTTGAGTCTTGATTTTCATCTTGTATGATTGGAGGTAAAAATTTTAATATATAAAAAGCCATAATCCCAACGGGAATTGATAATAATAGTGCTGTTTGATTCCATGTAAAATAAATCATGATTAAACCAGCTATAGGGGGAGCTATACCGTCACCAAGGCTTGCTCCAACTGTGTGCATTGAAAGTGCCAGTCCTCTATTCTTTTTATAAATAGCTGATAGATAAGGAATTGAGGGAGTATGCCAACCACTTACGCAAATTCCTATAAAAATTGCTGATATGGCTAAAGTAAAGGTACCGCTTGCATTTCCCATGACAAGAAGTGCAATTGTACCCGATAACAAACATAGAAATTGTGCAAGTATATATTTTTTTGATATATCAATAATTGGACCACTTATGACAGTGATTAATACTGCTGCAACAAAGAAAATTGAGACCATACTACCAGCAGTAGTATAACTTAAAGATAAGTCTTGTACTATGAAAGGTAATAATACTAGGAAAATTCCATTTACCCAATGAGTAATACCGTGACCTAAACTAACCATTGATAATGGCTTTGTATTCTTTATTTCACGAAAATCTCTAATTACCTGATACATTTTTAGACAAAACTTAAATTTGGTAGCGGAGGAGGGACTTGAACCCCCGACACAAGGATTATGATTCCTCTGCTCTAACCAACTGAGCTACTCCGCCATAATACTTTGAGAATTATATCAACTAATACTTCATTACCAAATGAATGTATATAATTTTATTAATTTAGGGTGTTATTTTTATCCTTTATAATCCATCCACCACCTAAGACCCTTGATAAACTTTTATCAGACTCATAAAATACGCATGCCTGCCCTGGTGATATTCCAAATTCAGGATTATTAAATTTAATACTTGTTGAGCCCTCATGCCTTTTAAATGATGCAGGAACTGGATTTGAAGTTGATCTGACTTTTACGAACATTGGAATCTCAAATTCATCATCGGGTAGATGGTTGGGCCCAAGCCAATTAACATCTTTTAGATAAATCTCTTTTGTTTGAAGATGTTCTTTTGCCCCAATTGTTATCTCATTTTTTATATGATTTATATCAACTACATAGTTGGGTTCACCGCTTGCATACCCTAACCCCCTTCTTTGTCCGATGGTGTAATTTGCAATCCCATCATGTTGCCCCAATACTTCTCCATTTATATTTAGAATATTTCCCTTTGCTATGGGATTTGGACTAAGTTTATTAATGAGATTGATGTATTTACCGTCTTGAACAAAGCATATATCTTGGCTGTCGGGTTTTTCTGCATTAATTAATTGAAGTTCACTTGCGATTGCTCTTGTTTGGTCTTTTGTAAGGTCCCCAAGTGGAAATTTAATAAAATCCAATTGATCTTTTTTTAGGGTAAACATGAAGTAACTCTGGTCTTTGATGATATCTCTTGCCCTAAACAAACCTCTTTTCCCATTGATTGATTTATTTGATACGTAATGACCAGTTATAAGACTCGACGCGCCAAGATCTTTTGCAGTTTGATAGAGATCACGAAACTTAATTTTTTCATTACACCTGACACATGGTATTGGTGTTAATCCGTTTTGGTATGAATCCGTAAAATCATCGATAACCGCAGATCTAAATTGTTCTTCATAATCTAAAACATAATGTTTTATTCCAACCTTATCAGCTACTTTTTTTGCATCGTAAATATCTTGCCCTGCACAACAGGCACCTTTTTTTCTTGCAGGGTCTTGTGTACTATATAATTGCAAAGTTATCCCAACAACGTCATAACCCTGTTTGGCGCAAATAGCTGCTGCGACTGACGAGTCTACCCCCCCAGACATTGCCACAACAACTCTTTTAGTTTTTGAAATATTTATTTGTGATAATTGTGACATTTGATTTGATATTTTTTACTAATCACGAAAATTCACAAATTGTAATGGTAAGTTAAATTCTTTTTCCTTGAGCAAAGCAATTACTTCCTGTAAATCGTCCCGTTTTTTCCCATTGATACGCAATTCTTCACCTTGAATAGAAATTTGAACTTTTATTTTGCTGTCCTTAACAATTTTTATAATTTCTTTTGAGAGATCCCTATCAATACCTTTTTTTAGACCAATTGATTGCCTAACAGATTGACCCGCAGCATTTTCAATTTTACCCATATCTAATATTTTTGCATCAATTCCTCTTTTTGTGACCTGGACTTTGAGCATCTCATGTATTTGATTTAGTTTGTATTCATCATCTGTTGTTATTTGGATGGCATTCTCATCAACACCTATTTCAGATTTTGATGCTTTGAAATCATACCTTTGTGTTATTTCACGTTTGAGATTTTGAACTGAATTGTCTATTTCTGAGAAATCAAACTTAGATACTATATCGAACGTAGGCATGTTTTTATCCAATTTTTTTATCACCTTACATATATAATAATTATTACAAATCATGCAATAACTAAAAATTTAATATTTATGCCTCCAATTATTTGATATCTAAAGTGCCAAAAAACTCCATTTTTTGTTTATATCTTATTGTTTTATTGAAAAAATAAACAAACTTCTTGATAGCATTTGGATAAAAGTTAACATTTAACTAGCAAACTTTTAAGTGATTCGTTTTGGCGGTAAAAAAATTTAAAGTGAGATAAAAAATGAGAGTATTACTTATAGAAGACGATCCAACCACGTCACATAGTATTGAATTAATGCTAAAATCAGATAATTTCAAAGTCGATACAACAGATCTTGGTGAAGAGGGTATTGATCTTGGAAAATTATACGACTATGATTTGATATTACTTGATATTGAGCTACCCGATATGAGTGGTTATGAGGTTTTAAAAAATCTACGCACTCAAAAGATTGAGACTCCGGTATTAATACTCACTGGGCTCAGCACAACAGAAAATAAAGTAAAAGGATTTGGTTTCGGTGCAGACGATTATCTTACTAAACCATTCCATAAAGAAGAATTAATCGCAAGGATTAGCGCAATCATACGACGTTCAAGAGGTCATGCTCAATCAATCATTTCAACCGGAAGATTAGACGTAAATTTAGACTCAAAAACAGTTGAAGTTAATGGCAAAAGAGTTCACCTTACTGGCAAAGAGTATCAAATGCTCGAGCTCCTATCTCTGAGAAAAGGTACTACACTGACCAAAGAAATGTTTCTAAATCATCTCTATGGTGGAATGGATGAGCCTGAACTTAAAATTATAGATGTTTTCATTTGTAAATTGAGAAAAAAACTCATGCAGGCTTCTGATAATGAAAATTACATAGAAACTGTTTGGGGTCGTGGGTATGTACTTAGAGATCCAACAGAAATGCTTGAGTCAGCTTAATTAAGAGTTAATTCCAAATATATTTTATTATCAATCTTTGATAGATTTTGTTCAATTCTATAATGTTTAAGTAATAACTTATAGAATATTACTTGAGCATTATCACTTCGTGAGCCCATATCATCCAATTGTTCATATAGATCAAAATTTAATGTTTCTGAATTTGACTCTAGTTCAATCAATAATTGTTTTTCATCAATTCTTTTGATATATATTTCAGCACCCTGAGGGAAAAGCTGTACTGAGAATATATATATATTTGATAGAATGACTGCAGACCATTTGCCAATTTGTTCATTTTCTAAATTAAAATCAACATGTAGTTTTGTATGACTTATAAAGTCGTCTGTTGATTTTCTAAATTCCTCAATTTTTATGGAAGCGAATATCTCGGAGGTAATATCTGCGTAGGCAATGCGATAGATCTTTAACTGTGATAGCGTTTTGCTTGCACTTTTTTCAATTAATAGGAAAGCTTCATCATCCAAAAGAGATTTTTTTTCATCAGATATTATGAGCTTGAACAACTCTAAACCGTTTAATGCAGCTGAAGCTGGGTTAATAAGATCATGAAATATTTTCCTTGATAGTTTTGATAATAGATCTAATTCAGACATGTTATTTAAAATATATAATTTGAAATTTTATTATTAATTACCAACTAATATATATCTAAACTATTTTAATTTGTATTACATTTTTTATTCATGAAAGTTCCTC
Source organism: uncultured Alphaproteobacteria bacterium (assembly GCA_938074435.1). Taxonomy (GTDB): domain Bacteria; phylum Pseudomonadota; class Alphaproteobacteria; order Rhizobiales; family TMED25; genus TMED25. The sequence continues at coordinate 4,104 of CALJEH010000069.1, forward strand.
AGTATGTCCTATATAGAAGAAAATAATCTTGAAACTCTTACCAAAGAAATAATTAAAATTTCTGATCTTGCAGCAAATGAAATTATAAAAATATATAATTCGAATTACCAAGTTGATATCAAGCATGATAATTCACCAGTAACTCTTGCAGATAAAGTATCCGAAAATGTTATACTTGAGGGAATATCTAAACTTGAGCCAAACATAGATGTAATATCTGAGGAAAAGTATTTTGAAGAGGAGAATAAAGTAAAGTCTGATTATTTTTTTCTTATTGATCCATTAGATGGAACACGTGAATTCATAAAAAAAAATGATGAGTTTACAATAAATATTGCCCTAGTAAAAGATAACAAGCCTCTCATGGGAATTATTAATGTGCCAGCATCAAATACAATATACTATTCATACAACACAACATCTGCTTATAAAATTGATAAACAAAAATTTATAAAACAGATTTTCACACGAAAACAGAAGCCTGAAGTTATGCTATACAGTAGATCAAACTTGTCAAAAAGAATGCATGATATCCTCCAAAAATTATCAATAAATAATGTTGTACATTGTGGCTCTGCACTTAAATTTTGTCTTCTATCAGAAGGAAAAGCTGATTTTTATATAAGGCATGATCCTTGCTATGAGTGGGATACCGCCGCAGGACAAGCGATACTGGCTGCTGCAGGCGGATCATTCTATGATATTAATTTTCTAAATTTTGAATACAATAAGCCAAATTTTTATAATAAATCAGGTTTTATAGCGCTTGCAAATGATGATCAAAAAGATCACCTGCATCAAGCCTTATATTAAAATAATCAACCAGTATTTCTTCATATTTATTTATTTTGATTTGTTTTATGTTATACTCTACGACATAAAAATTAATTAATTTTCATCATATGGTTATGGAATGACATATATAAAAAATTTAAAACTTTTATTCTTAACTCTCATCTTAGGATTCTCAATGTCTTTAGCTACTGCAAATAACATCCAAGCTGAGTGGTATGACGAACCCGAAGCAATTGAGAGCAACCCTGATGGTTTTTCTATAAATGAACTAGTGTTAGCGGGCCATGATTTCTTTGGTGTTGCGACTGAAGGTCTCGGTGTTACACTCGAAACTCTTTTTTCAGCATTTGGCAGACCAGATGGATATATAATAGGTGAAGAGGCTGGTGGTGCTATTATTGCAGGGTTAGTCTACGGAGAAGGTTCAATTACAACAAAGAACATGGGTGAAGAAAAAATATATTGGCAAGGGCCAAGCATAGGAATGGACTATGGTGGAGATGGTTCCAGGGTAATGTACCTAGTTTATAATATGGATAAAATAAGTGATTTACATAAAAGATTTCCTGGCACAAATGGTACTGCATATGTGGTTGGAGGACTCGGAGGTAGTGTTTACAATCGAAGTGGTACAACCATTGCGTCTATAAAAACAGGGGTTGGATTGAGAATGGGTGCGAATATTGGTTATATAAAATTCTCAAAAAATCCAAAATGGTTACCTTTTTAATATAGATTATCCAATATATGGTTGAAGTTTTTTTATCAGATATTGGGATTTCCCAAATCCTAATTGCTTTTGTAATTGTTTACATTGCATCAACAGCTCAAAGTGTATTTGGCATGGGCTGGGGTATGATAGCAGCACCTTTACTAGCATTACTTAATCCATCTCTCATTCCATCAACTATTGTTTTTTTAGGTTTTTTTGCATCACTACTTCCCAGTATAAGATATTATAAAGATATTCACTGGTACACATACAAACCAGCTATTATAGGTAGAGTGTTGGGTTCAATTTTAGCAGGTGGAATTGCTGCTTACATTGTTTCATCGGGAAAGATCGAGATTACAATTGGAATAGTCTTACTAATATCGATCTTAATAAGCAGATTTGCTATCAAATCGATAAAACAGAGCCCACGTAATCATTTTATAGCTGGTGCTACATCTGGAATATTAGGAACAGTAGTTGGTGTTGGTGGCACACCAATGGGAATCATATATCAAAATGAAAATCCGATAATTGTAAGAGCAAACAATAATGCTTTCTTTGCTGTTGGAAGCTTTGCTTCATTCATTGTGTTAGTCATTGCAGATGTAATGACAGTATACAATATTATATATGGATTCTTTTTACTACCATCACTTTTTGTGGCCTCTTATGCATCAAAATATTTATTAAAGTATTCAAACAAAATACTTAGACCATATATTCTAACAATTTGTAGTATATCATCTATATTATTAATTATTCGAGGTATAGGCTTAATTTGATAGGTTATCTGTTCAACTCAATAGTAGAAATAAGTTGGTTGGATCTCTTGTCGAAATTATAAATTGTGTAATTTTTTTGTTCATCAACTGTAAGTATATGAATATATTTTTGGTCATTGCTAAATGAAAAAATTTCTTCCTTTGGATCAATATCAATTACTACATTTGAGGATGTAATATCTTGCGTAACTGATGAATTATTTGATAATCTATAACCAATTGTTAAAAAAACCACACAAAATCCAACAATGAGCAATAAAGTCATGATAAATATTGCAATCTTTAAGCCTCGAGTAGACCTTACATTTTGTTCTGTGTTTTCGATTTCATTCATAGTGTAAATTGATGATAAAAAATAATATAATCACACTTATAACAAATAAATCTGATTGCGGCAAAAGAATAGATCAGTACCTAAGTCAAAATACTGAGCTAAGCAGACAAAGGATTACAGAGTTAATTTCTGATAAGGCAATTTCATATAATAATAAGTTAGTTGCACAAAAAAATTTGAAGCTAAATGGTGAATGTGAAAATATAAAAATTACAATCCCACCACTAAAGACAGAACTATTGGAACCTGAAAATATTCCAATTAACATTTTATATGAAGATGATGATCTTCTTGTAATTAACAAACAACCAAATCTTGTAGTTCATCCTGGGGCAGGGGTAAACTCAGGAACTCTTGTTAATGCAATAATGTACCATTGTGGTGATAGACTTTCTGGAATTGGTGGGCATCTTCGCCCAGGTATAGTGCATAGGCTTGACAAAGATACGAGTGGATTAATGCTAGTTGCAAAAAATGACAAATCTCATGTTCATCTCTCACAGCAGTTCCAAGATCATGGTAGAACAGGAAACCTAGAGAGAATTTATCTTGCTTTTGTATGGGGTATACCAAAATTAAAAAAAGGAAGAATTGAAACACAACTATCCAGAAGTGATAATGATAGAACAAAAATCTCTGTTACAATGAATCCTGAAAAAGGTAGGAAGGCTATCACAGATTATCAAATTATTGAAAAATACCACACTAGAAACAATGAACCATTAGCTTCTCTTGTACGTTGTAAATTATATACAGGCAGAACGCATCAAATTAGGGTTCATCTTGATTATATTGGGAATCCAGTCGTTTGTGACAAAAAATATGGAAAAGGCTTTATAACAAAGACAAAGATGATGAGTGAAAATAGTAGAACACAATTATTAAATTTGGATAGGCATGCTCTGCATTCATCAAAAATATCATTTTTACATCCATCAAATAATGAAACTATGACATTCGAAGCTGCTCTGCCACATGATCTATTAATATTAAAAAACATATTGTCAGAGATCTAATATAGGTGTATTTTATTATGCTCTCTACATTTAGATTAAATAAAGGAAATTAAATTACAAATGTACGGTAATATACCAGTAATTGCTAGTGAAGATAGTCTAGCTCTATACTTAAAGGAAATTAAAAAATTTCCATTACTATCACAAGAAGAAGAAGTTGACTTAGCAAACCAACTAAATAAGGAAGGCAACACAGAAGCTGCCCATAAACTTGTTACAAGTCATTTAAGATTAGTTGCAAAGATATCTATGGGCTACAAAGGTTATGGCCTTCCTCTCAGTGACGTAATCGCAGAGGGTAATATAGGTTTGATGCAGGCAGTAAAAAGATTTGATCCAGACAAAGGATTTAGACTAGCAACATATGCGATTTGGTGGATAAAAGCAGCAATTCAAGAGTATGTACTTCGTTCTTGGAGCTTGGTTAAAATGGGAACTACTGCAAATCAAAAGAAATTATTCTTTAACTTAAGAAAAATTAAAAATAATATCCAAGCAGTTGACGACGGTGATTTAAGACCTGAACAAATTGCTCATATTGCTGAAAATCTTGGAGTAACAGAAACTGATGTAGTTGATATGAACAGACGTCTTGGTGGAGACTCATCATTAAATACACACATATCAGATGAAGGTGAAGGTCAATGGCAGGATTTCCTTGTGGATGATAGCCAAAACCAAGAGACGTCCCTCGTTATAAATGACGAGATGGATAAGAGAAAGCAGATGCTATATGAAGCACTCAGCTGCCTCAATGAAAGAGAAAAATCAATCTTCATATCAAGAAGAATTGATGAAGATTCCAAAACTCTAGAAGAACTAAGTCTGGAGTTTGGAATAAGTAGAGAAAGAGTAAGGCAAATTGAAAGCAAAGCATTTGATAAGATCAAAGTCTTTATCAATCGCGCAAACTAAACTTTTTTACTCTTTATCATAACAACCAGTATAGTTATCAAGATCATATATACTCCAAAAGTCATAATTTGTGACTCAATGCTGACATTATGATCTATTAAATATCCCATTAAGCCTGGTGATATTGCTGTCGATGCCACAACACCAGAGGTTATAACTGACTTGATTTCTCCCAAATATTTGGTTCCATATAGTTCAGCCCATAGAGATCCTGATATCGATGTAGCAAAACCAGTAGTAATACCACTGGCAATCATGAACAAAACCATAGAAATCTCATTCTGACCATAAGCTAAAATAAAAGATCCCAATGAGAGTGGTAATAAAAAGAATTTTATAAGATCTTTTGCACTCCACTTGTCAACCGACCAGCCTGATATTAATACAAATATAATTAATAATATCGAGAATATTGGCATAGTTAGTGCATATATTTCAGTTGCCCAACCTTTAATATCCATTAGATGGTAAGAATGAAAGAAGATACCAGTCAACACAAATGGTGGTGCAAGTATTGCAGCTAATAATAAATAGAAATACCCACTTTTGAGAACATCTGATCTTCTGTAATCAATGATAGTCTCTTTAATTTTTTTCTTCTCTGTATTCTGATTTGGTTCATAAACTTCTCTGTCTTTTAAAAGATAGGCTGTATATGGCGCAATAAAGATTAGAATGATTATTCCTGTTAACAACCAAGCATTACGCCATCCAAAAGCAGCTATCAATATTAATGCCGTTATTGGCATAAACATTTCACCAAATGCTCTTCCAAGTATTGTTACCGCAAGTGCTTTACCTCGCATAACACTGTAAGTTTTTGCAATAAATGTCGAGGACGTATGAGTTGACATACCTTGCCCCGTGATTCTTAAAAAATAAAATGCAAATAGTAAGAAAAAGGCGGAATTTATATAAGAAAATAATATAGATGATACTCCTAATAAGACTAAAACAGTAAATGCCAATCTTCTTATATTTATATAATCTACCATCTTTCCAGTATATAACATCGTCAAAGCGCTTAATAAGGTAGCTATTGTATACAGACCACCATATAGACCATGAGATAAGCCAAGCTCTCCTCTAATACTCCCAGCATATAATGCAAAATAGAATGTTTGCCCAATGCTAGCCGCAAAGGTTAATAAAAAACCAGCTTGTAGGTAGCTATGATTCCTTCTTATAAACTCGTACATTTTTATTTTTCTTTCGCAAATGGAACCATAGAAGACCAAACTCCGTCTTTCCGTATTCTATGAAAAATTGCTGCTGAAATATGAATGCCTATTAGCCAATAAATCGCTTGAATTGAAAACTCGTGGAGCCCTACAAAAGCATCAATTAAAAAACTATTCTTTAATCCCATTGCAAAAAATAACCCCACAGAGATACCGGTCATGGGCACTAGGAAAAGACAAATATACATTGAGTTATGTACTATTCTCGCAGCCATTTTTTGTATCTTTGGAGTATCTTCAGGTAAAGAACTTTGGTGTGTTTTTTTCATATAAAAAAATCTTATTACAAGCAACGCTATGAAGATAAGTGCAAAAATTAATTCAAATCTTAATAATGAGTTGTCTTCAAGTTGTTCAATATCTTGGACCTGTTTATAAATACCATATATAAATATTATAACAAAACCCCAATGAAATGACTTTGCTAATAAACTATGTTTGACTGGATACATTGAATTGCTATTTAGACTATTAGCCATTAACATTATTCCTATGTTTAGTTATTTCTTCATTTCTTCTTTTGCACAACGAATGCCACTTATTTATTTCAAGGTCATAAGATCCTTTTAATACTTCCATTTTGAAATTATTTAAAATTTCTAATTTTGAATTTTCTCCAATGTCAAAACAATTATTCTCACCTTGGAAAAATGTGACCCCACTAGGTGTGGGTTTAAATTGATTTTCTTTGGAAAACCAACTTTTAATTTTTCTCATCTTTGGCGAACCGTCTTTATTTTTACAGATTTTCCCTTTTTTCTTTAAATACTTCATCGGAGGATTGTCACCACTTATTAAAGTTATTTGATCATCAATATCTTTTATCAACTTTTCTTTTGGGTTTAATGCTACTGATGTTAATCCAGATTTAGTTCTAACTCTCGGACCAAGTAATTCTTCTAATATCATCTAAAATCTCTAAATTATTCAATCTAATTTAACTAATACTATAAAAGTATCATATTTAAAATAGCTTCTAAAATACTTTTTTTATACTTTTTTTGATACTTTTCAGATACTTTATTATAAAATATTTTATACGCTAAAAATATTCATTAAGAAAGATAAT
>CALJEH010000070.1 GCA_938074435.1 uncultured Alphaproteobacteria bacterium
TCATTTTCTGATTCTAATGTGAATACGGGATTTGTAATAACATAATTATTTACCGATTCAGTTGTTTTAAAAAAACCTTTAAGAGGCCCAAATACCCGATCAAGCAAGCTATTTGTTATTTCTATTTCACTAGCATGGAAATCTAATTCGTTAATTTCATCTAAGATTCTAACCTCAGATAAAAGTATTAACACACGATCATTTGAGTTTTTAAGCTCAATTTTATCAAATTGGTAATTAATATTATTGTTGGGTGCGATTAAATATTGAGCTATAAAATTTTTTGTGAAACTTATATCAATTTCTTTACTAAGCAATTCACTGCTTATCCAAGCTCTCAGAGAAAACAATGAAGCAAAGAGGAGAATTGATAATATTAATAATGAGTATAATGTATATTTAAAAAGTGATAGGATTCTCATTGGATATTTTATTGTCCATCAGGAATTAATTTAATGCCAAATATTGTAATTTCATCATAAAGTAATAATATTACTATACATATCTAAATATTAAGTAATTTTACTTTATTACCAATTATTAGGAGGTCCTTATGATAAAAGAAGGCGACAAGGCTATTAACTTTAATATGCCAATTGACGAAGAAACAAATATAACATTGGAAACATACACTGGGAAAAATATTGTCCTTTATTTTTATCCTAAGGATGATACGCCTGGTTGCACAAAAGAAGCTATTGATTTCACTGCCCACTTGGAAGGATTCACTAAACACGATACCGTAATTATCGGAGTTTCTGCAGACTCTATAAAACAACATAAAAAATTTTCAGATAAGCATAGCTTGAATGTGATCCTCGCATCTGATGAGGACAAGAAAACTTGCGAAGATTATGGTGTATGGGTTGAAAAAAGCATGTACGGCAAAAAGTATATGGGTATTAACAGAGCAACCTTTCTAATTGATAAAGATAGGATAGTTCAAAAGATTTGGGATAAAGTAAGTGTCCCAGGACATGTTGAAGACGTTCTTGAAAATGTAAAGAAACTATAGATATATTTTTCTATAAATCATTTGAAAGGGCAGACTCAAGAAACTGATCTATCTCTCCATCTAGGACAGCATCAGGGTTTGAGCTTTCCAACTTTGTCCTCATATCTTTAACTTGCCTGTAAGGATGCAAAACATAAGATCTAATTTGATGGCCCCAGCCGATATCTGTTTTTTCTGAGTTTGCTAAATTTGCAGCTTTTTCACGTTCTTCCTGCTCTTTCTCATATAATTTTGCTCTTAGCATGTTCCAGGCGGTTTCCTTATTCCTATGCTGTGATCTTTCATTTTGGCATTGAACAACAATTCCAGTGGATATGTGAGTAATTCTTACGGCACTATCAGTTGTATTTACATGCTGTCCTCCTGCTCCACTAGCCCTATAAGTATCTATTCTAACATCCGACTCAGATACTCGAATATCTATCTTATCATCAATTACAGGGTAAACATCTACCGATGCAAAGCTTGTATGTCTTCTCGAATTAGAGTCGAAAGGAGAAATTCTCACGAGTCTATGAACCCCAAGTTCTTTTTTTAGCCAACCATATGCAAATGATCCTGATATCAGGACAACTGCACTTTTTATTCCGGCTTCATCTCCATCATGCATACTTATTATTTCTGATTTAAATTTTCTCTTTTCAGACCAACGTATATACATTCTCAATAACATACTTGCCCAATCTTGACTTTCCGTACCACCGGCACCGGAATGTATTTCCAAGTAGGTATCATTAGCATCAACCTCACCTGAGAGTAATGTCTCAAGGTATTTAGAATTAACTCTTCTTTGCAGATTTATTAGATCATTGTATAAATCTTGCAGCAACTTTTCATCGTTATCTATAGAGGCTAATTCAATTAACTCAGTTAATTCTTTGGATTCTGTTTTGAGGGCATTGTAATCATTTAATGAATTTTCAAATGTTTGTCTTTCCTGCATAATTTTCCTAGCAGAATCTTGATCATTCCAAAAGTCTTTACCCTCAATCTGTATGTCTAACGAATTAATTTTATCTGCAACAGTACCTAGTTCAAAGACCCCTCCAGGTCATATGCAATTTATTATCAATATCTTGCATAATACTTTTTACATCAGAATCCATTCTAACACCTCTATAAATTAATTAATTTCCCAATATGGAGAATCACCTAAATTAAACCTATTACCAGTTATACTATTTGCTTGAAAAAAATAAAGTCCATTTGGAATATATCTCATTTGAAATTCTTGATTACTTAATTCATTAATCACTTGCGTTAGCATATCCAAAATATAGATACTGTCCAAGGCAGTATCATTTTCTTTGGAGACGATTGCAGTTAGCAGATAATCATTGGAGAAGATTACAAAGAGCAACTTATCGTTTAAATAATAAACATTAGAACATATATTGAATTTATATAGATTATCTTCAAAAACATTAATACTTTCTCTCCCGCAAATTAAGCTTTTCATTTTAATAGATTGGATTTCATTTAATATCCTATTACTTATTTCTTGGGAGCTGTGAACTTGCTTACCAAATTTATCATCAATTGAGTCAATTAACCCCATTTGGTTATTAATTCCATTATTTATAATTGGATAGTAGAAAGAGGTTAGTTCATCGAGATTAAGCAATCTATCATTTTCAGATTTTTTAGAAATTATATATTTAAGTCCTACGTTATTCAGGTATTCTTTAATAAATGAATTATCCATTGAAGATAGATTCTCCGGTATTAAGTACTCATCTTTATCAAATAAATTTCGTAATGTTAGCAACTCTTTTTTCGAACTTATATTATGTGTTGATAGTATTTTATCGTTTAATTCTAGTCCTTTTTCAAGAGCTGTGAAAAAATATAGAGGTTTTAAAATCGATAATTCTTCGCTAAGGCTGATTTGAAGTTCTTTACCTTGCGAATATTCGACTAATTGCCTTCCAGAAACTAATGAACTGATTTGTAGGTCAATATTAATAAATTCATTGGAATTTATTGTATTTAATTTTTCAATCTGACCTTTAATTTTATTTGTAAGCATTTCATTTATAGTCATATGGACGATTAAGCCATTATCGAAAATATTCTTAACTTTATCCAAATTGGATAATTCATTTATGGTTTTATCTAGTACTTTTTCATTTAGTTTTTTTACTGCTCGATAGTCATTCTTCGAGATGTATTCTATTGGGTATGTCTTCAATACACTCACAATAACTTCTGTGAGGTAACCATTTGATGCCATCCTATCAAGAACCCAATCCCTTCGTTCTTTAATAGTGCCATAATTGTCTTCCGGTTCATATCGACTTGGGGCCTTGGGTAATGCGGCAAGAAATGCGTATTCTTCAATCGTTAAATCTAAAAGTCTTTTATTGAAATACTTTTCAGAAGCTGCAACAATACCATATGCACCCCTACCGAAGTAAATCTCATTTAAATACATTTCAAGTATCTTTTCTTTATCCAGTATTCTTTCTAGCTTTATGGCAATAATCATTTCTTTTGTTTTTCTAACGATAGTCTTTTGACTATCTAAGTATAAATTCTTCACCAACTGTTGTGTGATTGTAGAGGCACCAATCAATCTATTATTTTCTGCAAAGAAATAGCTATTTATATTTTGAAAAAATGCCCTTACTATACTTGATAAATCTATGCCACTATGATTAAAGAAGTTCTTATCTTCAGCAGAAATGAATGCATACTTCAGATCATCTGGAATTTTATCATAAGTAATATAAATCCTGTGTTCATCATATTCAGTGTGAAGTAAACCTCCGTCCTCAGATAAGAAAATTTTAGCACTGGGTGACAGAGAATCAGATGTTATTTTTTGTTCTATATTATCATCATCAATTGACATATAGATTATAGACAAGGATAAAAAAATAATAACCAAGAATAGTGAAAAAAGACTAAAAAACGATGATATAATTCTGAATAACAATTCTGAACTCCAGCTT
>CALJEH010000071.1 GCA_938074435.1 uncultured Alphaproteobacteria bacterium
GGGGTTGTTTGGCACCTCGATGTCGGCTCATCACATCCTGGGGCTGGAGAAGGTCCCAAGGGTTCGGCTGTTCGCCGATTAAAGTGGTACGTGAGCTGGGTTTAGAACGTCGTGAGACAGTTCGGTCCCTATCTGCCGTGGGTGTCGGAGAATTGAGAGGAGCTGCTCCTAGTACGAGAGGACCGGAGTGGACGCACCTCTGGTGGACCTGTTGTCGCGCCAGCGGCATAGCAGGGTAGCTATGTGCGGAAAGGATAACCGCTGAAAGCATCTAAGCGGGAAGCCTCCCTCAAAACTAGTTCTCCCATGAGAGCTGTGGAAGACTACCACTTCGATAGGCTGGGTGTGGAAGTATAGCAATATATGAAGCTTACCAGTACTAATCGCTCGATTGGCTTGATTACACTCATTATTAATGTAATTTTAAACCATTCAACCCATTCATCTTATTTCATAATTTAGGCTTATTCATAGTCTGGTGACTATAGCAAAGGTATTGAACCCGATCCCATCCCGAACTCGGCCGTTAAACCCTTTAGCGCCGATGGTACTTCGTCTTAAGGCGTGGAAGAGTAGGACATTGCCAGACTTTGTATAAGCCTAAATTCTTCATGAATTCAATATTTTCTTCCCATAAAGAATTAATTTCTGTACTATATTTTTATTTCTAATATCAAAGGTGAAGATATGAACATAACAAATAGTTCAATATTAATTGACTCTTTTTTTGCAAACAAGTCTAAGAAATTAACGTCTTTGCTTTTGATAGTTGTAGGATCTATCCTTCTTACTGTTTCTGCAAAAGTCAGTGTACCATTTTATCCAGTTCCAATGACTATGCAAACTCTAGTGGTATTATTTATTGGACTTACATTTGGAAGATTTCTTGGCCCCCTAACCATATTTACATATCTTGCTCAAGGTGCATTGGGCTTACCTGTATTTGCTAATGGAGGGGGGTTTTTGTATCTTATGGGTCCCACGGGTGGCTACCTGTTAGGTTTCTTTTTATCCTCTATTTTTCTAAGCTACATAGCTGATTTAGGTTGGAATAGGAGTTATCTTCTTACTTTTATTTCACTACTGGTAGGATCATTCGTAATATTTTTTATTGGATTGACTCAGTTAGGCTTTTTATTAGGTAAATCTATGACTGAAACAGTTAGTTTGGGTTTACTGCCATTTATATATGGTGAGTTATTCAAAATTTGTATATTAGCAATTTTTATCCCATTAATATCAAGGAAATAATTCAGCTAATCAAAATATCAAATTTATGAATAAAATTAAAATCGCACCTTCAATTTTATCCGCGGATTTTTCAAACCTAGCCTCTGACATTGTAAAGGTTGAAAAAGCTGGAGCTGATATATTACATATTGATGTCATGGATGGTCATTTTGTGAATAATATTACATTCGGACCAGCTCTAATCAAATCAATCAGAAATAAATCTTCTCTACCCTTCGACGTACATTTGATGATTAATCCAGCAGATAAATATATTGATGATTTTATCGCAGCTGGCGCAGATACCGTTACAGTTCATATCGAGTTACAAGAGAATATTTCGAATACAATCAGCAAAATTAAATCGCATGGGAAAAGAGCTGGACTGGCAATAAATCCTGATACTTCTATTGATAAAATATTACCATATAAAGAAATTATTGATCAGGTAATAATAATGTCTGTTTATCCAGGCTTTGCTGGGCAGAGCTTTATAGAACAAACCTATGATAGAATTAGGACTCTGAAGACTATTCTAAATAATAGCAGTATTGATATAGAGGTGGATGGAGGAGTCAACGCTAAAAACTCGACTGGATGTGTACAGGCAGGATGCAATATACTTGTTGCAGGGTCATCTGTCTTTAGTTCTAACGATTATAAGAAAAATATAGATGATATAAGAAAAAATATGTGATCAAGATATTTCTAATGAGTATTCTGCTGGTTTGATATTTCTATTAATTCTTCCATTTTTAATTTGAATAAATCTGTCGACGTAACTAACCGCTTCGACAGGTGTATGCAGCACCATAATAATGGTAAGTTGTTTTTCATCTCTTATTTTTCTCATAAGATTTAACATTTCAATACGAAGATTAGGATCAAGCTGGCTGAATGGTTCATCAAGTAATAATATTTTTTTATTTGATAAAACTATTCTACCAATTGCGACTCTCTGTCTCTCTCCTCCCGAGAGGATGCCAATATCAGAATTACTTTTATCACTCAGATTTAAATAATTGAGTGTATCTTGGACTTGTTTTTTTTCACTAGCGTTTAATTTTAAACTAGGACTAATACCAATTGCAATATTTTCGTAAACGCTTAAATGAGGGAATAAATTATTTTCTTGAAATAGACATGATACAGGTCTTTCTGAGGGATGCATTGAATTAATTTCCATAGAATTAATCCTTATTGATCCTGTGTCTGCATATATAAAACCTGCAATGAGATTTAATAATGTTGATTTTCCTGAACCACTTTGACCAATTATACCAATCCATTCACCATTATCCACATATAAGGAATAGTCGGTTTTAAAATCGTCTAATTTTACAGAAATATTTTGAATTTCAATCATTTTTTTTCTCCAAATATCTGCTCTGCAATAAATATAATTGAGGTAGTTAATATTAATAGTAGTAATATTCCTTCTGCAGCATTATCCATTCTATATGAGCCAAGACTTTGATAAATATATAGTGGTAATGTTCTTATGTCAGTTGAACCAAATAATGATATAACACCCAGATCACCCATAGATAATGTAACTGAAATTGCTAATGATGTGGCTATTGAACTTCTCATCATGGGTATCTCATATTTCAATATCCTTGATAATCCTTTGATGTTATATGCATCAAAAAGTCGTGAATAGATAGAAGATATTCTTATATAATCACTTCCCAGAATGCGTATACTAAATGGTATGGTAGTTAAACAATTTATTCCAATTATTACATATGGAGCAATTTGTTGTATATTGAAAATATTCCTTAGAGATAAAAATATACCTGTTGCTAATAAAATTGGTGGAAGTATGAGTATTAAATTTCCAGATAATTCGATCATTACTGCAAGCCACTTAATTTTATATTTTAAAATAAGTATTTTAAGAGTCATAAGGAGCATAATCGAGAGTAACACAGACAAAATTCCAGATGAAAATCCAAGAATTATTGTCCAATATAAAGAATTTAAAAGTCCTGTATTCCCGATTAATGAGTAAAAATTAATAACCTTCAAACATGATACAATCAGCGCAATAATTGGCAGAAGGAAAACTGCTATTCCGACTAGAATTATAAATATGTCATACGTCAATATTTTATAATTATTGCTTTGTAAGTTTGGTATTTTTAAATTTATTTTTGTATATGGTTCAATTCTATAATTTTTTGTAAAACTTAATATTAATAGTGCAAGAAAACTAGCAAGCGCAATTTGGGTAATTCCAAGTGCTACTGCTCTGTCTATGTTGAATTCAATTTTTAAAGCATAATAGATTGCAACCTCTATGATGGAATATTTGGGACCTCCACCTAATATAAGTACAACTACAAAGCTAGTGAAGCATAAACAAAATATGATTGCAGATGTTATCAAGATATTATTTCGGATAGCCGGCCATTCTAGTATTTTAAATAATTGCCATCTATTTAAATTATTTTGAATTGCCACTCTCCATAGTTCATTAGGAATTGTATTTAATGAACCCAAGATCATTCGAAGTGCAAAAGGTACATTAAAAAAGATATGCGCAATTAAAATACCATTAAATCCATATATATATTCAAGTTTTTCTCCTGTAACAAACAATGAAACACCTGATATCCAACCTGAAATGCCATGGAGCTTGATTATGGCGAAAACACCAATAATTACAGGTGAGATAAATGATAACCAAGCCAAGGAAAGAACTATTTTGACTAACCTATATTTTACATATTTTTGTATAGTCAGGGCCAAAGGTAATGCTATCAAAATACTAAGAAAACATGAAATTAGGGACTGGTAGATTGTAAAATAAATTATTGACTGGATATAACGGTCGTTAATTATTTCTAAAATAAGTTTGAAACTTGAGTATTTTATTATACCAAACAGAGAGACAATTATAATTACCAAAATAAGAAATGATGCTAATAAACCAGGTATGAGCCAATTATATTTTCTCATTTTAATAACAGAAATTTATAAGATTAATTACTCAGACTACTTTCCCACTCTCTAATCCATTGCTCATTATTTAGAAATATTTCTTCTGGTTCAATCCGGAGAGGATTTTCAATTTTTATCAATTGATCATAGCTTTCAGGTAAATCTGCTTCAAGTATCACAGGATACATCCATTGTGTTGTTGGTAAGATATCTTGTGCCTCTTTGGATATTATAAATTTAAGAAATTTATCTGCGATTTTATCGTTTTGGGTATTTTTTAGTTTAGCTGCAACCTCAATTTGCTCATAGTGACCCTCAATAAAATGTGCTGCTTTGTATCTATAATCATTTTCATATGTAATATGGTATGCAGGAGAAGTTGTATAACTGAGTACCATATCAGCTTCTCCATCTAGGAATAATCCATATGCTTCACTCCATCCTGGCGTTACAGTAACAATCTTTTCGCCAAGTTTTGCCCATACTTCTGGAGCCTTTGATCCATAGATGTCCTTGATCCATAAAAGCAACCCAAGTCCAGGTGTTGAAGTTCTTGGGTCTTGAATAATGATCCTTAAATTATTTGACTGCAAAAGATCGTCGAAGCTCTTTGGTGGTTCGCTTATTGACATACTATCATAAATAAAGGAAAAATATCCATAATCAAAAGGAACAAATATATCGTCATCGAAGCGGTTGCTAATGGCTAGATTAGTTATGTCTATATTATGCAGATTAAAAAGGTTTGTATCGCGAGCTCTGTAAAGTAAATTAGAGTCTAAACCTAATACCACATCGGCATTGGTATTTTTACCTTCATACATTATCCTAGTTAAAATTTCTACACCATCCGAAAGTCCGATCAACTCTAGATCACAATTGCATTCTTTTTCAAATTTCTCCTCCAATAATGGTCCTGGTCCCCATTCCGCAACAAATGAGTCGTATGTGTAAACTGTTAGTTTCTCATTTGAGTGAGATATGTTTATACTAACCAGTATTATAAGAAGAGTTTTTATGTATAATTTCATTTTTTGCTCCTATTATTAATAGCTAATAGGGCTTGAAATCACATTTTTATCTCAATCCCTACGCCGGTATTATCCGTATCAGGTTCATCGGGTTAGCCCTTAAGCTTCTCAGTATTAACACCCCGTTGAGTTAAAAATAATAATAAAGACTTTAATTTTATTGTCTATCAATTAATCATTATTTATGCTTTTATAAAAAACAATTTATTCCGACAGATAAGAAGTGAGTATGGATTTATTCTTTGTTTTATGTTTTTTTGCAGGGTTTTTAAGTTTCCTGTCGCCTTGTGTACTTCCGATAGTTCCATCATATTTATGCTTCCTTACAGGCGCATCAATTACTGATTTAACAAGTGATGAACATAATAATCTAAAGAAGAGATTGATAACGCGCTCTATATTTTTTGTCATAGGATTTTCATTAATTTTTATCCTTATGGGAGCGTCTGTAAATATATTCAGACCAATTTTAAATTATAGTTTTCATTTCTTTTGGATTTCTGTGGATCTTCAAATGTTAGCGGGTGCTATAATCATAATTTTTGGTTTACACCTAATTGGTCTTTTTAAATTTAATTTTTTATACAGGCAATTTAGTTTTAATCTGAAATTTAAAAATAGGACAAACCTTATTGCATTTGTATTAGGTTTAGCGTTTGCTTTTGGTTGGACGCCTTGCATTGGTCCGATATTAGCTACAATATTAACCTTAGCGTCATCCGAACAAACAATTGTTAGAGGAACATTATTACTATTTTTCTATTCAATGGGATTGGGTGTTCCTTTTATACTCAGTAGTTTTGCCATTAATCGTCTCATAAATATAATAAAAAAGTTTAATCAAAAATATATATACGTAGAGGTTTCTATGGGAGTTATAATGTTAATTACTGGTCTAGCATTTATTATGGGATGGATAGAAGACGGTGCCTTTTATCTACTTGAGAACTTTAAAATTTTATCAAGTTTTGGGATTTAATTTTTATAAAAAATGATTAAATAAAAGATAATGAAAAATAATGATTTAGACGTATTACCTATTGGCCATCCTGTTGTTAAGTATGGTAAAGTTGGTGTTCTTTTAATAAACCTTGGAACTCCGGATGCAACTGATTACTGGTCAATACGAAAATATCTAAAAGAATTTCTTAGTGACAAAAGGGTAATTGACATCAACCGTTACTTATGGTGGATCATACTCAATGGTATTATACTGACTATACGTCCTAGTAAAACTGCAAAGGCTTATAAAGAAATTTGGAATTATGAAAAGAATGAGTCCCCACTTAAAACATACACAAGATCTCAGTCAGATATTTTGAATTCAAAATTATCTAATATTGAAGTTGACTGGTGTATGCGTTATGGAAATCCATCAATTAATTCAAAACTTACTGAAATGAGAGATAAAGGAGTTGATCGTTTACTGATTTGCCCTCTCTATCCTCAATATTCTGCCGCAACCACGGCTACAGTGAATGATAAAGTTTTTGAGGTATTATCAAAAATGAGGTGGCAGCCATCAATCAGGACAATGCCACCTTTTTTTGATAATTCTGATTATATTTCTAAATTGAATATTTCATTAAATAACCATCTCGATCAGCTAAGCTGGGTACCTGATGTTATTTTAACGTCCTATCATGGTCTTCCAAAAAGGTACTTAACCCTTGGAGATCCATATCATTGTCATTGCCATAAGACCACAAGATTGTTGAAGGAAAAATCAACAAAATACGGAGATAAGTTAAAGATATCTTTTCAATCAAGATTTGGAAGAGAAGAATGGCTGCAACCATATACAGAGGAAACTGTTATTAACCTTGCAAAGGATGGTATTAAGAATCTGGCGATAATATCCCCAGCATTTTATTCAGATTGCGTTGAAACACTCGAAGAACTTAATATTGGTATCCAAGAGATTTTTCATGAACATGGTGGAATAAATTTTACATTAATTCCATGTCTCAACGACAGTGATGAGGGAATAAGTTTACTTGAGAATCTTATAATTAATGAGTTATTGGGTTGGGTTTAGCTATAATGCTGTTAACTTTATTAGATCATGTAAATGAACTATGCCTTGTGGTTTGTCATCTTGAATAACAAATAAACAAGTTATTTTCTTTGAGTTCATTAAACTAACGGCATCAGTTACAGGCCTTGTCTTTTCTATAGTAATGGGACTATGAGTCATGATATCACTTGCCGGCTTTTTCAGTATATTTTGGTGAAGTGATCTTCTGAGGTCTCCATCAGTAATGATACCCGTTAGTGTACCTTTTCTATCAGTTAATCCAATGCAACCAAATCGTTTATTTGTCATTATCAGGATTACTTCATCAATGTTTGTGTCTTGATTGGCTAGTGGAATATCTTTACCAACGTGCATTACGTCCTCTATATTCAATAAATTAGCTCCAATTTTTCCTGAGGGATGGAGTAATTTAAATTCTGAAAATGAAAATTTCTTGATGTACATTAATCCGATAGCAATTAAGTCACCAATGATTAGTTGTAATGTAGTTGATGTTGTAGGGACTAGATTTATCGGACCGGCTTCATTGTATTCAGGTAATACAATTGCAATGTCTGAATTAGAAGAAATAAAACTCTCTTTATTTCCTGTAATAGATACAATGGGAATTTTATTTTTTTTTGCATAAGTGACTATATTGTTAAATTCAGCCGTCTCACCAGAATTTGATAAAATCATCAAAATATCACTATTCTTAACTACTCCAATATCACCATGATTAGCTTCACTCGCATGTAAAAAAATTGAGGGTGTACCAGTTGAGCTTAGGGTTGCAGAAATCTTATTACATATGTGCCCACTCTTACCAAGGCCACAAATTATAACATTACCTTTGATAGAGTTAATTAATTCAATAGCCCTGATTATTTCATCTCCAAGTTTTTTTGGAATTTCTGACGCTATTTTTTCAATAGAGTTAAGTTCGGTGTTAATACTATTAAGAAGCAAATTTTTAATATTTTCTGTCATCTATTTTTAGTTCTTCAATGGCTTTGTAAACTATTTATTTGATATCAATATATGATAGAAAGCAGGGTTTATAAAACAGTTTTTTAACACGGATAATCTATTGAATTTTTTTTACCGCCTGATATTCTTAGGAAATGTCAAAAATTAAATTATTACCACCTGCACCAGAAGTGTCACTTTCCAGTAAAATTTCCGATGATGTGAAAACAACCACATGTTATATGTGTGCGTGTCGATGTGGAATTAAGGTACATTTGAGTGATGGGAAAATTAGATATATCGAGGGTAATCCTGATCATCCAGTAAATGGAGGTGTATTATGTGCTAAGGGCTCTGCAGGAATTATGCATCAAAATTCTCCAGGAAAGTTAACAAAACCTCTTAAGCGTGTAGGCGAGAGGGGCAAAGGTGAGTTTGTAGAAATTGAATGGGATGAGGCTCTAGAAATAGCGACTGACTGGTTGGGAGCAGTAAAACGTTCCAATCCCAAAAAGCTTGCATTTTTTACTGGGCGTGATCAAAGTCAGTCATTTACAGGGTGGTGGGCTTCCAAATTTGGTACACCAAATTATGCTGCTCATGGTGGCTTTTGCTCTGTAAATATGGCAGCTGCTGGGCTCTATTCAATAGGGGGAAGCTTTTGGGAATTTGGAGAACCTGATTTTGAAAATACAAAATTATTTATAATGTTTGGGGTTGCTGAGGATCATGACTCAAACCCAATAAAAATTGGACTAGGGAAGTTAAAAAATAGAGAAAATACTAAATTTATTTCTGTAAATCCAATCAGAACAGGTTACTCATCAATAGCAGATGAATGGATAGCAATTAAACCTGGAACAGATGGTTTATTTGTATCATCAATAATTAATTATATATTGAAGGAAAATAAATTTGATTCGGAGTTTCTTGTAAAAAATACAAATTCAGCATGGTTAGTGATTGATAATCCAGGAACAGATCAAGATGGTCTCTTCTTTCGAGACAAAAACGGTAACCCAGTTTGTTTTGATGAAAATACTAATAGGGTGGTTTCTGTTAAAGAAAAAGAAATAAAACCACAACTCGAAAAAGAATTTATTATTGAAAATGGACTTAAATTACGTACAGCTTTTTGTAAATTTAAAGAGCGTTTCAACTCCCAAGAATTTAATCCTGAAATTGTTGCAAAAGAAATTGGATTATCAGAAGAAACTATAACCAGAATTTCTGAGGAAATAATTGAAGCTGCATATAATTCAGAAAGCAATATTAAACAAAAATGGACGGATGTTGATGGTGTAGTTCACTCAGAGTTCAAAGCAAGGGCTGTATCATTTCATGCTATGAGGGGAATTTCTGCACATACTAATGGTTTCCATACGTGTAGAATAATACATACCCTTCAAATGTTAATTGGTGCAATTGATGCCCCAGGTTCGTGGCGTTATAAAGCGCCTTTTCCAAAACCTATGCCCGGTGGACCTGCACCAGCAAATATCATAAAAAATGATGATGGTTCTTTGAAGGGAATGCCGCTTGGATTTCCGCAATCACCAGATGATTTACTTTTGGATGAAAATGATGATCCAATTAGGATTGATAAGGCATATACATGGGAATATCCTATAGCCGCGCATGGTCTAATGCATTCAGTTCTTAGAAATGCATGGCTTGGCGATCCATATAAAATTGATGTCCTATTCATGTATATGGCAAATATGGCATGGAATTCATCAATGGCTACAAATAATGTTCATGCTTATCTAACAGACAAAGATGAAAAGGGTAATTATAAGATCCCAAAAATTATATATTCAGACGCTTTTTATTCAGAGACAGTTGCGTATGCGGATTTAGTGTTACCAGATACTACATATCTCGAAAGGTGGGATTGCGTTTCAATATTAGATAGACCAATAGGAAGTGCAGACGGGCCTGCTGATGCAATTAGGCAGCCAATATTAGAATTGGATCGGGATGTAAGGCCTTTTCAGGATGTCCTTCTAAAATTAGGTGAGCGGCTCAAATTACCCGGATTTACTGACCAGAATGGTAATCCTACTTATCCAGGTGGTTATTCAGATTACCTTGCAAATCATGAGAGGACCCCGGGAGTTGGACCTTTAGCAGGTTTTAGGGGTAAAGATGGAAATCAAATTGGTATTGCTGAGTCAAATATTCAACAATTACAAAAATATATAGATAATGGATGCTTTTGGTCGGATGAGTTCTCAGAGAGTGCGAGGTATAATAAATATGAGAATTCTGATTATTTACAATATGCAAAAAAAATGGGTTGGGTAGGATCTGACGATACCCGTATTACTATGCAATTTTACTCAGAAACCTTTCAAAAGTTTAGACTTGCAGCAGAAGGGCATGGAAAGAGACAGCCTCCGCTTCAACTTCGAGATAGGATTAAGGATTTTTTTGATCCAATTCCTTTTTGGTATCCTCCATTTGAGGACAGCCTTAATCAGAATGGAGATTATCCTTTGCATGCTGTAACACAAAGGCCTATGCATATGTATCATTCATGGGGCGGTCAGAATCAATGGCTGCGTCAAATTACTTCAGAAAATTTTTTATTCATGCATCGTGATTTAGCAAAAAAACATGATTTAAAAGATGGAGATTGGGCAATACTAAAAAGTGCGCACAATCAAATAAGAGTGAGAGTTAAATCAATGGATGGAGTAAATAAGAATACAGTGTGGACTTGGAATGCAATCGCAAAAAAGAAAAATACATGGGGATTGGATGATAACGCAAGAGAGTCCAAAGATAGTTTTTTATTAAATGACCTTATATCTGATTTATTACCAATAAATTTATCGAAACAAGATTATGCAAATTCAGATCCTGTTACTGGGCAGGCAGCTTGGTACGATCTAAGAGTAAGTATTAGGAAATCTATAAAACAAGATGACAACAGTATTTTATCAAACACAATATCAGCTATTAAACCAATAAATCAGGTATTTTCAAAGTTAAGTAAAGCAATTGATGTTCCAAAAGATAAAGTTAGTTCAAAAGCGCCCGAAGAATTCAAAGAGAAAGTACCTCATAAACCTCATTCAAGAAAAGAGTTTCAAAATGACTAGTTTACATAACAATAATAAAATTAAATTAGGATTAGTAATAGATCTTGATATTTGTGTTGGATGCCATGCATGTGCAGTAAGTTGTAAAGAGTGGAATTCTGGTGGTCACAGTGCTCCTTTAACAGATCTAAACACATCTGGTGAAAACCCAGATGGGGTCTGGTTTAATAGAGTACATACATTTGAAATTTTAGACGAGGAGTCTGATAATGGTTACACATTGAACTTTCCAAGGTCATGTTTGCATTGTGATGATGCTCCCTGCGTTACTGTATGCCCGACGGGAGCGTCCTATAAACGTGAGGAGGATGGCATTGTATTGGTGAATCCAGATGCATGTATCGGTTGTAAGTTGTGTTCTTGGGCATGCCCCTATGGTGCAAGAGAATATGATCAAGTTGAAAAAGTCATGAAAAAATGTACACTGTGCGTAGATAAAATTTATAATTCAAATTTACCAGAAGAATCACGAGTGCCTGCTTGTGTTTCAGCTTGCCCCACGGGTGCAAGAAGCTTTGGAGATCTTGGTGATTCTAATTCACAGGTATCTAAATTAGTTGAAGAGAGGAAAGGTGTTGATTTAATGCCTGAACAGGAAACTAAACCTGTAAATAAATATCTTCTACCAAAGAGAAGGTTAGGAAATACAAGAAATGCACCAAGAATGAACAATTTTAATAATCTAGAGAATAAAAAACTAAATATTCTTGAAAGATTTGTAGATAAGATTCTAAGTTAGGAAAAAAATGCATCCTGCAAAGTCTATTATATTATTTACAACAATATCTGGAATGGGCTATGGATTAATAATTAGTCTTTTGATATTCCAAATATACGTTGGGCATACTTTATCCTTCATTTCGTATTTTTTAACATTCGTCGTATCAATGACGCTCGTTAGTGGTGGGTTATTATCATCTACATTACATTTAGGGCACCCTGAACGTGCACACTTTGCGCTAACACAATGGAGGTCATCTTGGTTGTCACGTGAAGGAGTTTTTGCAATATTACTTTATCCAGTTATAGCTATTTATACTTTATTATTCTATCTTAATCCTGATAATCGATCTCTAGACGCACTTTCTATAATCATCATCCTCATTGCAATAGCAACAATATTTAGTACGGGTAAAATTTATAGTTCACTACGAGCCATATATTCATGGAACACTGAATTAACAACATTTAATTATTTAGCATTAGGTGGACTCACGGGTTTAATGTTATTTCAGTCATTGCTATTACTAATGGGTTATAACTTGGCTAATGTTTATTATTATCTGATCATCTTGATCATATTTTCCTGTATTGGTAAGATTCTCTATTGGGTCAGATTAGATTTGAATAATACAACAACGAATAAAAGTACTGCCCTCGGATTAAAATCACAGTTGCAAGTAAATCTTCTTGAGTCTCCCCATGATGCATCTAATTTCTTATTAAAGGAAATGGGTTATAAAGTAGCAAGGAAGCACTCAAAGAAGCTAAGAAAAATAGCATTGCTTTTTGCTTTTATCCTTCCATTGCTAATAATATTTTTATCCATTGTATTAAACTTTTACCATATAACAATTTTGGCTTTCCTATT
The DNA here is from genome assembly GCA_938074435.1 of uncultured Alphaproteobacteria bacterium. Lineage (GTDB taxonomy): Bacteria > Pseudomonadota > Alphaproteobacteria > Rhizobiales > TMED25 > TMED25. The sequence goes on from CALJEH010000071.1 coordinate 12,892, forward strand.
TATGATTATGGGTGTATTCATGGAGCGCTGGTTATTTTTTGCTGAAGCAAAACATTCAGTTATGAACTATTATTAATACAAATAAATATTGAGGAATAGATGAGATTAGTCACATACGTAGGTAATTCAGATAATACTAAAACAGGACTTTTAATTAATGATAGAGTTGTTCCCTTCGAACAATTAGGCATATCAAATGATATGAATGAAATTATAAAAGATTTTCAAAAGGTAAAAAAAATAATTAGTGAAAACAAAATTGAAAACCTTAAAACATTGGATTTATCAGATATTAAATTACTAGCTCCTATTCCAAGGCCACTCAGAAACATTATGTGTGTTGGAAAAAATTATCATGACCATGCTCAAGAATTTTATGGGTCAGGATTTGACTCAAGTGGTAAAAAAGCCGTAGCCGATTTTCCCGTTATTTTTACGAAAGCTACAACATCTGTCATAGCGACAGATGAAAATATTATTTTGGCAAACGATTATACAAATACAACAGATTATGAAGGTGAGTTGGGGTTGATATTATCAAAAGGTGGTAAAAATATTAAACCAGAAGATGCTTATGATTACATATTTGGTTACACAATAATTAATGATGTTTCTGCTAGAAATATTCAAAAACAACACGAACAGTGGTTCATTGGGAAAAGTCCTGATACTTATTGTCCAATGGGTCCTGCTATTGTTACTTCTGATGAAATAGGCGATGTAACAAAATTAAAATTGAAAACAACTGTTAATGGTGAAGTCAGACAAGATTCAATTGTTGAAAGATTGATTTTTGATATTCCTACATTACTATCCACGATTTCCAAAACAATGACTTTAGAAGTATGTGATGTCATTGCGACTGGAACTCCAGCTGGCGTTGGTATAGGATTTGAGCCTCCTGTTTATCTAAAGTCCGGAGACCAAGTTGAAGTTAGTATAGACAAGCTTGGTGTATTAAAAAATACTATAAAATAGAACTCATTCAAAATTTATACTATATTACAATAAGTTACGTATTTTTAGTTTTCCATATTTTGTCAATCGTATTTATCCTGTGAAATTTGTTTGGGTAAATATTAGATACTATTTTATGCGCGAGTTTTAGGCATTCATCTCTACTTTGTGGTTTTTTATGTATGATAATTTTTTTAAAAGAATTAATCCCAGTATGATCTGACTTTTTCGAACTACTTGATTCATTTCCTTGATTTTCTGATCTGATCTTGAATTTCCACATTTCAATTTTTTTATTTGATGAGTTACTCTCACCAAAAGAAATCATAAGATATTGTGTGTTTATTTTTTTTGAATTCCATATTTTATTGAATACATCAATAATATTTTGACGCTCTTTGAAATCGTATTTTTCTTTACGTCCTGCTCCAATTCTAGATCCACCTGATGACATAATATATTCCAGTTTTAGGGAATTTACATCCCCAATGTATAAGAATTCTGTTAAGTTAATATTAATTAAAAAAGAAATCTTGTTAGAAATAATAAACGGTCTTAATATATCATAAACTGAGGGCGCGTAGCTCAGTGGGAGAGCACTACGTTGACATCGTAGGGGTCACAAGTTCAATCCTTGTCGCGCCCACCATAAAGTAAATATTGATATGAACGATAATGATATATTTGAATTTCTAGTATTTCTCGCTGATCAATCAGCTAAAATAACTATGAAAAATTTTCGTCAAAATTTAGTGGCTACAAATAAAAATACATCCAATAACAAGATAGACCCTGTAACGGATGCTGATAAAAATGCAGAGAAGCTGATCAGAAAATTGATAGAAGAAAAATATCCAGATCATAGTGTTGTTGGGGAAGAATTTAGTTCAAAGGACAGAGACCCAAGATATAAATGGTATGTCGATCCAATTGATGGTACAAAATCATTCATTTCAGGTATTCCTCTTTGGGGAACCCTCATCGGCCTCGAGATAGATGACACACCTGCGTTTGGTATAATAGATAACCCATCTACCAAAGAACGATATATTGGCTCAAATTCAGTTTCCTATAAATTATTCGATGGACGTCAATCAATAATCCGAACTAGTGAACAGAGTAACATCAATGATCTAAAGTTTGGATACACAACTGAGGAGATGTTTGATGATGATTTTACAAAAAAGGTTTTAGCAAATGTTACTGAGGTGGTCGGATTGACACGTACGGGTGGAGATTGTTATTTTTATGGACTATTAGCTTCAGGTTATTTGGATTTGATAATAGAGAATAATCTTAAGCCATTTGATATCATTCCAATAGTTCCAATAATAATCGGTGCAGGAGGCTTTATATCAGATTGGAAGGGTCTCCCAGATTACAAGAATGGTAATATAATCGTTTCAAATAATTCAAGAAATCACCATAAAATATTAGATATAATAGAGCAAGTTAGATGACATTTTTAAATGATAAAAAAGGTAAAAATATTTTTACACATCAAATATTAGAAAAAACAGATAAAGGGCATATTAGGTATCTTATCTTGGTTGAAACTTTTGATGGTTTATACACCCCTATTGGGCTTGAATTACCAGATGGAGATGGACCATTCCCACTTGTATTATTTGCCACAGGCA
>CALJEH010000072.1 GCA_938074435.1 uncultured Alphaproteobacteria bacterium
ACAACTATAACAATATATCAAGACAAATCGTTTACTTTTAAAACAAAGACTCCACCAGCTTCATATTTACTGAAAAAAGCAGCAAATTTGCCGAAAGGTGGTTCTGCTCCTGGGCGTGATATAGCTGGGACCGTAACTAAACAGCAGATAAATGAAATTGCTGAGCAAAAAATGAATGATTTAAATGCAAACTCTCTTGAGCAAGCTGCAAAGATCATTGAGGGTTCCGCAAGGTCTATGGGTTTAAAAGTAGCGGAATAGAGGAAAAAATGAGTAAATCTGGAAAAAGATATAATGAAATTGAACTTACTAGAGATGGTCAATCGACATATGATGTTGATCAAGCTATTAAACTGGTAAAAACCAATGCAAATTCTAAATTTAATGAAACAATTGAGATTTCATTAAATTTAGGTGTAGACCCAAAACAAGCTGATCAAATGGTACGCGGTGTTGTTAATTTGCCTGCTGGTACTGGAAAAGATGTAAAGGTAGCTGTATTTGCCAGGGATGCAAAGGCACAAGAAGCAAAAGATGCAGGTGCAGATATTGTTGGTAGCGAAGATCTTGCTGAGAATGTTAGATCTGGTAAAATCGAATTTGATCGTGTTATATCAACGCCTGATATGATGGCTCTTGTTGGACAGTTAGGTAAAATACTGGGACCACGCGGTCTAATGCCAAACCCAAAGTTGGGTACAGTAACTGATAATGTTGCAGATGCAGTTAAATCCATAAAAGGAGGATCTGTCGAGTATAGAGTAGAAAAAGCTGGTATTATTCATGCTGGAATTGGAAAAGCTGATTTTACAGAAGAGGCAATCAAGAGTAATGTTAAAGCAATAGTTGAGGCTATACAAAACGCTAAACCAACTGGTGCAAAAGGAACATATATAAAAAATATATCTTTAACATCAACAATGGGTGTTGGAGTGAAAATTGATCCAAACTCGATTATAAATTAATTTATAAAAAAATATAGAATTTGATCTTTACATTTAATAATAAAAGGCATACATATACTTTATTATGCTTGACCTGTCCAAGATTATAGGTGCTTTTGCTTAATTTCCTATATGAGACATCGATATTAATTCCTAATATCGGCACAGTTAGTATTTATTACTAAGGGCAGGTTCATTTGATTTTTATCAAATGTGAACTTGAAGAGGAGACAACTGTGGATAGACAAAACAAAACAATTTTTGTAAATGAACTAAAAGAAGTTTTTAATAATTCTTCAGTTGTAGTTGTCGCTCAAAATTCAGGACTAACAGTATCAGAAATGAATAAATTGAGAAGTGCCATGCGTGAAGCTGGTGGACATGTAAAAGTCATAAAAAATAAACTTACTAAAATTGCACTTGAAGGAACACCGCTGTCTGCAATTGAGGGATATCTTAATGGACCATCAATGATAGCTTATTCCGATGATCCAATTACGGCTCCAAAAATTACAGTGGATTTTGCAAAAACAAATGAAAAGTTTATAGTTTTAGGCGGATCTCTTCCGGAAAAGAAAATTGATCTTGGAGAAGTTAGACATCTAGCAAGTTTGCCATCATTAGACGAGCTCAGGGCAAAGATGCTTGGTTTGCTCAATGCACCAGCGTCAAATATTGCAAGTTTAATAAATACACCAGGAACAAATATAGCTCAAGTTGTGAAGGCTTATTCTGATAAAGCCGAAGCAGCGTAATACTAACTTTTATAAATAATCGAGGAAAAAATGGCAGATTTAGAAAAAATTGCAGAGAGTTTATCAAGTTTAACAATACTTGAAGCTTCAGAATTAACAAAAATTTTAGAAGAAAAATGGGGAGTAACGGCTGCTGCGCAAGTCGCTGTTGCTGCTGCGCCAGCTGGTGGTGATGCAGGTGGATCTGCTGCGTCAGCTGAAGAAAAAACTGAATTTGATGTAATCTTGTCAAGCATGGGAGATCAAAAAATTAATGTGATTAAGGAAGTGCGTGCTATTACTGGCCTTGGGTTAAAAGAAGCTAAAGATCTAGTTGAAGCTGCACCAAAACCAGTCAAAGAGGGTGTGTCAAAAGATGAAGCTGATAAAATTAAAGCTCAATTGGAAGGAGCCGGTGCAACCGTTGAAGTTAAATAACTGATTATAGCACTTTAGCTATCATATTATCATAAATATTTAACTTTTATACGGGGACACAATATGTCTGAAACTTTCATTGGACGAAAAAGAATTAGAAAATCATTTGGTAAAATCCGCGAAGTCGCGCAGATGCCAAACTTAATAGAAGTACAGAAATCATCTTATGATTACTTCCTTCAAACTCAAGAGCCCGAGGGTGGTCGAGACACTAGTGGACTTCAGGCGGTATTTACATCCATTTTTCCAATAACAGACTTCAATGAAACTTCAAGATTAGAGTTTATTAAATACGACTTTGATTTACCTAAATATGATGTTGAAGAATGTGTTCAACGTGGGCTAACATATGCCGCTCCACTAAGAGCGATACTCAGATTGATTGTTTTTGACATTGATGAGAATACCGGAAATAAATCAATAAAAGATATCAAAGAACAAGAAGTGTACATGGGTGATATTCCATTGATGACAAATAATGGAACATTTATCTTCAATGGTACAGAGCGTGTTGTCGTCAGCCAGATGCATAGAAGTCCCGGTGTATTCTTTGATCATGATAAAGGAAAGTCACACTCAAGCGGTAAGATATTATATGCAGCAAGAATTATACCATATCGAGGTTCATGGCTTGATTTTGAATTTGACGCAAAGGATCTTGTCTACGCTCGTATAGATAGAAAAAGAAAAATACCGGTTTCAACAATATTGTATGCCCTAGGATATGATGCTGAAGAAATTTTATCAAATTTTTATAATATACATACAATTGAAAAAAATAAGTCTGGTTGGGTTGTAGAATTTAAAGAAGCTCAATTTAAAGGGGTTAAAATTAACACGGATTTAGTAAACGCAGATACTGGTGAAGTAGCTGTTGAGTCCGGTACAAAGATTACTCCACGCTTAATCAATAAATTAAACGATAGTGGATTAAAAAGGGTTTTATTCTCAGTAGATGATGTAATCGGACAGTTCATTGCCGAAGATATTGTTAATTTAAAAACTGGTTTGATATATGCTGAAGCAGGAGATGAAATTTCATCTGAATTGATTGAACTACTTGATAAAAATAAGATAACAAAAATTCCTGTTTTAGAGATCGATCATATTAATACAGGGGCGTTCATTAGAGATACACTGAAAGTTGATAAGAATGAAAATAAGCAAGAAGCCCTATTAGACATATACAGGTTAATGAGACCAGGTGAACCTCCAACCGATGAAACTGCTGAAAGCCTATTTGAGGGTTTATTCTTTGACCCCGATAGATATGACTTATCAGCTGTTGGTAGGGTTAAGATGAATATGAGACTTGATTTAGATGCGCCTGATAATCTATGTGTTTTGAGAAAAGAAGATGTTATGGCCGTCGTCAAGCATCTTGTTGAATTAAGAGATGGAAAAGGCGATGTAGATGATATAGATCACCTTGGTAACAGGAGAGTAAGATCAGTTGGTGAACTTGTTGAAAACCAATATAGGATTGGCTTGCTAAGAATGGAACGTTCAATAAAAGAAAAATTGAGTTCCGTTGATATAGATACAGTAATGCCAAATGATCTTATAAATGCAAAGCCGATTACTGCATCACTTAGAGAATTTTTTGGTTCATCGCAATTATCACAATTTATGGACCAAACAAATCCGTTATCACTAATTACTCACATAAGGCGTGTATCTGCATTAGGTCCCGGTGGACTGACCAGAGAACGTGCTGGATTTGAAGTTAGAGATGTGCATCCAACGCATTATGGTAGGATTTGTCCTATAGAAACACCTGAGGGCCCAAACATTGGGCTTATCAACTCATTAGCTACATTTGCTAAAGTTAATAAGTACGGTTTTATTGAGAGTCCATACAGGAAAGTTGTCAATAATACTGTTACGGATGAAGTTGTTTATTTATCAGCAATTGAAGAATCCAAATATAATATCGCTCAGGCAAATGCTCCACTTGATAATAAGTCAAAATTTGTTGAAGAACTTATCAATTGCCGTGTTGCCGGAGATGTCCAATTGATATCAGCAGAAAAAGTAGATTTTATGGATGTTTCGCCAAAGCAATTGGTTTCAGCTGCTGCTGCATTAATTCCTTTTCTAGAGAATGATGATGCTAATAGAGCACTTATGGGATCAAACATGCAAAGACAAGCTGTTCCACTGATGAAAACTGAAGCCCCATTTGTGGGTACTGGTATGGAAGCAGTTGTTGCAAGAGACTCAGGAGCGGCTGTTATTGCTCGCAGAATAGGGGTAGTTGATCAGGTAGACTCAAATAGAATAGTTATCAGAGCAACAGATGAAAAAGATGCATCAAAGTCTGCCATTGATATTTATAATTTAGCAAAGTTCCAGAGGTCAAATCAAAATACTTGCATTAACCAAAGACCGCTTGTTAAAGTTGGGGAATATGTTGATCAAGGCGACATAATAGCAGATGGACCATCTACAGATCTTGGAGATTTAGCACTTGGTAAAAATGTACTCGTCGCATATATGCCTTGGAACGGTTACAATTATGAGGACTCCATTCTTATTTCTGAAAGAGTTGTTAGAGAAGATACTTTTACTTCAATTCATCTTGAAGAATTTGAAGTCATGGCAAGGGACACTAAACTAGGTCCTGAAGATATAACAAGAGATATCCCTAATGTCGGTGAAGAAGCTCTAAAGAATCTTGATGAAGCTGGAATAGTATATATTGGAGCTGAAGTTAAATCAGGTGATATTTTAGTTGGTAAAATAACCCCAAAGGGTGAAAGTCCGATGACACCAGAAGAAAAGCTCCTACGTGCAATTTTTGGTGAAAAAGCTACGGATGTAAGAGATTCGTCTTTAAGACTCCCTCCAGGTGTTAATGGAACCGTTGTTGAAGTTCGTGTGTTTAATAGGCATGGAATAGAAAAAGATGAGAGGGCTCTTGCTATTGAAAGAGATGAGATTGTAAGATTATCCAAAGATAGAGATGATGAGTTTAATATCTTAGATCGTAATGTCATGGCTAAGCTTCATGGTACGCTTATTGGTTGCGAAATCTCAAAAGCATCAGGTGGGCTTAAAAAAGGAACCAAGATAAATAAAGTTGATCTTGATAGTATAGATAGAAAAGATTGGTGGAATTTTGTTTTAACAAATGACAAGGCAATGTCTGAAATAGATGCAATGAAAACCCAATATGATCAATCAAGAGAAGCTATTGAAAACAGGTTCATTGACAAGGTTGAAAAGCTTCAGCGTGGTGATGATATGTTGCCTGGCGTAATGAAGATGATAAAAGTCTTTGTCGCTGTAAAAAGAAAGTTACAGCCTGGTGATAAAATGGCTGGTAGGCATGGTAATAAAGGGGTAGTTTCTAGAATTATGCCTCAAGAAGATATGCCGTATCTCGAAGATGGAACTCCTGTAGATGTTGTACTTAACCCTCTTGGTGTTCCAAGTAGAATGAATGTCGGTCAAATTCTTGAGACCCATTTGGGATGGGCTTGTAGAGGTCTTGGAAAGATAATCGCCGACTCAATAGATCTCATAAAAACAAAGGATCCAGACGCTAAAGCTTTGAGGAAAACACTTAATGATATCTATGGTAAGAACGAGACCATTGACTCTCTTGGAAAAGAAGATTTAGTGGAGTTGGCACAGAATCTTAAGAAGGGTGTGCCAATAGCCACTCCTGTCTTTGATGGCGCAAGAGAAAATGATATCAACGAGTTGCTTGAAAAGGCGGGATTAGATAAATCTGGTCAAGTTAAGTTGTATGATGGTAGAACTGGAGAGCCTTTTGATAGAAAGATAACAGTTGGCTACAAATATATACTTAAGCTTCACCATCTTGTTGATGATAAAATACACGCAAGGTCAATTGGTCCTTACAGCCTTGTAACACAACAACCACTTGGTGGTAAGGCACAATTTGGTGGTCAAAGATTTGGAGAAATGGAAGTGTGGGCTCTAGAAGCGTACGGAGCAGCATATACACTTCAAGAAATGCTGACAGTTAAATCAGATGATGTGGCTGGAAGAACAAAAGTATACGAAGCTATAGTCCGAGGAGATGATGCTTTTGAAGCTGGGATTCCTGAGTCATTCAATGTCCTTGTAAAAGAAATCAGATCACTTGGCCTAAATGTTGAATTAAAATCCTCAGAGGTATTTAATGAAGGCTCTGCAAATACGCTGTCCGATATGAGCAGTGAATAATAGGGAAATAATATGAACCAAGATCTCACAAATGTTTTTAATCCAAACTTTTCACAATCACAAATCTTTGATCAAATTAAGATTTCTATTGCATCACCTGAAAAGATGCTTTCTTGGTCTTTTGGTGAAATCAAAAAGCCTGAAACAATAAATTATAGAACTTTTAAACCCGAGAGAGATGGGTTGTTCTGCTCCAGAATTTTTGGTCCTATAAAAGATTACGAATGTCTTTGTGGCAAATATAAACGTATGAAATACAGGGGTGTTATTTGCGAAAAATGTGGCGTTGAAGTAACTCTTTCTAAAGTAAGGCGTGATCGCATGGGGCATATTGAATTAGCTGCTCCTGTCGCACACATTTGGTTTCTAAAGTCTTTACCATCAAGGATTGGATTGCTTCTTGATATGAGGCTTAAGGATCTTGAACGTGTTCTTTATTTTGAAAACTTTATTGTTATTGAACCAGGTTTAACACCTTTAAAAGAACTTCAATTGCTTACCGAAGAAGAAGTGTTAAATTATAAAGACGAATATGGTGATGACTCTTTTACTGCTGGGATTGGTGCTGAAGCTATCAGAGATCTATTAACCAATCTCGATCTGGAAAAACTTGCAGATCAACTCAGGGTTGAGATTGATGAGTCAACATCTGAACTAAAACCAATTAAACTTGCTAAAAGATTAAAAGTAGTTGAAGCATTTATTAGTTCAGGTAATAAACCAGAGTGGATGATTATGACTATTGTCCCAGTTATACCACCAGAACTAAGACCATTAGTTCCATTGGATGGAGGTAGATTTGCTACTTCTGATTTGAACGACTTATATCGAAGAGTAATCAACCGAAATAATCGTCTAAAAAGATTAATTGAACTTAAAGCTCCAGAAATTATTATAAGAAACGAAAAAAGGATGCTTCAAGAATCAGTGGATGCACTATTCGATAATGGAAGACGTGGGCGTATTATTACTGGTGCGAATAAACGACCGCTAAAATCGTTAGCTGATATGCTTAAAGGTAAGCAAGGAAGATTTAGACAAAATTTACTTGGGAAAAGGGTGGATTATTCAGGAAGGTCTGTAATTGTTACTGGACCGACATTAAAATTACATCAATGTGGCTTGCCAAAAAGAATGGCTCTTGAACTTTTCAAGCCCTTTATTTATTCTCGCTTAGAAGCAAAAGGTCTCTCTACTACTGTAAAACAGGCAAAAAGACTTGTAGAAAAAGAAAGACCTGAGGTATGGGATATTCTTGATGAAGTAATTCGTGAACATCCAGTATTACTGAACAGAGCTCCAACATTACACAGATTAGGTATTCAAGCATTTGAACCAACATTGGTTGAAGGAAAGGCAATTCAACTTCATCCTTTAGTATGTTCTGCATTTAATGCTGATTTTGATGGTGATCAAATGGCTGTTCACGTGCCTTTATCACTTGAGGCACAATTAGAAGCCAGAGTTCTGATGATGTCTACTAATAATATTTTACATCCCGCAGATGGATCACCTATCATTGTTCCAAGTCAGGACATGGTGCTCGGGTTATACTATCTATCACTTGTCAAAGAAAATGAGCCAGGCGAAGGTATGGCATTTGGTAACATGAATGAAATTCATTACGCATTGCAAACAGGTGTTATTTCATTGCACTCAAAAGTTAGAGGAAGGTTTGTTACTAAAGATGCTGAAGGCAATCTTATAAAAGAAACTCATGAGACAACACCAGGTAGACTGCTGATTGGTGAATTATTGCCAAAATATCACACAATTAAGTTTGCATTATGTAATAAGATTATGACTAAAAAAGATATCTCGAGAATGATTGATGAAGTCTATCGTCACTCTGGTCAAAAAGAAACGGTCATTTTCTGTGATAAAATTATGGCTTTAGGGTTCCATCACGGCTGCCGTGCTGGAATTTCCTTTGGTAAGGATGACATGGTAATTCCAGAAACAAAGTCAAAGTTAATTGATGAAACAAATAATCTCGTTAAAGAGTACGAAAGTCAATATAACGATGGTTTAATTACTCAAGGAGAGAAATATAATAAAGTAGTTGATGCATGGGCAAAATGTACCGATAAAGTTGCAGATGAAATGATGGCAAAGATTCAGGTCATTGAAATGGATGATGTAACTAAGAAGCAAAAAGATCAAAATTCGGTTTATATGATGGCACATTCAGGTGCGCGTGGTTCTCCTGCACAAATGAAACAGTTAGCTGGAATGAGGGGGCTTATGGCGAAGCCATCTGGTGAAATAATTGAGACACCAATTACATCAAACTTCAAAGAGGGTTTATCTGTTCTTGAATACTTTAATTCAACACATGGAGCAAGAAAAGGATTGGCTGATACTGCTCTTAAAACAGCTAACTCAGGGTATTTAACAAGAAGATTGGTTGATGTTGCTCAAGATTGTATAATTCTTGAAAAGGACTGTGGTACAACTAATGGGATTACTCTTAGGAGTGTTATGGATGGTGGTGATACAATCGTCCCAATTGGTGATAGGTTATTGGGCAGATATCTAACAGATGATATTCTTGATCCAGCAACAAATGATGTTTTGTTTGATAAAGATCAAATGATCAACGAACCCCTTGCAAGAGAAATTGATGAACGTGGTCTTGATGCTGTAAAGGTGAGGTCTGTACTAACTTGTGATGCAAAAGTCGGAGCTTGTGCAAGATGCTACGGTCGTGACTTAGCGCGTGGAACTCCTGTGAACGTAGGTGAAGCTGTTGGTGTCCTTGCTGCACAGTCAATTGGTGAGCCTGGTACTCAGTTAACCATGAGAACTTTTCATATCGGAGGTACAGCTCAAGTTGTAGACCAATCGTTTATTGAAAGCTCGCATGAAGGGGTTGTTTCAATACAAAATCCAATACTAGCAAATGACTCCAATAATAAATTAGTTGTAACTGGTAGAAGCCTAGTTGTTGCTATTCTTGATGAGAACAATATAGAGAGATCTCAAAATAAAGTTCCATATGGAGCACAGTTATTTGTAAAAGATGGTGAAAAGATTGAGAGAGGGCAACGAATTGCTTCTTGGGACCCATACACAAGACCAATACTTGCAGATGTTCCAGGAAAAGTGGATTTTGAAGATCTTGTGGATGGTCTCTCAATAGATGAAAGGCTTGATGAATCTACAGGAATATCACAAAGGGTTGTTATTGATTGGAGAAGTTCATCACGTGGCAATAATCTGCAACCATCTGTTGTTTTAAGTTCAACCTCAAAAAGCAAATCTAAAACTGATGCTCGTAAATTTGTTTTGCCAGTGAATGCTATTCTATCTGTTGAAAAGGATGCCGAAGTATCGGCAGGAGATGTTCTGGCAAGGGTTCCAACTGAAAGTGCAAAAACAAAAGACATAACAGGCGGATTACCAAGAGTTGCAGAATTGTTTGAAGCAAGAAGACCGAAAGATCATGCAATTATTGCAGAGATAAGCGGAATTGTTGAATTTGGGAATGATTTTAAAAATAAAAGAAAAATCAGAATTATACCAAATGATGATAGTGAGCAATTGTGCGAATACATGGTACCTAAAAATATCCATCTAGAAGTTCAGGATGGGGATAAAATCGAAAAAGGTGACTTTATAATGGATGGAAATCCTGCTCCGCATGATATTCTTGCAATCAAAGGTGTTGAAGAACTTGCTTCATATTTAGTTGCAGAAATTCAAGATGTTTACAGATTACAAGGTGTAACAATAAATGATAAACACATTGAAGTAATTGTTAGTCAGATGTTAAAGAAAGTGGAAATTACTGATCCTGGTGATTCCAATTTACTTTATGGAGAGCAGATAGATAAAATTGATCTATTAGAATTGAATGAAGAGCTGAAAGCAGCTGGTAAAAAATTAATATCCGGTAATCCTATCTTACTCGGAATAACCAAAGCTGCTCTTCAAACCAGAAGCTTTATTTCGGCTGCATCATTCCAAGAAACAACGAGAGTCTTAACTGAGGCATCCATGAATGGTAAGACTGACTTATTACAAGGACTAAAAGAAAATGTTATTGTAGGCAGACTAATTCCTGCTGGAACTGGAAGTGCAATAAGTAAACTGAGACAGGTGTCAGTACACAGAGATAATTTGATTATTCAAGAAAAGAAGAATGCAGAACAACTCTTATCACAAACATCCGATGAAGCATTAGTTTCAGATCTTATAAACGTAGCTGATGCTGAAGAAGGAACAGAGAATTTATCGGTTGAAGAATAGTTTTCACTCTTTTTCAAAAATTATCATCACTGAGTGATTTTAGCTGCAATTCTATGATAATAATGCTTGACCTTTTGTTTTTGAAGAAGTATTGTCCGAACATCTGTTTCAATAGGCCGTATGTTACAACTTAAACGCTATTGAGAAACTATAAAAAACACAAAATTGAAAGGAAATTGGTTAATATGCCAACTATTAATCAACTACTAAGAAAACCTCGCAAACCCCAGGTAAAAAGGAATAAAGTGCCAGCTATGGAGGCTTGCCCACAAAAACGTGGTGTATGTACTCGTGTATATACTACTACACCTAAGAAACCAAATTCAGCATTAAGAAAAGTAGCAAGGGTTAGATTATCAAATGGTTTTGAAGTAACAAGCTACATACCAGGTGAGGGTCATAATTTACAAGAACATTCAGTTGTACTCATTAGAGGTGGTAGGGTAAAAGATTTACCGGGTGTCAGATATCACATTGTTAGAGGGGTATTAGATACTCAAGGCGTAAAAGATCGAAAACAAAGACGCTCTAAATACGGCGCTAAGAAACCTAAATAGGGAATTTTAAATGTCAAGACGAAGACGTGCAGAGAAGAGAGAGGTTCTACCTGATCCGAAATTTGGTGATAAGATAATTTCCAAATTTATGAGCAGCCTAATGCTCTCAGGAAAGAAGTCAACATCAGAAAAAATAATCTATGCTGCTTTCGATAAAATTGAGAAAGAAAGTAAGCAAGATCCCGTAAATGTATTTCATGAAGCGCTTAAAAACGTCATGCCTGACGTTGAGGTCAGATCCAGAAGAGTTGGTGGTGCTACTTATCAAGTCCCTGTTGAAGTAAGAAATGACAGGAAACAAGCACTTGCTATAAGGTGGTTGATTAGTTCTGCAAGAGCAAGGAACGAGAGCACTATGACGGAAAGATTGTCCAACGAACTCATGGATGCTTTTTCAAAAAAGGGTAATGCAGTTAAAAAGAGAGAAGATACTCATAAGATGGCTGAGGCTAACAGAGCATTTTCTCACTATCGTTGGTAATTTAAGAAGAGTAAATAATGGCAAGATCAAATCCTATCGAAGACTACAGAAATATTGGTATCATGGCTCACATTGATGCTGGTAAAACTACTACAACAGAAAGAATTCTGTACTACACGGGAAAAAGTCATAAAATCGGTGAGGTGCACGATGGTGCAGCCACTATGGATTGGATGGAGCAAGAACAAGAAAGAGGAATTACAATTACCTCAGCAGCTACAACGACATACTGGAATGATAAAAGAATAAATATAATTGATACACCAGGACACGTTGATTTCACAATTGAAGTAGAACGATCTCTTCGAGTTCTAGACGGTGCCGTCGCTCTCCTTGATGCTAATGCAGGTGTGGAGCCCCAAACAGAAACAGTTTGGAGGCAAGCAAACAAATATAATGTTCCAAGAATGATCTTTGTAAATAAAATGGATAAGATTGGTGCTGATTTTGATAGATCTGTTGAAATGGTTAAAGAGAGATTGGGTGCGACTCCATTAGTTTTACAAATTCCAATTGGATCTGAAACAAATCTCAAGGGTGTGGTTGATTTAATTGAAATGCGAGCAATTGTATGGGAAGATGAAAGTCTGGGAGCAAAATTCAATTATGAGGAAATCCCAGCAGATCTCCTTGAAAAATCAAATAAATATCGTGAACTTCTTGTAGAGACAGTTGTTGAATTAGATGAAACGGTGATGGAAAAGTATCTCGAAGGTGAAGAAATTGATGTTGCTACCATTAAGTCATTAATCCGCAAAGGTACATGCCACAATACATTTTACCCTGTATTCTGTGGGTCAGCATTTAAAAATAAAGGCGTACAGCCATTACTAGACGGTGTTATAGATTATCTTCCTTCTCCAATGGATGTTGAACAAATAAAGGGTATAGATCTAAAAACTGAAACAGATATTCTCGTTAAATCCTCAGATAGTGAAAACGTTTCTTTGCTGGCGTTCAAGGTTATGAATGATCCATTTGTTGGCTCTTTAACTTTCTGTAGAATATATTCAGGTAAAGTTGAAAGCGGTATGCAATTACTCAACTCTGTAAAAGACAAAAAAGAAAGAGTTGGTAGGATGCTGCTAATGCACTCAAATTCTAGAGAGGATATAAAAGAGGCTTATGCTGGAGATATTGTTGCATTAGCCGGTTTAAAACTTACAACAACTGGCGATACTCTCTGCGACCCTTCTCATCCAATAGTTTTGGAAAGGATGGAGTTTCCTGAGCCTGTTATCGAAATAGCAGTAGAACCAAAAACAAAAGGCGACCAAGAAAAAATGGGAGCCGCACTTGCAAGGCTTGCACAGGAAGACCCATCATTTAGAGTTTCATCTGATGATGAATCAGGGCAGACAATCATCAAAGGTATGGGGGAACTGCATCTTGATATTCTCGTAGATAGAATGAAGAGAGAGTTCAAAGTTGATGCAAATATTGGCGCTCCTCAAGTTGCCTATAGAGAGACAATTACTAAGCCATCTGAAGTAGACTATACGCATAAAAAACAATCAGGTGGTGCAGGGCAGTTTGCGCGTGTTAAAATGACAGTCAGCCCAGGCGAAACAGGAACTGGTTTCGTCTTTGAGAATAAAATTGTTGGTGGTGCTATTCCAAAAGAATATATCCCTGGAGTCGAGAAAGGGATTGCATCTGTATTGGATAATGGAGTTCTAGCTGGGTTCCCACTTTTAGATATACATGTGGTTCTGCATGATGGTGCATATCACGATGTTGACTCATCAGTTATGGCTTTTGAAATTGCTGGAAGAGCTGCATTTAGGGAAGCTGCCCAATCTGCCGCACCGAAACTTTTAGAACCAATTATGGATGTTGAAGTTGTAACACCTGAAGAATATATGGGTGATGTGATTGGTGACTTAAATTCACGCAGAGGTCAGATTGCGGGCACAGAAGCACGATCAAATGCTACTGTAATAAAATCAAAGGTTCCATTAGCTAATATGTTTGGTTATGTAAGTCATCTTCGTTCAATGAGTCAAGGACGCGCTCAATTCACTATGCAGTTTGATCATTACGAGCAGGTGCCACAGGCTGTTTCAGACCAAGTTATTGCAAAGTTTGCTTAAATAGAAAGAATTAAATATGCAGGGACAGAATATACGTATCAGACTTAAAGCTTATGACCATAGGCTGCTGGACAACTCCACTTTAGAAATAGTTAATACCGCAAAGAGAACGGGAGCCAGTGTAAGAGGTCCTATACCCTTACCAAGGAGAATTGAAAAATTCACTGTACTCCGTGGCCCACATATTGATAAAAAAAGTAGAGAACAATTTGAAATAAGAACTTACAAAAGACTTCTTGATATTGTTGATCCTACTCCGCAAACAGTTGACGCTCTTATGAAATTAGATTTGTCAGCTGGTGTTAATGTAGAAATTAAATTATAGGATTTATTACTAAGATGAGAGTTGGATTGATTGCAGAAAAATTAGGAATGATGAGAGTGTTTACTGACGCTGGGCAGCACATACCTGTTACAGTGTTATCAATAGCAAATTGTCAAGTTGTCTCTCATAAGACAAAAGAGCTAGATGGTTATTCTGCTTTACAACTTGGGGCTGGTTCGCCTAAAACAAAAAATGTAACAAAACCTATGCGTGGGCATTTTGCAAAAAATAAAGTTGAGCCAAAATCAAAGCTAGTAGAATTTAGGGTCGACGATGATAAATTTATTCAGATTGGTTTAAAAATGAAAGCCGATCATTTTGTCCCTGGTCAAAAAGTAGATGTGACTGGTACTAGTATTGGTAAGGGGTTTGCGGGTGCAATGAAGCGCCATAACTTTGCTGGTCTTAGAGCCTCACATGGTGTTTCAATTAGTCACAGAAGTCATGGATCAACAGGACAATGTCAGGACCCAGGCAAGGTTTTTAAGGGTAAAAAAATGGCCGGTCATTTGGGGGCTGCAAAAGTAACAGTTCAAAATTTATTAATTCATTCGGTTGATGTAGAAAAGGGTCTTATTTTTGTTCACGGTGCTGTGCCTGGGCATAGTGGTGGTTGGGTAACAATCAAGGACTCTGTAAAGCTGATACCATCAATTGAGCTTCCTCAGCCGGGTAGTTTTATTGATCCAGATGCATTAAAGTCTGATGTTGTTGAGGATAATTCAGAAAGTAAAATTGAAATAGATGCTTTAAAAGATGAAGTAAAAACTGATGCAGAAACAGATGCGTCAGATAATGATAATGATCAAAATAAAGATGTGAAAACTGTTGTTGATCAACAAGAACATTCATCAATTGGCAATCCTGAGGATGGTGAACAAAAATGAAAATGAATGTTATTGATATATCATCTAAAACGTCCGGCACTATCGATCTTAAAGATACAATATTCGGACTAGATCCTAGAAAAGATATTTTGCATAGAACGGTTGTTTATCAATTAGCAAAAAGAAGATCTGGAACCCATAAAGTAAAAAATAGATCTGAAATTACAGCAACTACAAAAAAAATGTACAAACAAAAAGGTACTGGTAGTGCACGTCATGGATCAAAAAAAGTCCCTCAATTTAGGGGTGGTGGAAGAGCATTTGGTCCTACACCAAGAGACCATTCTATAAAGCTTACAAAGAAATTCAGAAAACTTGCATTGAAACATGCTTTATCGGCGAAGATAAAAGAAGGTAATGTGGTGATACTGAACGAAGCCAAGCTAAAAAGCCCAAAAACAGCAGAGCTGGTTAAAAGTTTGGATAAGTTATCAGTAACCTCAGCTTTATTCCTTGATGCCATTGAATTTGATAAAAATTTTGAGTTAGCGTCCATGAATATCCCCAATATAGATATTCTTCCTGTTCACGGGATGAATGTTTATGACATTCTAAAAAGGGATAAACTGTTTATTACTAAAAATGCTATAACAGAAATTGAGGGTCGTTTAGATGAATGAAATAGATTTATATGACATTATAAGAAACCCAGTGATTACTGAAAAGGCGACCTTGGTATCTGAAAATGGTCAAGTAATTTTTGATGTTTCAAAAACGGCAACAAAAACACAAATAAAAGAGGCCATAGAAACTCTCTTTAAAGTAAAAGTTAAATCAGTAAACACTCTAATACGTAAGGGAAAGGTTAAGCGTTTTAAGGGAAGAATTGGTAAAAGATCTGACGTTAAAAAGGCAATCGTATCACTTGAAGATGGTCAGAACTTTGATTTCACAACAGGTATAAGTGGATAATATTATGGCATTAAAATCATTTAAACCAAATACACCAGGGCAAAGAGGACTAGTATTAGTATCCAAGGTTGATCTATGGGGTGGTAAACCTGAAAAAACCCTTACTGTTGGTCTAACAAAATCTGGTGGAAGAAATAATAATGGTAGGGTAACCGCTAGAAGAAGGGGCGGTGGGCACAAGAGATTATATAGGATTATTGATTTTAAAAGAAATCACCATGATATTCCTGCAACAGTTCAGAGAATAGAATATGATCCTAATAGATCTGCATTCATAGCGCTTCTAACATATGAAGATGGCACTAAATCTTATATTTTAGCTCCACAAAGATTATCCGTTGGAGATGTAATTATTTCAGGTCCAAAAGCGGATATCAAGCCTGGAAATGCTCTGCCTTTATCAAATATTCCCATTGGTACTATAATTCATAACGTTGAACTTAAGCCTGGTAAAGGGGGACAAATAGCACGTTCTGCAGGGACCTATGTTCAACTTGTTGGGAGAGATCAAGCATATTCAATTTTAAGATTAAACTCCGGTGAACAAAGAATGACTAGATCAGAGTGTATGGCAACAATCGGTGCTGTATCAAACCCTGATAATAAGAATATTAAACTAGCAAAAGCTGGAAGATCCCGTTGGCTAGGTAAAAGACCATCTGTTCGTGGTGTCGCTATGAACCCTATAGACCATCCACATGGAGGTGGGGAAGGTAAAACTTCTGGAGGTAGGCATCCAGTTACACCATGGGGTAAACCAACCAAAGGTAAAAAAACCAGAAGTAATAAGTCTACTGACAAGCTGATACTTAGAAGCAGGCATTTGAAAAAGAAAAGGTAAAATATAAATGGCTAGGTCAATCTGGAAAGGACCGTTTGTTGACGGTTATTTGTTAAAGAAAGCTGAGAATGCTAGAGCATCAGGCCGTAATGATGTGATTAAAATTTGGTCAAGAAGGTCAACGATCCTTCCTCAGTTTGTTGGATTAACTTTTGGTGTTCATAATGGCCAAAAACATATTCCTGTTCTAGTCACTGAAGAAATGGTTGGTAGAAAGTTTGGTGAGTTCTCTCCTACAAGAACTTATTACGGTCATCTTGCGGACAAGAAAGCTAAAAGGAAATAATTATGGTCCAAAAATTACAAGAAGGTATGGCTTTAGCTACAACAAAAAATATAAAAATTAGCATGCAGAAATTAAACCTTGTTGCTGCTATGATTAGAGGAAAAAAAGTTGATAAAGCAATTAATGATCTACAGTTTTCAAGAAAGCGCATTGCGCAAGATGTACTAAAAACTCTAAAATCTGCCATAGCAAATGCTGAAAACAACCATAATTTAGATATTGATGAGCTATACGTAAACGAGGCTTATGTCGGCAAGAATTTAGTACTTAAAAGGT
This sequence comes from uncultured Alphaproteobacteria bacterium, assembly GCA_938074435.1. Classification (GTDB taxonomy): domain Bacteria; phylum Pseudomonadota; class Alphaproteobacteria; order Rhizobiales; family TMED25; genus TMED25. Next base: position 17,223 of record CALJEH010000072.1, read on the forward strand.
GGAAGCCAAGAGCAAGAGGTAGAGTTGGAAGAATTCAAAAACCATTCAGCCAACTTACTGTTGTTGTTAAACAACTTGATAATGAGGAAGCGAAGTAATGGGTCAAAAAGTATCTCCAATAGCACTAAGACTTGGAATAAACAGAACGTGGGACTCACGCTGGTTTGCCGAGAAAAATGAATATCCGAAACTTCTTATGGAAGATAGAAAAATAAGAAGCTTAGTCAACGGTTTAAAATCGACAGCAGCAATTTCTAAAATTGTTATTGAGCGTCCCCATAAGAAATGTAACGTTACAATTTATTCCGCAAGACCGGGGATTTTGATTGGTAAGAAAGGTTCAGATATTGAACTTATAAAAAACAAAATAAAAAAAATAACTAATACAGACGTATCAATAAATATACTCGAAGTCAAAAAACCTGAAATAGATGCAACTTTAGTTGCTGAGTCAATTGCACAGCAGCTAGAAAGAAGGGTTGCGTTTAGAAGGGCTATGAAAAGAGCGGTGCAAACAGCGTTAAGAATGGGTGCTGGGGGAATCAGAATAAACTGTGGTGGAAGACTTGGTGGCGCTGAAATTGCAAGAACAGAATGGTATAGGGAAGGAAGAGTACCACTTCATACATTAAGAGCAAATGTCGATTATGGTGTTGCAACTGCTCAAACAACATATGGTGCAATTGGAATTAAAGTATGGATTTTTAAAGGCGAGGTACTTGAACATGATCCTATGGCTCAAGAAAAAAGTATAACTGGCAATCAAGATCAAGCTCGTTCAGCTAAGGTAGAAATCTAGGGAATTAATCATGCTACAACCAAAGAGAACTAAATTCAGAAAAATGCATAAGGGAAGAATCAGCGGTAATGCCAAGGGTGGGTTTGCTCTAAATTTTGGATCATATGGTTTAAAATCATTAGAACCATCCCGAGTGACTGCTAGGCAAATTGAAGCTGCCAGACGTGCAATGACTAGACATATGAAAAGAGCTGGCAGAGTTTGGATAAGAATATTTCCTGATGTTCCTGTTTCAAAAAAACCTACAGAAGTTAGGATGGGTAAAGGAAAAGGATCAGTGGAATATTGGGCAGCAAAAGTTAAACCAGGAAGAATGATGTTTGAGATAGATGGTGTGCCAGTTGATGTAGCCCGTGAGGCATTGTCACTTGCAGCTGCAAAATTACCGGTTAAATGTAAATTTGTATCAAGAATAAGTGATGTTAATTAGGTTCTAGAATTATGAAGATAAGTGAAATAAGAGAGTTATCAAAAGATCAAATTACCGATGAACTCGTAAAATTTAAAAAAGAGCAATTAAATTTGCGTTTTCAAAAAACTAGTGGTCAATTAGACAATACGGCGAGGGTTAGATTTGTGAGAAGAACAATAGCAAAACTTAAGACAATACAAAACGAGAAAAACATAATACAGGAGAAGAAATAATGCCAAAGAGAATACTCTCAGGTGTTGTAGAAAATAATAGTCTCGACAAAACGATAGTAGTACGAGTTGAAAGAAGGTTTATTGACCCTCTATTAAAGAAAACTGTTAGAAGGTCTAAAAAATATCATGCACATGATGAGGAAAATAAATACAACACCGGAGATCAAGTGCGTATTCAAGAATCAAGACCATACTCTAAACTCAAAAGATGGATAGTTTTATAGGATATTAAAGGGACAATAGAAAATGATCCAAATGCAAACAAATCTAAGCGTAGCTGATAACTCTGGTGCTAAAAGAGTTCAATGTATAAAGGTGCTTGGTGGTTCAAAAAGAAAAACAGCTCACATTGGTGACACAATAGTCGTTACTGTGAAAGAGGCAATCCCACGTGGTAGAGTGAAAAAAGGTGATGTGCTTAAAGCTGTAATCGTTAGAACTGCAAAAGGGATCTTAAGGAATGATGGAACAGCAATAAGATTTGATGGAAATGCTGCTGTTTTAATTAATAACCAGGGTGAGCCTATCGGGACAAGAATTTTTGGACCTATTACAAGAGAATTAAGGGCAAAAAATCACATGAAAATTATATCACTTGCACCGGAGGTGCTCTAATGGCAGCTAAAATTAAAAAAGGAGATAATGTCATAGTTCTTGTTGGCAAAGATAAGGGTAGAACCGGTACTGTCCTTACAGTATTTCCTGGTGAAAATAAATTAATCGTTCAAGGTATTAGTATTAAGAAAAAGCACCAAAAACAAACACAAACACAGCAAGGTGGAATTATAGAAAAAGAGGGTAAAATCCATGTTTCAAATGTTGCCTTAATAGATCCAAAAGACTCAAAAGCATCAAAAGTAGGATTTAAATTACAAAAAGATGGACAAAAAGTTAGATTCTATAAAAAGTCTGGGGAGCTAATAGATGACAAATAATTATATACCTCGTATGAAAACACATTATGATGATGTCGTAGTAAAGGATTTAATGGATAAATTCAATTACACCAATTCTATGCAAATACCTAAGCTTGATAAGATTGTTATCAATATGGGACTTGGGGACGCGGTATCAGAGTCTAAGAAAGCGGATGTAGCTATTGAAGCACTCGGTCTTATTGCGGGACAAAAACCAGTTTTTACAAGAGCAAAAAAATCGATTGCTAACTTCAAATTAAGAGAAGGAATGGTGATAGGAACAAAAGTAACGCTTAGAAAATCTAGGATGTATGATTTTGTTGATCGATTAATAACAATAGCACTACCAAGAGTAAGAGATTTTAGGGGTATAAGTTCAAAAAGTTTTGATGGTAATGGTAATTACGCAATGGGAATTAAGGAGCATATTGTGTTTCCAGAGATTAATTATGACAAAGTAGATGTCATTAGGGGTATGGATATAATCATTTGTACAACAGCTCAAACAGACGAAGAAGCAAAATTATTGTTATCAGGGTTGAATTTCCCGTTTAGGAATTAGTAATAGGAGCAAAAATGTCTAAGGTAAGTATTACAGAAAGAAATAAGAAAAGATGGAATTTGAGCAAAAAATACTCTGCAAAGAGAACTGCGCTTAAAGAGCTATCAAAAAATAAAACTTTATCAATGGAAGAACGTTTTCAAGCTGCCGTAAAACTTGCAAAACTTCCAAGAAATTCAGCTCCTACAAGATATAGAAATAGATGCGCTATTACCGGTAGGCCACGTGGATATTATAGAAAACTAGGAGTGTCCAGAATCGCAGTTAGAGACTTAACCGCAGAAAGCCAAATACCTGGTATGACAAAGTCAAGTTGGTGAGGATGTAAAAATGATGACAGATCCATTAGCAGATATGCTAACTAGAATAAGAAATGCACTTTTAAGAAAAAAATCAACCGTTCTAACACCTGCTTCCAAGCTTAGGGAAAATGTATTATTAGTGCTGCAGGACGAAGGTTACATAAGAGGATATACCAGAATAGAGATTGAGGGACAATTTCCTATGTTTGAGATTGAACTTAAATATCATGAAGGAGATTCTGTGATTAAAAGATTGGAAAGAGTATCGAAGCCTGGGCGAAGAGTATATTCATCAGTATCAGAACTACCTCGTGTATTCAACGGTTTGGGTGTCTCCATATTATCCACCTCAAAAGGTGTAATGTCTGATGTTAACGCAAGAGAAGCTAATGTAGGTGGGGAAATACTTTGTAAAGTATTCTAAATGAGGAAAAGATGTCAAGAATTGGAAAAAAAGTAATAGATATACCTGATAATGTAAAAGCAAATATTACTAATGGTGTTATTACTGTATCAGGTCCTAAAGGTGAATTATCTGCCACACTCTTTGATGATGTTGATGTGCAAATTAATGATAGTTCAATTAATGTAATTCCAAAAAGCCCTGATAAAAAAGCACGTTCTTTTTGGGGGTTAACAAGAACATTAATTAGTAATTTAGTTGCAGGTGTTTCTGAAGGGTTTATAAAAACACTTGAAATTCAAGGAGTTGGCTATAGGGCTCAGGTGCAAGGTAATACACTTCAACTTGCGCTCGGATTTAGTCATGATGTAAAATATGAGGTTCCAGAAGGAATTGAAATAAAGTGTTCTAAACCTACCGAAATAACAATCGAAGGTATAGATAAACAAAAAGTTGGACAAACAGCAGCTGAGATCCGAAGATTTAGACCACCTGAGCCTTATAAGGGTAAGGGTATTAGGTACAAAGACGAATACGTATTTAGAAAAGAAGGTAAGAAAAAATAGAGTTCAAGATGACATATTTAGATATTAAAACAAAAAGAAAAAAAAGAGTAAGAAGAGCTTTGAAAACAAACAAAGATCAAAGAGCAAGACTGAGCGTTTTTAGGTCTTCCAAAAATATATATGCTCAAGTTATAGATGATGTTAATGGAAGAACTCTAGCATCAGCATCCACCTTAGAAAAAGATATACGTAAAACTAATGGTTCTGATGTAAAGGCAGCTGAGAATATTGGTAAATTAATAGCGGAGAGAACACTTAAAGCTGGTGTTGAAAAGGTTGTTTTTGATAGGAGTGGTTATCTATATCACGGTCGTGTTAAAGCGCTCGCTGACTCTGCTAGAGAAAATGGACTGCAATTTTAAGGAAGTGTAAAGTATGGCAAGATCACAAGTAAAGACTAAAGAAGAAAATAATGACCTGATTGATCGTCTTGTTCACATCAATAGAGTGGCAAAAGTTGTAAAAGGTGGACGAAGATTTGGTTTTGCAGCATTAGTTGTGGTTGGAGACCAAAAGGGAAAAGTTGGTTTTGGACATGGTAAAGCAAAAGAAGTGCCTGAGGCTATAAAAAAGGCAACAGACGATGCCAAAAGAGAGATGATTAAAGTGCCACTAAGGGACGGTAGGACACTCCATCATGATGTTCAAGGGCACCATGGGGCAGGTAAAGTCATTTTGAGAACAGCACCTTCTGGTACTGGTATAATTGCTGGTGGACCAATGAGGGCAATATTTGAAGCATTAGGCGTTCAAGATGTTGTTGCCAAGTCGCAAGGTACATCAAATCCTTACAACATGGTTAGAGCAACATTTAATGCGCTCAGAAATGAACAAAGTCCAAGAATGATTGCTTCGAGGAGAGGGCTTAAAGTGAGTAACCTCATTACTAGAAGAAAAGAACAAAATGTTGAAGTTGATGGATAGTAATATGTCAAATAAAGCAAAAACTATAACAGTAAAGCAAATTGGTAGCTCTATAGGTAGAAAATTTGACCAAAAACAAACACTAGTTGGGCTTGGTTTAAATAAAATAGGTAGAGTTCGAGAACTAGAAGATACACCTTCTGTAAGAGGTATGGTTAGGAAAGTAAAACATCTTGTTGAAATAATTGAGTAAAATAGGATTATCATCATGCGATTAAACGAATTATCCGATGTAAACGGAGCTAAAAAAGATCGAAAAAGAGTTGGTCGAGGAATTGGCTCAGGAACTGGAAAAACTGCTGGCAGAGGGGTCAAAGGACAAAAATCTCGTTCTGGTGTTGCAATAAAGGGCTTTGAAGGTGGGCAAATGCCGTTACATCGTAGGCTCCCCAAGAGAGGTTTCAATAACATTTTTGCAAAAGAGTACAATATTTTTAATTTGGACAGAATTCAATATTTTATCGATAATGGTAAAATAAACGATAAAGAGGTCATTAATACAGAAAATTTACTCAAGGCTAAACTAATTAGTAAAGAAAAGAATGGCCTTAAAATATTAGGTAGAGGTAATCTAAAATCTAAGGTGGCATTTGAAGTAACTGGTGCCTCAGAAAAGGCTATCAAATTAATAGAGGAATCAGGTAGTAAGATTACGATTATTGGTTCTGCTGAAAAATAAGACAACATAGAAATAATCATTGTGGTAATTTATGGCATCTGCGGCTGAACAATTAGCGTCAAATATAAATTTTTCAACTTTTGCTAAAGCAAAAGATCTCAAGCAAAGAATCTTATTCACTCTTGGCGCACTGCTTATATACCGATTGGGTACATTTATTCCTTTACCGGGCATAAATACGCGTGCGTTAAATGATTTATTCCAACAAAACCAAAGTGGAATACTTGGTATGTTTGATATGTTTGCTGGTGGTGCTGTCGGGCGAATGGCAATATTTGCTCTCAACATCATGCCGTATATTTCTGCTGCCATTATAATGCAACTCTTAGTAGCAGTCTCACCAGCTCTCGGACAAATGAGAAAAGAGGGTGAAAGAGGGCGAAAACAAATAAATCAGTATACCAGATACGGCACGGTATTCCTGGCTGCTTTGCAGGCTTGGGGTATTTCAATAGGTTTGGAAGGGGCTGGTGATATAGTAATTGATCCTGGTCTTTATTTTCGTATGTCAGCAGTTATAACCTTAGTTGGTGGGGTTGTTTTTCTTATGTGGATTGGAGAACAAGTAACGGCGAGAGGTATCGGAAATGGTATCTCATTAATAATATTTGCAGGTATTGTTGCCGAGCTGCCCTCTGCTCTAGTAAATACTCTCGAATTAGGTAGACAGGGAGCGCTATCAACATGGTTGATATTAGCTGTGATACTACTGGCTATAGCAGTTATTGTTGTTATCGTTTACGTTGAAAGAGCTCAACGAAGGTTAATTGTACAATATCCGCGTCGACAACAAGGCAATAAGATTATTGAGGGTGATAGTTCCCATTTGCCTCTCAAGATAAATACAGCCGGTGTTATTCCCCCAATTTTTGCTTCTTCCCTACTGCTGCTGCCAATGACGGTCGCAAATTTTTCAACGGGACAGGGCCCAGAATGGCTAAATATAATAAGCTCATATTTAGGGAGGGGAGCACCACTATACCTAACTTTCTATATATCTCTAATTGTATTCTTTGCTTTTTTTTATACAGCAATTGTATTCAACCCGTCAGATACTGCCGATAATCTAAAAAGACAAGGTGGTTTTATTCCAGGTATTAGACCTGGTGAGAAAACAGCAGAATATATAGATTATGTTTTAACGAGAATAACGTGTGTTGGTGCAGCATATTTAGCTGCAATATGTATTTTGCCAGAGATATTAATGTCGTACGCAGCAATTCCTTTTTATTTCGGTGGAACGTCTTTGTTGATTGTGGTTAATGTTACCATGGATACTGTATCCCAAGTACAGAGTCACTTATTAGCGCATCAATACGAAGGGTTAATCAAGAAGGCCAACCTTCGAGGTAAAAAGAGATGAATCTAATTTTATTAGGTCCACCAGGGTGTGGAAAGGGCACACAGGCAACGTATATTGTTGAAAAATATGACTATGTTCAACTTTCAACTGGAGATATGTTAAGAGAAGCAATAAAGAACAACACTCCCACTGGTAAGGTTGTCAAAGATGTCCTTGCAAGTGGCAAGCTTGTAAATAATAAATTAATTATGCAGATAATGAAAGAAAAGATTGAAGAAACAGCAACTAGTCCAGGACGTATATTTGATGGGTTCCCGAGAACACTCTCACAAGCAGAGAGTTTGAACACACTGCTGTCTCAAAATAATTTAAGCATCGATTTGTTAATTGAATTGGTTGTAAATCAAGAAGAGTTATTTGAGCGTATAACAAAAAGGGCTTCTGAAAGTGAATCAGTTCGTGATGATGATAATGCTGATGTATTAAGAAAAAGATTAGATGTCTATAATAAAGAAACAAAGCCAATAATTGCATTTTATGAAAAAGATTTTTTTGTAAATAAAATAGATGGAATGCAGGATATCAGTACCGTGAATAAGCTTATAGATAAATTGATAGAGAACAACACGAAACACTAGAATTTTTGGACCGATTGTAATTGATAATGGTATTAAATATTGATATAAAAGCATGATAATTATGGCTAAATGTTTTTATCAAATATTTATCTTAAAAAAGGAGATATAAATTGGCTAGGATAGCAGGAGTTAATATTCCAACGAATAAACGAGTTGAAATTGCTTTGACATCAATACATGGTATTGGATCAATGAAGGCAAAAGAAATATGTACTAAGGTGAATATTGAAAGCACAAAAAGAGTAAATCAACTAACTGATGCTGAAGTTATAGCAATTAGGGAAGCAATTGATAATGATTATGTTGTTGAAGGTGATTTGCGTCGGGAAGTTGCAATGAATATAAAAGGAATGATGGATCTTGGATGCTACAGGGGGCTAAGGCATCGAAGAGGTCTTCCAGTAAGAGGACAACGAACACATACAAATGCAAGGACAAGAAAAGGTCCAGCGAAACCAATAGCAGGCAAGAGGAAGTAGTGAGGATCAATGGCCAAAGATAAAACAAGAGTAAAAAGACGCGAAAAGAAAAATATCTCATCTGGTATTGCATATGTTAATGCAACATACAACAATACTATGATAACAATTACAGATGCTCAAGGTAACGCAATATCATGGTCGTCTGCTGGTGGCATGGGTTTTAAGGGATCGAGAAAATCAACACCTTACGCAGCTCAAGTTGCTGCTGAAGATGCAGCAAGGAAAGCTATGGAACATGGCATGGCAACCATTGAGGTAATGGTTAAAGGACCCGGAACAGGAAGGGAGTCTGCACTTCGCGCCCTACAATCCACAGGCTTTACAATAACATCAATAAAAGATGTTACTCCAATACCTCATAATGGATGTAGGCCTCCGAAAAAGCGTCGAGTATAAATAATTGATAGCGCGTTAAATTTAAACATTAAGGGGTAATACCGTGATAGAAAAAAATTGGCAAGAGTTAATTAAACCAAATAAAATTGAATTAAAAGAGGACAACTCTGAAAAGAATATATCAGTTCTAACAGTAGAACCTCTTGAAAAAGGCTTCGGATTAACAATAGGAAATACACTAAGAAGAATACTTCTGTCATCTCTTCAAGGTAGTGCGATTACATCCGTAAAAATTGACGGTGTTCTTCACGAGTTTTCAGCAATATCAGGAGTTAGAGAAGATGTAACTGATATTATCTTGAATATAAAAGATATAGCACTGAAAATGCATATAGATTCAGAGGTGAAGCTGATACTTAATAAGACCGGACCGTGCACCGTACTAGCTGGTGATATAGAGTCGTCATCTGATGTTGAAATACTAAATCCGGAAACCGTTATTTGCACACTTGATGATAAGGTTAATATCAGGATGGAGTTTATAGCAAGAACAGGTAGAGGCTACGTTCCGGCTGAGAAAAATAGGTCCGAGGATGAGCCTGTTGGTTTAATACCAATAGATAGTTTGTTTTCTCCAGTAAAACGCGTTTCTTATGAAATTGAAAATACAAGAGAAGGGCAAATATTAGACTATGATAAACTAAATATGACTATTGAAACGGACGGTTCTGTAAGACCTGAAGATGCAGTTGCGTTTGCTGCAAGAATTATGCAAGATCAATTAGATGTATTTGTTAATTTTGAAGAACCTGTTGCTCCAGTGATTGAAGATAAAGCGCCTGAGTTAACATTTAATCCAGCATTGCTTAAAAAAGTTGATGAACTTGAATTATCTGTTAGGTCAGCAAATTGTCTAAAAAATGATAATATAGTTTATATTGGTGATTTAATTTTAAAATCTGAGTCTGAGATGTTAAGGACACCTAACTTTGGTAGAAAATCACTTAATGAAATAAAAGAAGTGTTAGCTCAGATGGGATTACATTTAGGTATGAATATTCCAAATTGGCCTCCAGAAAATATAGATGATCTCGCAAAACGATATGAAGATAGTTACTAACAGGATAATAATTTAGGAGATTTATTATGCGCCATAATAATTCAGGTAGAAAACTTAATAGAACTTCAAGCCACAGGAAGGCAATGTTCTCTAATATGGCAAATGCGCTGATCAAACATGAGCAGATCGTAACTACTTTACCAAAAGCAAAAGAATTGAGACCAATAGTCGAGAAATTGGTTACCTTGTCAAGAACAAATAGCCTTCACAAAAGAAGGCAAGCAATATCTAAACTGGGTGATTTATCTATGGTATCTAAACTTTTTGATGTTCTTGGACCGAGGTATGCTGAAAGAAGCGGCGGTTACACAAGAATTATTAAAGCTGGCTTTAGGTATGGTGATTCAGCCCCAATGGCAGTAATTGAATTTGTTGATAGAGATGTTGAGGCTAAAGGAAAAGACTCGGGTCCTATTCTAGTAGATGAAGTTGAAGAAGAATTAGAAAATACGAACGCTATTGCATAAAGAATGCTTAATATCCTATATGTAGGCTTAGGTGGCTTTATAGGTTCAGTACTTAGATATTTTATTTATATAGCCTCAAATTATTTTTTTGGCTCTAATCTTCCCTTTTCTACAATCATAGTAAATATAGTTGGTAGTTTTTTTATTGGTTTTTTTTACCAACTTTTTAATGGCTATTTTTTTATTTCTGAAAACACAAAATTATTACTAACAGTTGGTCTTCTCGGAGGATTTACGACTTTTTCCGCTTTCTCAATCGATGCTTTTATTTTGTACCAGAATTATGGTAAAATTTTTGCAGTAAGTTATATTATACTATCAGTTGGACTATCTCTTTCTGCGCTTCTATTAGGTATGTTTGTTCTTAGATGAATGTAATGTAATGAATAAGTTTGTTAAAAAAGATGATGCAGGAGTAAGGTTGGACCGGTGGTTGAAAGAGAATTTAATAAATGCATCATTTATTGAAATTCAAAAAATTATTAGGACTGGTCAAGTAAGAGTTGATGGTGGGCGAAAGAAATCTGACTATAGGGTATCGTCAGGTGATGAAATTCGAGTTCCACCCAATTTTGAATTCAATGAAAAACATAGAAATCAGAATAACAAAAGAGAAAATTTACTTTTGTCAGATATGAGTGTTTATCACGATAACAATGTCATTGTGATAAATAAGCCTTATGGACTACCTACGCAAGGTGGTGTCTCAGCCAGATACCATATTGATTCTATAATAAAATCAGAGGACTCAAGCTACAGACTTGTTCATAGACTTGATAAAAATACTACCGGTGCACTTCTTATTGCCAAAAACAGAAAGTCAGCCCAATATTATACTGAGGCCTTTAATAAAAGACTTATTAATAAAAAGTATTTAGCTCTTACAAATAATTTTCCAAAAAAAAATAGCGGAGTAATAGACTTTCCATTGGAGTTAAAAAATAAGAAAATTACTAGTGCTAGTGATAAATTACAGGAAGCATTGACCTATTTTAAAATAAAATCATCAAATCCTGATGGTGTATCTTTGATTGAACTGATGCCGCATACAGGTAGAAAACATCAGATACGTAAACATTTATTGATGTTAGGTTGCCCTATTATTGGAGATCTAAAATATGGAGATCAAAAATATCCAATGAGTATCCAAAAAAAGTTATATTTACATTCTTACGAAATAAATTTCCCTAATATTGAAAATACCAAAGATATTAATGTTGTTGTTGAGATACCTAACTATTTTAAAAATGCAATCAGTAAGTTGGGGCTCGATTTTGATGGATGAGCTAATAAATATCAGTAAACAAAAAGTTGGATTCATTAACAAAGATAACAAACTTTATTTAACAATTAATGGTAGTGAATACAAAAACAAAAGTGGAAAAAATGTAATTATTCCAAATATTTATATAAAAAAATTAATACTTAATGAAATATCAGATAGATATAATCATAAGACAAATATCAGTATGATAAACCTACTATTGAAATATAGTACTTGGAGAGAGGATGATAAAAAATCTATTATATCTGGAATATTAAAATATCTTGAAACAGATCTATTGTTTTATAGAGTTAACTCACCAGAATCTCTAGCTAATAAACAAAAAAAAATTTGGGATAATGCTCTAGAAAAATTTGATAATATTTTTAATACAAATTGGAAAACAACATCAAATTTATGTCCAATACAACAAAATCGAGAAAATATAGCTCTTGTTGAGGAGTATCTAGTTAATCATGATAATTTTAAATTATTTATCATGTTTGAGCTAGTAAAAATTAGTGGCTCCTGCATCTTAACTATTATGGTGGTCCTTCAAAAAATTAAATTGGTTGAATTATGGAGCACGATTTATGTTGATGAGTTGTTTAATAACGAAATTTATCAAGACGTAAATAAAAAGAATGAGTTAAAAATAAAAAAAGATGAAATTGCTTTTCTTATGAAGCTTATCAATTCAATCCAGAGTTAGGTTGCTTATTTTCTGCACATTCCCAAATTCTTGCTCAAAGTTTAATAAAAATTCTTGATCAAAATTATCGATAGAAATATTTTTCTGTAAACTTTCAATACTCGTAACATTAAATTCGGATAATCCACACGGTACAATTCCATCAAAATATTGAAGATCTGGGTTTATATTTATTGATATTCCATGTAAAGAAATCCATTTTTTAACTTTTAAACCTATCGCACCTATTTTTTCTTCACCATTATTTGTTTTTATCCAGATACCAATCCTATCTCTTATAGGATATACATCCATATCAAACGTTTTAAAAGTTTTTATTATTATTCTTTCAAGTATCATTATAAATTTACGGATATCTTTATTACATCTTTCTAAGTTAAGCATGAGGTATATTATTCGTTGACCGGGTCCGTGATAGGTGTATTTTCCACCTCTTGGTGTTTTGTATACTGGGATATCTTTTGCATCAAGTAATTCGTTATCTTTAGCACTTGAACCAGCGGTATAAACATTCGGGTGTTCTAGTAACCAAACAAGCTCATTAGCTTCGCCACTCTGGATTAGAGAAGATCTTTTTTCCATAAATCTTGATGCTGTTTCATACTCAATGGGTGTTTTGCTTTTAAATAATTCAACTTTTTTAAACATTATTTCTTTATCTATTAATTATAATTGCTAAATATTAACATTCTAATATATTAAAGCATATATTAAAAAATTTCTGCGATCGTGGCGGAATTGGTAGACGCGCAGCGTTGAGGTCGCTGTAGGGGAAACTCTGTGGAAGTTCGAATCTTCTCGATCGCACCAAATAAATAAAATAAATGATTATACTACTTTCTACTCTTCTTATCTTATTAATTTTAGCTTTGATAAAATTTAAATTACTTGCATCCTTATTTTATTTGATACCCTTTTTACTTAAGATCAAAGATAGATTTAGCTCAATAAATCATCAGAATAAATCATCAAATGAAATATCAAATTTGGATGAAGCATACGAGATACTTGGTATTAATAAAAGTGCAAGTTTAGAAGAAATAGAGACTACTTATAAATATTTAATACGAAAGAATCATCCAGATAATGGAGGAACTGAGTATTTGGCAAAGAAGATCAATCTTGCGAGAGAGTATATAATAAAAGAAAAAAAATTAGGGAAAAATAGATAGGATTTCATCAACTTTATTACTTAACCTATCAAACCTTGATGTATTGTTTTTTGCTTCATAAATTAAATTCTCGCTATCTGCTCTCATTTGATCATTCTTTCTGTTTAGATACGGATTGATTTTTGGAAAATGAATAGTGTTTGCTTCCATTTGGAATGATTTATTTAATACTTTTACCATATTACTATTTCTTGAATTTGAACTACTTCCACCCATAACAATCGATATGATTTTTTTTCTATCTCTTTCAACATAAGAAATTAAGTTAAATCCTGACTTACTAGTATAGCCAGTCTTCATTCCTTTTGTTCCTGAGTAATTGAACAGTAATTTGTTATGACTGACATATTTCTGTCCCTCAAAATTGAATTCCTTAAGTGCAAAGACCTTAGATTCATTAGGGTAATCTATCAACATTCTTAAAGCAAGAATTGACATGTCAAAAGCTGTTGTTTTTTGATCATTGTTATGTAAACCAGATGCATTTTTAAATGTAGTATTTATCATTCCAAGTTCTTTTGCTTTTTCTGTCATACGTAATGCAAATTTTTCTTCAGACCCCTCAAGATATTCAGCTACAGCCGTAGCAACATCATTTGCTGATTTTACTGCAAGTGCTTTTATTGCATTGCTAACGCTTATAGATCCCCCTTCAGATATTCCTAGTTTTGATGCTGGCTTGCGGGATGCATTTCTTGAAAATATTATTAAGTCTGACTTCTGAATCTTTCTTTTTTCTAAATCTTCAAAAACCAAATAAAGAGTCATAACTTTGGTTAATGATGCCGGGTACCTTAATTGATATCCATTATTATTGTGGAGAGTTTTTCCAGTTATTGCATCAAGGCTGAAGGATGAATATTTAGGTGCAGCTTCAGCTTCGGTAAAGAAGGAAGTGATACAAAGCATTAAAATAAAATATCTTAAATATTTTACAGAATTAGATTTCATGTAAAAACATTTAACATGTAAATATTATATTTTGATTAATTAGCATAGAAAATTAATAAAAAAATATTTTTTTAAAATTGATTTTTATTTTTTTTTCACCAAGTATATTATATGTAATTTTTTTTATTTCTAGATGAAGCAAATGCCTGAAGATAATATATCTAATAATACGCAAACTATAACAAAGGATAAAGTTAAACGTCCGAGCATGTATGAGGTCATCCTTCTAAATGATGATTATACTCCTATGGAATTCGTTGTTGATGTTCTTATGAGATATTTCAATAAAGATATTGATCAAGCGAATCAAATCATGATGCATGTTCATCGAAATGGAAAAGGTTTGTGCGGGATTTATCCCTTTGATATTGCTGAAACAAAAGTTATGCAAGTAATGAACTATTCGATAAAGAACGGTCATCCACTGCAATGTAAAATGGAGAAAAATAAATAATATGCCTACATTTTCAAAAGGATTAGAAAGCTCTTTACATAAAGCTCTTTCGATTGCAAGGTCAAAAAAACACGAATTCTCAACACTTGAACATCTACTCCTTGCAATTATTGATGACGATGATGCTATTTCTATATTTAAATACTTCTCCATAGATTTAATTAAAATCAAGGATGATCTTCAGGGGTACATTGATAACGAATTACGTCATATAATAGTTAAGGATATAGATGATGTTAAGCCTACCACAAGTTTTCAAAGAGTTGTTCAGCGCGCGGTAATACATGTTCAAACATCAGGGAAAGAAGAAGTTACCAGTGCAAATATTCTTGTTTCAATCTTTTCTGAAAGAGAGAGTCATGCAGTTTATTTTCTGAATAAAGCAAATCTTAACAGGTATGATGTGGTTAATTATTTGAGTCACGGTTCTAAACAAGATACTGATAAGATAGAGCTCTCCGAAGATTACAGTGATGAAAACAAATCACAAGAAAGCTCAACACCAAACATAGATAGCTATTGTATACATCTAAATAATAAGGCTAAAAAAGGCCAAATTGATCCAGTTATTGCAAGAGAAAACGAAATAACAAGGATAATACAAACTTTATGTAGGAGAAGAAAAAATAATCCGTTATTAGTTGGTGATCCAGGTGTTGGTAAAACTGCAATTGTAGAGGGACTTGCCTTAAAAATAGTTAAGGAGGAAGTTCCAGAGTTTTTAAGAGAAACAAATATTATTCAATTAGATATGGGTGCTCTTATTGCTGGGACTAGGTATAGGGGGGATTTTGAGGAAAGATTAAAAGATGTATTGAAAGAAATTGAAAAAATACCAAATTCTGTTCTCTTTATAGATGAAATTCATACCATCATTGGATCTGGTGCAACTTCGGGAGGTGCGATGGATGCAGCAAATCTTCTCAAGCCATCACTACAATCCGGTCAAATCAAATGTATAGGATCAACAACTTATAGAGAATTTTCAAGATATTTTGAAAAAGATAGGGCATTGGTTCGTAGGTTTCAAAAAATTGATGTAATAGAGCCAAGTGTCGAAGACTCTATAAGAATTATCAAAGGGTTGCGCCCATATTTTGAAGATTTTTATAAAATAAAATTTGATGAAAGTAGTCTTATAACTGCTGTCGAATTATCATCTCGTTATCTTCAAGATAGGAAATTACCAGACAAAGCAATTGATTTAATAGATGAGACAGGTGCTGCTCAAATTATATTGCCTCTTGAACAAAGAAAAAAGAAGATAACATCAAAAGAGATTGAAAAAACATTATCAATCATTGCAAAAATACCTGAAAAAACTGTTACTAGATCTGATAATTCAATATTAAAGAATCTTGATAAAAGTCTAAAAAATCAGGTCTTCGGTCAAGATCATGCTATCGATCTACTCGCATCATCTATTAAATCAGCAAGGGCAGGTCTTAGAGACCAAGAAAAACCTGTTGGTTCATACTTATTTTCAGGTCCAACAGGTGTTGGTAAAACTGAACTTGCGAAACAATTATCTAGTAATCTATCAATTGAATTAATTAGATTTGACATGTCAGAATATATGGAAAGACATTCTGTATCGAAACTTATTGGTGCGCCTCCTGGTTATGTTGGATATGATCAAGGAGGATTACTTACAGATGCTATCGAAAAAACACCACATTGTGTTTTGCTGCTAGATGAAATAGAAAAAGCTCATTTTGAGATATATAATATACTCTTACAGGTTATGGACTATGGCTTCTTAAGTGATCATAATGGTAAAAAAATTGATTTTAGAAATGTTATTTTAATTATGACAACAAATGCAGGTGCTCATGATCTTGCAAAAGAATCAATGGGATTTTCTGATAATAGAAATGATGAAAATTACAATGAAGAAATTAATAGAATCTTTTCACCCGAGTTCAGAAATAGGCTCGACTCAATTATTCCATTTAACTCATTATCAAATGAAATAATGAAACAGGTTGTTGATAAATTTATTATCAAACTAGAAGCTCAATTAGACGAAAAGAATGTAATACTAACTCTATCTGAAGGAGCATATGACTGGTTGACGCGTAATGGTGCTGATGAGAAATATGGAGCTAGGCCACTGCAGCGTGTCATTGATGAAAAAATAAAAAAACCGCTTGCTGATGAATTACTATTTGGTGGGTTAAAAAGGGGTGGTGAAATTAGTATAGATGTCGATAACAACGCAGATGATCTTATTATTCAGATAAACAATAAGAAAATATTAGATAAGAAAAACAAAACAAATAAAGAAAAAATTTTATTCCATTAAAGCTTTTTTCAATGCTTCTGCTTGTTTTTCCATAGTGTCAAGACTCAAGGGCATAGCATCAGTGTCATTAAAATAGGGTATGAGGTGTAGATGTGTGTGAAATACAACTTGTCCTGCACTTGACCCAGAATTTTGAACTATCTTAACTCCCGATGAACCAAAAGCTTTTCTTTGAGCAATTGCAATTTTTTGGGCCAAGCCCATCATTCGTTCAAGGTCTATAGTTTCAATGTCAAAAATATTTCTGGATTCATTCTTTGGGATAATTAGGACATGACCCTGTTTTTCAGGGAATGCATCCATAATTACTAAATAATTCTCTTCATCTAATATTTTTATTGAAGGAATCTCATCTTTGATGATTTTAGCGAATATATTATCTTTAATGTATGCTTCCATAATATTTACTCCAAGGATTTAAATGGTTTGAATTTTGATAGATAATCAATCTCTTCATCTACATAATCACCTTCTCGATCAATATAATCAGATATCAATGAATGGATCTTTTTGTTCGAAAAATAGTGAGCTGAATAAGTATGAGTGGGCGAGTAGCCACGTGATATTTTATGAGCTCCCCCCGCACCAGCTTCAACGGAATTGAATTCATTTTTGATGGCATATTCAATGGCTTGATAGTAGCATAATTCATAATGTAAGTATTTATAGTAGTTGTTTGCGCCCCAATATCTTCCATATAATATCTTATTTCCTTTTATGTGCAGAGCAGTTGCTATAATTTCATTATTCTTTTTAGCTATAACCAATATAATATTAGAGGGTATTTTTTTTATAATATTTTCAAAAAAACCGAAATTTAAATAAACATTTCCCCATTTTCTATAATTTGTATCTAGATAAAACTGATAAAATAGCTCAATTAAATCGTATGTGATCTCTCTACCTTCAATACATTCAACTGATATTCCTTCTTCATTAATATATTGCCTCTCTTTTTTTATCATCTTTCTTTTTCGTGATGTTAGACAATCCAGGAATTCATTAAAACTTGTAAAATTATTGTTTTCCCATATGAATTGTTTGCTTTTGCGTTTTATAAAATTCTCTTCATTTAGTATCTTTATATCATCTTCTAAGATAAAATTTATATGGGCACTTGAAATATCATTTGATACAAGAATTTTTTTAATGTCTCTCACTATACTTATTTTCTTAGCATCTTTGTTTTTTCTTAAGAGGAATTTAGATGATCTTACAGGTGTGAATGGAATCCCTACTAATAATTTTGGATAGTACTGTATGTTAATTTTATTATAAAAATCTGCCCAAACATGGTCAAAGATAAATTCACCAAATGAATTATATTTTATATATGCTGGAGTAAATGCTTCTAACTTACCTTCTTCATCTCGATGGATGATATGATTTGTTATCCATCCAACATTTTCGTTTACACAATTTGAATTTTCTAGAGACCATAGAAAATCATAACTCAAAAAAGGATTGTCATTTTCTAACTCAAGAAATTGATCTTTAGGAATTTTATCAATGGAATCGCAGATTTCAATCATATGTTTAGATTGTTTCGAATATGCCATCTACTTCAATCAAAGACCCCATTGGGAGGCTGTGCACGCCAATTGTTGTACGAGCATGACCATCTGTTTCAGGAAAAAAATCATTTAGGATTTTGGATGATGTATTCGCTAAAGAGGAATGATCTGTAAAGTTAGCCGGCACTACTATGTATATATTTATTCTAATACAAGATTTAATTTTCTTTATGTCTGAATTTACTGCTAATGCAGCCTGCGCAATAAGATTAAGTGTAGCTAACTCAAGCTGTTTTTCAGCTGAAACAATAAAATCATCGGTTTCTTTTATATCAGCCACTATTTTTCCATTTGAAATTGGTAGTTGACCAGAAACATAGATTTGATTGGTTACCCTTCTAAATGGCTTATAAATTCCTATTGGTTTGGGTAATTTAGGAAGTGGATAAGAATTATTTGTAGATTTATTCATCATATTTTTTTATCTAATTATTAAATTACATACTATCAAAAAATATATATTATTATATGCTAAATATATAAGATAATTATTTTTACATTGGAATAAAAAAAATGAGTACTGGAAATAGAAAGGTGCTAATAGTAGAAGATAATAAGTTAAATATGAAACTTTTTAGAGACATACTTACATCAGAAGCTTGTGAGGTAATAGAGTGTTTTGATCCAATGTTTGCCATGGAAACTATAGCAAGAGAAATGCCTAATCTGATATTAATGGATATACAACTTCCTCGCATATCCGGATATGATTTAATAAAGTTGATAAAGGCAGATGCAAATTACAACCATATTCCGATCATTGCAATTACGGCATTTGCTATGGAAGATGATAAAGAAAAAATTCTATCACTGGGATGCGAAGGGTATATGTCAAAGCCAATATCAATGGATCCTTTTATAGAAAATGTAAATAAGTTTCTTGAAAATAAAAATTAAAAAAATATTTTAATTACTCATTTAATTGATATATATTATGTTTTAGTTAAAAGAGTTTCCCTGCGGAGTTGCTCAGGTCCGCCGCATCTCCTGGGTCCGTAGGGTTTTAGGTCGTTTTGTTGGTCACTTACTTGGCCTCCTCCAAATAAGAGACTAACAACCGACCAACGAACCAGTAAATGGTTAAAGTAAAATTTTCAAGTTAAGATGTAAGTAATGATATTTAAACAGGAGAGTTTTGGCTTACTTAGCCTTGCTACTTTATTTTGTTTTCTTTAAAATCAACGTGTTTTTTTGCTACTGGATCATACTTCTTTATGACAAGTTTTTCTGTCATAGTTCGGTTATTTTTTTTTGTCACATAAAAATAACCCGTTCCAGCGGTACTTTCGAGTCTTATTTTTATATTTCCAGATTTTGCCATTTTTACCGTCTTTTTAATTATATAAATATATGAATAGATTATTAAGTCAACTGATGTTTTATTTTTTTTTAACCTTAGAATTAATAATCTGAATTGCATTATCTAACGTGATATCCTCTATTGAATAATCTTTTCCAATAGAATAATTTTTTCTATTATATTTGATATAGGGTCCATATCGTCCACTAGTTAATATAATATCATTTTCCGTAGTGGGATATTTACCTAAAATTGTATTTGAAGCATTTAGTGAAGTTTTTTTAGTCTGTTCATTTATTAATGATACGGCTCTGTTTAGTCCAATAGTGGCTATTTCATCAAGTTCAATTTTATTAACATACGTATTCATATGTTTTAAATAAGGACCATACCTTCCAATGGCACCTACAATTTCTTCTTTAGTATCAGGATGATTTCCAATTAGTCTGGGCAGAGATATTAATTGAATAGCAGTTTTTTCATCTAAATTATCTATATTGATGTTTTTAGGTATTGATGCTCTCTTAGGTTTACCATCAATTTCTATATTTTCAAGTTCAAGATATGGACCGTATCTCCCACTCTGCAAGATGATATTTTCTTTTGTTTGGGGATCAATTGCAATTATTTCTTTCTGTATGGATTTCGTGCTTTTAGCTGATAGATCTCTCTGGAATTTACACTCAGGGTAATTTGAACAACCAACGAATGAACCATCTTTGAATGATAGAAGAGTTAAAGTTCCATCACTGCACTCAGGGCACAATCTTGGATTTTCTAGATCTGTATCAAAGATGTATGGGGCCAAAGTCTCATTTATGACATTTATAATTTCTTTTCTTTCAATATTAGTAATCTTTTGGGTGGACTCATCAAGGTTTTTCCAAAACTCCTCTAAAAGAGATAGTCGGGTAAAGTCACCGTTTGATATTTTGTCTAACTTGTTCTCTAAATCTGCAGTGAAATCATATTGTACATATTCTGGGTAATAATTTTCAAGAAATGCTGTCACTAACCTGCCATTACTTGTAGGAGATATTCTTCTTTGATCTAACTGAGTATAATTTCTTTCTGATAGCTTACTTAAGATACTTGCATACGTTGAAGGTCTCCCAATTCCAAGTTCCTCTAAGGTTTTGATGAGTGATGCTGCATTATATCTCGGAGGTGGCTCAGTAGCATGGGCTGTTTGGGATACTTTATTGCAGAGAATTATATCATCTTTATTTACAGTGATACTAGTTTCTAATTCAGGTAATATATCATCAGTATCTATTTCACTTTTTTGATCATCATATATTACTTGAAAACCTGGAAAAGTTCTGATTTGGAAGTTTGCTCTAAATATATTTTCTATATTATTACTATCTTTAGTAATTAACGATATTGCAGTCCTCTCAAAAATAGCACTTTTCATTTGACTTGCGATTGTTCTTTTCCAGATCAGTTCATAGAGTTTAAATTGTTCATCAGATAAAAAGGGTTTCAACTTTTCAGGATCATTATTAAAAGATGTCGGTCTTATTGCTTCATGAGACTCTTGCGCATTCTTAGACTTTGTTTTATATATAATTCTTGTATTTGGAAGTAGGCTTTCTCCATAGTCATTTTTTATTTTATCTCTAATATTATCAATAATATTATCTTCAATCTGGACACCATCAGTCCTCAT
>CALJEH010000073.1 GCA_938074435.1 uncultured Alphaproteobacteria bacterium
AATGAAAACTGGAGAAGGAAAAACACTTGTTTCAACTTTGCCAATTTTTTTGAATGCACTTTCAGGTGATGGTGTCCACGTCATCACTGTAAATGATTACCTTGCTCAGCGTGACTCTGAATGGATGGGTAATATTTATGAATTTCTGGGATTAACTGTAGGATGTGTTCAAAATCAAATGAATGATGAAGAAAGAAAGT
This sequence comes from uncultured Alphaproteobacteria bacterium, assembly GCA_938074435.1. Taxonomy (GTDB): domain Bacteria; phylum Pseudomonadota; class Alphaproteobacteria; order Rhizobiales; family TMED25; genus TMED25. The sequence goes on from CALJEH010000073.1 coordinate 201, forward strand.
CGGCTTATTCATGCGACATAACATATGGTACTAATAACGAGTTTGGCTTTGATTATTTAAGAGATAATATGAAACATAGTCTTGAAAGTATGGTTCAAAGAGGTCATAACTTTGCGGTTGTAGACGAAGTTGACTCAATACTTATTGATGAAGCAAGAACTCCATTAATAATATCGGGTCCGTCAGAAGTAAAATCAGATTTATATGAGACTATGAATAAACTTATACCATTACTAAAAGATGATGACTTTGACATTGATGAAAAAACAAAATCAATAAATTTATCAGATAAAGGTATCGAGCATGCAGAAGAATTATTAAAAGCGAATGGGGTTTTGTCGGGACAGTCATTATTTGATATTGAGAATATATCGATCATTCATCACATTAACCAAGGAGCAAAAGCTCATAAACTCTTTATTAAAAATACTGATTATATAATTAAGAATAATAAAGTGATTATAATTGATGAGTTTACCGGAAGAATGATGGAAGGAAGAAGGTACTCAGATGGATTACACCAAGCTATCGAGGCAAAGGAAAATTGTCCTATTCAAGCTGAAAATCAAACACTTGCATCCATAACATTCCAAAATTATTTCAGACTTTATAAAAAACTTGGTGGCATGACTGGAACTGCATCAACTGAAGCAGAAGAGTTCATGGATATTTATAATCTCCCTGTAATTGAGATTCCAACAAATAAACCAATCAATAGAACTGATGAAAACGATGAAATTTATATGACTATTGATGAGAAATATCAGGCTATACTCAAGCAAATCAAAGAATGTAACGATCGAAAACAACCAATACTTGTCGGCACAACATCTATTGAAAAATCTGAATATATTGCAAGTTCATTAGAAAAATTAGGTTTTGAAAGAATTGAATATGGAGAAGATACTAAATTTAAAATAAGAAATAAGACTTTCTCTGTGCTAAATGCTAAATACCATGAGCAAGAAGCAAAAATAATTGAACAAGCAGGACGCCTTGGTGCCATAACTATTGCTACTAATATGGCAGGAAGAGGAACAGACATTCAGCTTGGAGGGAACCTTGATGCTGAGATTAAATACCTACAAGAGTCTACAGAAAAAAATAAAGAAAAAGCAATAGAAAATATTAAAAACAGAATAAAAGATGAAAAAGCTGAAGTAATTAAAGCAGGAGGTTTATTCGTAATTGCTACTGAACGACATGAAAGTAGAAGAATTGACAATCAACTTAGAGGCCGTTCTGGAAGACAGGGCGACCCAGGAAGATCAAAGTTCTACCTAAGTTTACAAGATGACTTAATGAGAATATTTGGTTCAGAAAATATGGAGTCAATGCTAAAAAAATTGGGTCTCAGTGATGGCGAACCAATTGTGCATCCTTGGATTAATAAAGCTCTCGAAAAAGCTCAAGTAAAAATTGAGTCACGTAATTTTGATATAAGAAAAAGTATACTGCAATTTGATGATGTAATGAATGATCAAAGAAAGGTTATTTTTGAACAAAGAAGAGATTTAATGGATGATACAGAAGCATCTGAAACAATAAAAGATATGAGATATGAGTTCATAGAAGAAATAGTACAAGAATATATTCCTGAAAACACATATCCTGAACAGTGGAATACTGAAAAACTTAGAAACAAGATTAAAACTTCATTATTAATAGACGTTCCAGTTGATGATTGGGCGAACGAAGAAGGCATTGCTGAAGAAGAAATCATATACCGTCTAAAAGGCGTCGTAGATGAAATCATGTCTCTAAAAGAAAAAAAATATGGAACAGAAGTTCTCAAAAAAGTTGAAAAAACAGTGCTTTTACAAGTTTTAGACATCTTATGGAGAGAACATCTATCAAGACTTGAACATCTCAGAACATCTGTATCATTGAGAGGATATGCCCAACGTGATCCTCTTCATGAATATAAAACAGAAAGTTTTGATTTATTCCAAGGGCTTTTGAGTAAATTAAGAGAACAAGTAACAGCTCATTTAATTAGAGTAGAAATTTTACAAAAAGATACTAATGCTGAAACTACATCAAATGAAAATTTAGATAATAATAACAAAACTGAAATCCTCAAGAAGTCTAAAACTAATAGCAATATGGGCGCTATTAAAAAAGTTGGGAGGAATGAAGTTTGTCCATGCGGAAGTGGTAAAAAATTCAAGCATTGCCATGGTAAGGCGAATTAATTAAAAATCTCTGCTGATTGAAAGAAATTTATTACGTCTGTCCTGAATTAAAATCTGCCGGTCAAGTTTTTTTAACTCTTCTAGATGTTTTGCTATTACAATCTCAACATCTCTAATTGCCCTTTGATGATTGCGGTGAGCTCCGCCTAATGGCTCAGCTACTATTTCATCTATTACCTTCATATTAATTAAATCCTGAGCAGTTATTCTCATACTATTAGCAGCATCACTCGCTTTAGATGAGTCTCTCCACAAGATAGAAGCAGATGCCTCTGGTGAGGCAACGGTATATATAGAATGTTCCAGCATGATTACCTTATTTGCTGTAGCAATTGCAACAGCACCTCCTGAACCTCCTTCACCAATGATTATTGATATCAAAGGGACACCAACTTTAAGACAAGTTTGAGTTGATCGAGCTATCGCCTCCGACTGTCCTCTTTCTTCTGCCCCAATACCAGGATAAGCTCCAGCTGTATCAACAAATGTTATTATTGGAATATCAAATCGATCAGCTAACTGCATTAATCTTTCAGCTTTTCTGTAACCTTCTGGTCCGGCCATACCAAAATTATGTTTAATTCGTTCCTCAGTATTAGATCCTTTTTCGTTCCCTATAACCATAACACTAGTCTCACCAAACTTTGCTAATCCACCAATAATAGCATGATCGTTTGAGTATTTTCTATCACCAGATAATTCTATAAAATCATCAAATAGTTCATATAAATAATCCCTAAAATGAGGGCGTTCTGGATGCCTAGCAACTTTAGTTTTTTGCCAAGGACTTAATGAGGAATATAATTTTTCTAGAGCCTTATTTGCCTTAACTTCCAATTGCTTGATATTATCATCAATAGATATTCCATCATCCGACGGAGCAATCTGTCTAAGTTCGTTTACCTTACTCTCTAACTCGGCAATACTTTTTTCAAAATCTAGATACTGCATAACATACCATTTTTAGGATAAATTATCATATTATAATTAATGAAGTTATAATTAATGATATCACATATTTTTTGATAAGGGATGATTTTCTTTTATAGTTGCCTTTAATTTTTCATCTAAAATATGTGTATATATTTGTGTCGTAGAAATATCTGAATGCCCTAACATTTGTTGTACTGCTCTCAAATCAGCTCCATTTGATAACATATGACTAGCAAATGCATGTCTTATAACATGAGGTGAAATTTGATTAGGATCTAAACCAGCTGCTCTTGAATGTAACTTTAATTGTTTAGCAAAGTATTGTCTGGTCATCGTGCTCTTTCCACCCAATCCAGGATACAAAAAAACTAAATTATCTATATCATAAATATTACCCAATGAAGCTATGTACTGATTAATTTCTCTAATTGCATTTTCAGTAAGAGGAACTATTCTTTCTTTATTACCCTTTCCATTAACTATCAAGAAGCTAGATGATCTATTAAAATGTGATAACTTTATAGATAAAAGTTCACTAACTCTTATTCCTGTTGAATATAATATTTCAATTTGTGATAAGAAACGTTGAAGACGATATTTATTGATTAAGTCAGATGGATTTTGGTCAATTTCACTTTTAACATGTTCTATTAGCTGCATTATGAAGTTTACACTGATGATCTTTGGTAAGTTTTTGCTTATTTTTGGGCTTTCAATTCCGTTCATTGGATTATGAGATAAAATATTTTCTTGAAATAGAAATTTATAAAATTGCCTTAGTGAACTTAATTTTCTGGCAGAAGTATTATTTTTTATATCATTTTTATTTATATACTTTAAATATTCTCTAATTATTTCTTGATCAATTCTCATAAAATTTATCTTTCTGCCCTCAAGATATTTACAAAAATAATAGAGATCTTTACTGTATGCATATTGAGTATTTCGTGAACACGCTCTTTCAACAGCCATCATTTCTATAAAATTTT
>CALJEH010000074.1 GCA_938074435.1 uncultured Alphaproteobacteria bacterium
ATACTCTCTCGCAGGATGCATAAAAATTATTACAGTCCACTAGGGCAAAAATTTTATTATTCACTTACTTACTCCTTTGAATACTGTACACTATTCTAAGAAAAAAGAAAGACATTTTATGCCACGAGGTGGAGCAAGAGAAGGAGCCGGAAGACCTAAAGGTCAAGGTAAGTATGGGGAACAGACAAAAGCTGTACGTATTCCTGTAAGTAAGGTGAAATATATTTCTGAGGTCATCACTAAAGGGCTGTACGAAGTGCCTATGTATAGCAACAAAGTTGCTGCTGGATTCCCATCCCCTGCAGATGATTACCTGGAAGACAAGATAGATTTAAATCAATATTTAGTAAAACATCCTGCTTCTACCTTTTTGGTAAGAGCTTCGGGAGAGTCAATGATTAATGCAGGAATATTTCCAGATGATATCTTAGTAGTTGATAGAAGCTTAAGAGCTGAAGATGGAAAAGTTGTAATAGCTGTAGTAGACAATGAGCTTACTGTAAAAAGATATCGTAAAAAAGGTAAGAAGATAATTTTAGAGCCGGAAAACGATGCTTATGATCCTATTGTCATCCCCCATGAAAGTGAGGCTTTCGTTTGGGGTGTTGTGACAAATGTTATTCATAATTTATAAAATGTAAAATAAATATTGTAAAATAATGAAGTATGGAAATATTAAAAACAAATTTAGAAGATTTTAAAAATATTGAAGATTGGGAATATAAAGAAAACTTTTATACAGTTAAATCACGGCACGGTGATATAGATATTCACTATATTGACGAAAACTCAGATAAACAAGAAACCATACTCTTAATGCACGGCAACCCAACATGGGGTTATTTATACAGAAATATGATTGACCCTCTTAAGGAATCTGGATATAGAGTCGTTGTTCCTGATTTGCCCGGATTTGGGAAATCAGATAAGTTCTCATCTAGATATCACTATACCTATGAAGAATTCGTAGACTGGATGTCTCAATGGATTGAGGGAATTAATCTTGAAAATATAACTCTTTTCTGTCAAGACTGGGGTGGCTTGATTGGATTAAGATTAGCAGCAAAATATGATAATAAATTTAAAAGAATAGTTGCAGCAAACACTGGTTTGCCAACAGGAAAAGCACCATTAAATACTGGATTTTTAGTCTTTAAAGATTTTATGAATACTAAAGAAGACCTTCACGTAGCAGGTCAAGTTAGAAATGGAACTAATGGACTAGACCAATCAGCATTAAACGCATACAATGCTCCGTTTCCAAATGAATCATATAAGCAAGGTGTTAGGCAATTTCCCAATATTGTTCCGTCATCACCTATGAATCCAAGTAGAGAGGCTAATGAAGCTGCTTGGGAACAATTAAAAAAATGGGAGAAGCCTTTTTTGTGTGCATTTAGTGATAAAGATCCTATATTTGCTGGAGTAGAAAATTCCTTCTTAAAACTTATTCCAGGTTGCAAAGATATGCCTCATGTAACAATTGAAAATGCAGGTCATTTCTTACAAGAAGATAATCCAAATGGTTGTGTGGAAGCAATTTTATCTATAATGAAATACTAAACTGTAGCTTTACCCCAATAGTTATATCCCAGAAATTTTTGAGTTCCCGGTAAATAAATATTATTCATTTCAGTTAAATTAAAGTTATTTTCTAAAAGCAATTTTTCAATATCTCTATTTGTGTGGCATCCACCAGAAATTTTTGGATAGAAAAAATCAGTAGAATTTTGAACAAAAGATACACTTCTATCGGGTGATAAGCCATGCTCACTAAAAATAAATACGCCATCCTTTTTTAGAACTCGCTTGATTTCCTGTAGAGTTTTATTAGGTTCAGGAATTGAGCACAAAGCATACGTACTAACTACTGTATCAATTGATTCTGACTCTACTGATAAGTTGCTTGCTGATTCAATTAAAAATTCGATATTTAAATTCTTTTTGTCAGCTCTTTTTTTGGCGATAGTATTTAGTTCCTTAGATGGATCAACCCCAAGTATGCTAATTACTTTATCTGGATCGTAATGTTTTAAATTAGAACCTGGACCTATGCCTATCTCAAGAACTTTACCTTTTGCTTCTGGTATAACTTTTTTTCTTTGGTAGTCAATTGGTCTAGAGTTGCATGTGAAATTGATTAGTTTAGGAAGAATATTTTTTTCATAATAAGTTTTGCTAATTAGACGGATTAAAGGAAATATTATAAAAAGTAATAAATTAGAAATTAATAAATATATATATTTCTTCAACTTATCAAGTTTTTGAAAATGAGATAACGTCACTCATTGGTATGTGATCAATAGTGGTCTTGCCATACTTAACGTCTTGGACAACTCCACTTTCATCAACTAAAACATCTACTGGTAAGCCAGTAAAAGCTCCACTCAAACTGGTAAGCGGATTAAAGCCTTTAACGAATATTGCTTTCATAAATCTGAAGAAACCAATAATTGAACCTAAAAATACGCCAAAACCACTCTTTTCAACATTATATTTGTCAAAATAAAACCTCTCCTCATCTGCAAGAATATATATAGATGAATCATGCTTTGTAGATGATTTTTGCAAACTTTCTAACGTGCAGTTAAATATTGCAATAGTTTCAAAATTTTCCCCAAATTTTTCTTTATTGTTTATAGTTTCATTAATTCTTAAATGACAAAATGGACATGAAGAATATCGATAAAAGGAAATTAAAGATTTTTTACCTTTTATGCTCTCTAAGTCAAAAACAGAACCATCGACAGACGGTAAAGAAAGTTCATTTATTACATCACCTTTTTTAATTTTCAAAATGGTCTCCTTGTTATTTGAATTATAGAGATTAAATAAAAAAAGTAGTCTTAGGAAATATTAAATTATTGTAAACTAATGCCCACCTCTTGGGACCCCACCATATTTCATTCGTGTGTCGCCCATATAAGCAGCTCTCTCCTCTGGATTGAGTGTTTTACAATCTACTATTTCACCAACAAAAAAAGTATGCGTGCCAAAATCAATCTTCTGTGTTGTTTTTAACTCAAACCATACTGTTGCGTTTTCAAAAACAGGGGCTTTATTCTCTGTTAAAAATATAGGTTCTTTATTAAGAAAGCCATCCGTGTATTCTGCAGGTTTGGAAAATTTTACAAATACTTTTGTATAATCTGGTGAAAACATATTCAAAGTAAAGTATTCACTTTGATCCATCAATGTAAAAGTTACACTCTTGTTGTCAATACCAACTCCAATTAAAGCTGGATCCATACTGACCTGAGTAAACCAACTAGCTGTCATTCCATTAAATTCTCCATTAGCATGGCTACCTATAATTCCAAGTGGGCTTGGTATTTTCCAAGTAGATACGTTGATATTTTCTGGAGATAATTCCGTCATCTACAAACAGCTCTTAATAAATTTAATTGTGTCAATGTCTAAAGGTATAGCGACTGAAAGCTCAGTAACATTACATTGTTTCCAATCCTCTAGTTTCTCTTTTATTCTCTCTTTAGAACCAACTAATGTGAGATCATCTAATAATTCCGTAGGAAAAATCGATTCTGCTTGAGTTTTGTCTCCCTTCAAATATAATTCTTGAATCTGTATTGCAATTTCCTCGTAGCCGTATTCACACATTAAATTAAAATAAAAGTTTTTATCTTTTGCTCCCATTCCTCCAACATAAAGCGTATAGTTATTTCTTGCTGGAGCAAGATAGGCATCCCTTTCGGATTCATCACAAAGTTTTGCAAATACGGGTGCTGATATATTAAATTCTTCTTTTTTGTTAGAATTTCCAGATTTTTCAAAACCTTTATCTAAAAACTGATTAAAGAATTTGTCTCCAAGCGTCGGTGAATACATAAATGGAAGCCAACCATCAGCTATTTCAGCAGTAAGTTCAATATTTTTGGGTCCAATCGCTGCTAAGTATATTGGAATATCTTTTCTTAGCGGTTCCTCAATTAATTTTAAAGGCTTACCTAAACCGGTTGAGTCTGCACCGTTATAAGGTAAATTATAATACTCCCCTTCAAATGATGTTTTCCCGTCTCTATTTAGAATATCTCTAAGAATTTGAACGTATTCTCTAGTTTTTTTTAATGGTTTACCATATGCTACACCATGCCAACCTTCAACAACTTGTGGACCAGATACTCCAACTCCAAGCCTAAATCTTCCCTGTGAAAGTTTGTCAATTGTTGCTGCAGTCATTGCGGTCATTGCTGGAGTTCTCCCAGGAATCTGCATTATCCCAGATCCTAATTTTACATTTTTGGTAAGTGCAGCAAAATATGCAAGCGGAGTTACAGCATCATAGCCATAAGCTTCTGCAGTCCATATGCATGAAATACCTAATTCATCTAATTCTGTTATTAAATTTTTTTCATTAGAAATATGTGGACCAAAATAACCTACATTAACGCTGATATCCATAATTAAAGGATACTATAAATCTATAAAAATAATTTCATCATGTGTAATCAAACCATTCATAGATATATCATGAAATTCACTAGGAATATGTTCAACTATATGATGTCTATCTGTTACTCCAAAAAAAATTGAATCTGAAAATTTAGAAAGAATTTGATCGTAAATTCCACTACCCTTGCCAAGCCTAGTACCTTTTAAGTCAAATCCTACACCAGGTACTAAAAATATATCAACTACATCTATAAACTTTCGATTTATTGGTTGATAAACATTATATTTGTTTTTTTCTAATGGCTCTTCATAAACACATACCTTCGTTTCATTATGAACATTGCAGGTTGTAGTTAATAAAGCTTGTGTAGTTAGATAATCATTTATATTAATTTCATTTTCAAGAGGAATATATGTACAAACAATTTTGTTTTTTATAATGTCCTGTAGCTCACTTATAACACTGTTGTTGTGCAAAGAATTGACCATTGATATAGTATTTAGTTTCCTTCTTAATTCTATTTTTTCTAACATAACTTATTATGTAAATAATTGTACATTACACTTACACCATGTTGAAGAACAAATTACTTACCTGGTTCAATCTATTAATAATGGGAATTTACACAATACCCGTGGCTTATTCAATATGGTTTGTTGGACTTTTTAACAAATTCACTAAAATAAAATACTATATTGCACAAAGCTGGACAATTCCATGGATGTGGGCCGCTAGGTCAAAAGTTACCTTAATAAAAAATATTGATTATAAAAAAAATCAACCCTATGTTGTTATTTCAAATCATTTATCGAATTTAGATCCAATGATGCAATTTAGATATTTAAAAATTAAATGGGTATTTATGGCAAAAAAAGAAGTATATAAACTACCTTTCTTTAGGACTGCTGCCAAATCATTTAATTTCATCAAAGTTGATAGAAATGATAAAAATGATCGCAAAAGTATAAATCAACAAGCTAAAACACTTTTTAATAATGGCTGGTCACTTATGGTATATCCTCAAGGAACTAGAGCAAAAAAGGATGCATTTCTACCATTTAAAAGCGGTGCTTTTCATATAGCCCTTGATAACAATATTCCAATCCTTCCCGTAGTAATTGCTGGCACAGGTGATATTTGGCCAAGAGGAAGCAAGTTTATGAAAAGTGGTGAAGCAATTATTAAAACTCTAGAACCAATAGATATTTCAAAATATTCTAAGGACAATATAGAACAACTAGTATTAGAA
>CALJEH010000075.1 GCA_938074435.1 uncultured Alphaproteobacteria bacterium
GATGGTATGAATCTAGAGGCTGTTGTATTAGCAGGTCGAAGAGCTATTCAAAAGGCAAGAAATAAAGAAGGTCCATATATACTTGAAATGCTTACATATAGATACAGGGGGCACTCTATGTCAGATCCTGCACAATATAGATCTCGAGATGAAGTTAAGGAAGTAAGGGATCATTCAGATCCTATCGAAAATATCAAGAATAAAATAATTACCAAGAAATATTTAACTGAAAAAGAAGTGCTTACTATAAACAACGAAATCAAAGAAATAATTGATAATTCTGCGCAATTTGCAGCAAATAGCCCATTACCTCAACCTGATGAGCTATACAAAGATGTTTATATGTAATTTATATAGGCTTTAAAAAACATGAAGACAGAAATACTAATGCCTGCGATGTCACCAAGTATGAGAGAGGGGGCTTTAACTAAGTGGCTTGTTAAAGTTGGAGATTTTATTCAAATTGGTGATTTGATAGCTGAAATTGAAACCGATAAGGCATCAATGGAAATAGAATCAGATGTTGAAGGCACAGTAGTAGAATTATTAGTTGATAACACAGAAGATAAAATTGCTATAAAAACACCTATTGCTGTGGTTGATACAAATACAGAAAAACTCAAAGGTAAGCTTTTTACAAACATTATAGATGATCAGACTAAAAAAGATATTAAATCACCTATAAAGAATAATAGAGATGAAGCTAAGCCGTCAGATGTTATTACCATCAGAGAGGCAATAAGAGATGCATTAGCAGAAGAAATGAGACTTGACAGTGATGTTTTTATTATGGGTGAAGAAGTTGCTGAATATCAGGGTGCCTATAAAGTTACTCAAGGTCTTTTAAAAGAATTTGGATCTACTCGCGTTATTGATACTCCTATAACAGAAAATGGTTTCGCTGGAATGGCTGTTGGTGCAGCTTTTACTGGTCTTAAACCTGTGGTTGAGTTTATGACATTTAATTTTTCATTACAGGCTATGGATCATATAATAAATTCTGCAGCAAAGACCTTATATATGGGTGGCGGTCAATTAAATTGTCCAATTGTCTTTAGGGGGCCTAATGGTCCGGCTGCAAGAGTGGGGGCGCAACACAGCCAAGACTTAACTGCTTGGTTTTCTCATATACCAGGTTTAAAGGTGATATCTCCTTTCACTGTTAATGATCACAAAGGTTTATTGAAAGCTGCAATACGAGACCCAAACCCAGTAATATTCCTGGAAAATGAAATATTATATGGTGAGTCAGGCAAACTTACATTGAAAGATGATGAAATTATTCCAATAGGTAAAGCAAATGTTTTAAGAGAAGGTGGTCAAATTACATTAGTTTCTCACTCTATAAGTCTCAAATTATGCCTTGAAGCAGCTAAAAAACTCCAAACTAGCGGTATCAGCTGTGAAATTATAGACTTAAGAACTATAAAACCTCTTGATATTAATACAATTGTTAAATCAATAAAAAAAACAAATCGATGCATTGTAGTAGAACAAGGATGGTCACAATCAGGTGTTTCATCAGAGATAATTTCAGTTATAATGGAAAATGCATTTGATTGGCTTGATGCTCCTGTTAAGAGAGTAACTGGAAAAGATGTTCCAATGCCATATGCTGAAAACCTAGAAAAATTAGCTTTACCGTCATTGGATGAGTTAATCACTGCAGTAAAAGAATTAATTTAAAGGTCCCATAATGCCCCTAACTATTTACATGCCAGCTCTATCCCCAACAATGGAAATGGGCAATATTGTAAAATGGCATAAAAATGAAGGCGATAGTGTATCTTCGGGTGAAGTTATTGCAGAAATAGAAACTGATAAAGCTCTAATGGAGTTTGAGGTTGCGGATGATGGTGTTTTAGCTAAAATATTAATCACTGAGGGTACTGTTGATGTAAAAGTTAATGAACCTATAGCGATCCTCATACAAGATGGAGAATCGTTAGATGATATCAGTCGTAATGACTCTTCAGAAGTTAGTGATTTTGAAGATGAGGTTTCATCACGTGATCTTCTGGATCTTGATATTGACGAAGAAACCGTTAATATTGATGAAAATGTTACAAGCGAAGAAATTCTAGTTTCTAATAATATTAATCCAGAAAAAGAATTAGATAAAGAACATATTAGAAAATTTATAACTCCTTTAGCTAAAAGAATAGCCATCGATAAGGGTATTGATTATTCCAGAATTGAAGGAACTGGGCCAAATGGAAGAATTGTTAAATCTGATATTCAAAACTATAAGCTCACAGAAAATAATCAAATAACACAAAATAATACGAATATGATTGATAGTAACAATCAGTACATAGAAACACCAATAGACTCAATGAGGGAAGTAATTGCTAAAAGATTGCAAGAATCACATTCTTCAATACCTTCTTATACACTTAATGTAGATGTTAGCATTACTGAGATAAATAAAATCAGAAAAAAAATGAATAAAGATATATCTGATGACATGAGGATATCTATAAATCATTTATTAATTAAAGTTGTTTCTCTCTCAATGATAAAGGTGCCAGAAATAAATACATCTTGGGCTGAAAATAAAATTTTAAGATATATAGATACAGATATTGGTATTGCTGTAGCTATTGAAAATGGTTTAATAACACCGATAATAAAGAATGTTAATACAAAAGGCTTGGCGGTAATCAGAGATGAATTAAAAGATCTCATAACAAGGTCACATGAAAAAAAACTCAAGCCTTCTGAATATCAAGGTGGAACTATATCTATTTCAAATCTTGGTGCTTATGGTATCAAGAGTTTTACATCTATTATAAATCCTCCACAATCATGTATCTTGTCAGTAGGAGCATCAAGAAAAATACCAGTCATCATAGATGATGCTGTGACTATCGATGAAGTAATGTCAATTACTCTCACTGCTGATCACAGATTAATAGACGGAGCGGTTGGTGCACAATTTCTATCTTCAATTAAGAGTTTAATTGAAAACCCAAATTTAATGTTATTATAAAATATTTCTAAACGGAGAATTAAATGAATTTTGAATATGATGTAGTCGTTATTGGTTCAGGGCCAGGTGGTTATGTGGCTGCTATTCGGGCTGCTCAGTTAGGGCATAAAACAGCTATTATTGAAAAAGATAATCTTGGTGGTATATGTCTAAATTGGGGCTGTATACCAACTAAAGCATTATTAAAATCATCTGAGGTTTATTCAATTTTAAAAAAATCTGATTATTATGGTATATCAGCAAAAGAAATAACTTTTGATTTTGACAAAGTAATAAATAGATCTAGAGATGTCGCTAAATCATTATCAGATGGTATAGGTTTTCTCCTTAAAAAGAATAACATTGACCATATATCTGGTAATGCAGAAATTTTAGATGAAAATTTATTAAAATTAACTAACAAATCAAAAGATAGAGATATTTCATTTAAAAATTTAATTATAGCTACTGGTGCGAGCGCAAAAGAACTTCCAAATATATCATTCACATCAAATATTTGGTCATATAGAGAAGCTATGACTCCAAAAGAACTTCCAAAGTCATTAGCTGTAATAGGATCAGGTGCCATTGGTGTAG
>CALJEH010000076.1 GCA_938074435.1 uncultured Alphaproteobacteria bacterium
GAAAGCCTAGAGAAAAAGGGTGTATTGTTTTCGGGGATGTCACCTGATGGAAAATTACCAGAAATCATAGAACTATTGGATCATCCCTGGTTTGTTGCTGTGCAGTTTCATCCAGAATTAAAATCTAGACCTTTTGACCCACATCCATTATTTATGTCTTATGTTTTAGCTGCTCTTGAAAAAAGTAGATTAGTATAAGGAAATTTTTAATGCATGACATTCAATTAATAAGAGATGATCCGAATGGATTTCTTGAACAAATTAAAACAAGAGGGGTAACTCTAGATGTAGATATTCTGCTTGATCTGGATATATCAAAAAGAGCTAAAATGTCACTTCTACAAGAGTCTCAGAATGAGAGAAGAGTATTATCAGAAGAAATTGGTAAATTAAAATCCAAAGGCGACAACAATCAAGCAGAAGAAAATATAGAAAAAGTTTATTCACTGAAAGAACAAATTTCCAATCTTGAAGATGAAATCCATTATATTGACAAGAAGCTTAATTCAGTTCTTATGAGTATACCGAATCTTCCTAGTATGGATGTACCTATTGGAAAAGACGAAAGTAATAATCTGGAGGTTATTGAGAAAAGATATAGGCAGGATTTGATAACAAATAAAGTGGAACACTTTGAAATTAGTGGTATTGAAAATTTAATGGATTTTCAAACGGCAGCTAAAGTATCTGGGGCTAGGTTTGTTTATTTAAAAGGTCAACTTGCAAATTTAGAGAGAGCTCTTGGACAATTTATGTTAGATACTCACGTTACAGAAAATGGTTATACAGAAATCTCACCACCTATTATCGTAAATAATAATTCAATGGTTGGTACAGCTCAATTGCCAAAATTTGAGGAGGACCAATTCCAAGTGATAACTCACGGTTATGATAATAATAACGATGATAACAAAAAATGGCTAATTCCTACCGCAGAGGTTCCACTTACAAATATTATTAGAGAGTCCATTTTAGAAAAAAAAGATCTACCGCTAAGATTTGTTGCATTAACTCAATGTTTTAGGGCTGAAGCTGGTGCAGCAGGGCGTGATACTAGAGGAATGATAAGACAACATCAATTTCAAAAGGTTGAATTAGTCTCCGTTACTGAACCAGAGGCATCCGAGGAGGAGCATGATAGAATGTTATCTTGCGCTGAGCTTGTTCTAAAGAAATTAGATATTCCCTACAGAGTTATGATTTTGTCAACGGGTGATATGGGTTTCTCAGCAAAAAAAACATATGATATTGAGGTTTGGATGCCAGGGCAAAACACTTATAGAGAAATATCAAGTATATCCAATTGCGGAGATTTTCAGGCAAGAAGAATGATGGCTAGATATAAGCAAGATCAAAAAAATACTCGTTATCTGCATACTCTAAATGGATCTGGTGTGGCTGTTGGAAGGGCTCTAATAGCAATCCTTGAGAACTATCAAATTGATGGGGGTATTGAAGTACCGTCTGTATTAAGAAAATACATGAATAATATTAAGAAAATTGAGATTAGCTAAACACATGAAAGATTTAAAAATATTAATAACTAACGATGATGGAATTAATGCCCCTGGTATCGGAATGCTTGCAGAAGCAGCAAAGATAATATCAGATGATATAACAATAATTGCACCCGAAAGGGAGCAAAGTGGACGATCCCAGGCAATGTCATTATCAGATATTATCCGCTTAAGAGAGTTAGGAAAAAATACCTACTCTATTTCTGGTACGCCAACAGATTGTGTTATGTTGGCAATAAAACAACTTATGAAGGGTAATCTTCCAGACCTGATACTTTCTGGAGTAAATAGAGGTCAAAATTTGGCGGATGATGTTAACTATTCGGGCACAATAGGAGCTGCTATGGAAGGTGCAATTCACAATATTAAGTCTATTGCTTTTAGTCAGGTATTTAATATTCATAATATAGGTGAAGATGCATTTCAGGCAACTCAAAAGAATTTAATGCGTATTCTTAGATTATTAATTGACCTAGATTATCCAAAAAATATTGTTATGAATGTAAATTTTCCTGATGTCTTTTCCGAGAACCTTGGTCATTTTTTTACTAAACAAGGCAAAAGGGAAGTACCAGCTCACATTATGGAAGAAAGGATTGACCCGAGAGGGCAAAAATATTACTGGATAGGTTTTAAAAGGGCGAAAGGTGGCATTCTTCCTGGAACTGATCTTGATTGCATAAATAAAGGTAACATTTCCATAACACCTGTCGGTTCAAATAGAACTGACCATAATTACCTTAAAACTGTAGTTTAATTCAAAATTGAAATATAATATTAACTAATTTTTATTAATTTATATCTTATAAAAATTAAGTTATGCCAGTATTTATTAATAAAAATTTTCTCTTTACTTTTGTTCTACTATTATCATGTTTCTTATTGGTTTCATGTAGCTCAAATATCCAAAGATTTGGTGCTACCAACCAAATTCCAATTTCACCTGCCGATACTAAAAGCGCAAGCAATAGTTATGTTGGTAATTATTGGATAGTTAAAGATGGTGATACAATAGAATTCATCGCTTCAGAGACTGGAGTTAATGTTAATGACATCATTTACTATAATTCTCTCAAAAGACCATTTATTCTTAATCGTGGTGATAGGCTTTTTATTGCAAAAAGAAATGAAATTAACGTAGTGCAATCTACTGAAGTTATTAATGAAAGCAATAAAGACTCTAAAAATGTTAATCTTAGTCCTTACATTGTCAAATCTGGCGACACACTTAGTAGTATAGCTAGCAGATACAACATTAGTGTTTCAAAGATGATTGAAATAAATAAATAAA
>CALJEH010000077.1 GCA_938074435.1 uncultured Alphaproteobacteria bacterium
AAAAATAATGAAATTGATTTAATTATTGGCACTCAGTTAGTTTCAAAAGGCTATAATTTCCCACATTTAACATATGTTGGAGTCTTAGATGGTGATTTTGGTTTGGAACTATCTGATATTAGATCTGCAGAGAGAACGTATCAAATATTAAATCAGGTGGCCGGAAGAGCTGGGCGAATGAAGCAAGAAAGTATTGTAAAAATTCTAACCCATATGCCAGATCATCCATTGATTCAATCTATAACAAATAACCAAAAAGAAGATTTTTATAACACTGAATTAGCTATAAGAAAAATTGCAGGAATGCCACCTTTTTCCAGGTTGGTATCAATCATTATAAGTTGTTCTGATAAAGCTCTACTACTTGATTATGTTAGGAGATTAGATGAGCTTAAAAATATACCTAAAAATATTGATGTTTTTGGTCCGATTGAGGCACCAATATCAAGACTGAGAAAGAAGTATCGAATGAGATTTCTAATAAGAAGTCCCAAAAACTCACATATTCAATTTTATGTCGATAGATGGTTAAAAACACTAAAAATAAATCCTAAGATTAGGATTGTTGTTGATGTCGATCCCTACAATTTTCTATAAATATTCTAAATTTGTAAATAACTGGCTCTTTTGTTGAAATGTATAGAGATTTTATTGCACATAATGTTTAGCTGTGATAAGGAATATATGTTTTCTGATAAATTATTTTAAATTTAAACTGAATCGTCATAACAAATAGAATTTATACGGGGTAATTTTCTCAAATGTCACATGAAACGTCCATATCAGAAGTGGCTAAAAGATACGCAAAAGCAACATACGAGCTAGCAAATACTGATGGTATTGCTTCCCAAGTTTCAGATGATTTAACCTCACTTAAAGGTATGATAATTAATAACAAAAATTTGTTAAATCTCATATCTAGTCCAACATTTACATCTCAGGAACAGTCAGCAGTTTTTGATGTTATATTTAAAAAACAAAAAACATCTAAAATAGTACAAAATCTTATAAACGTGCTAATCAGGAACAGAAGAGTTAATACTCTTATATCCGTGGTTAATGCATTCGAGCTGATCTTGAAAGAAAATAGTGGTGAGGTCTTAGCAGAAGTCACCGCAGTCAGTGAATTAACTAAAGATCAATTAAACCAAATAAGAGATAATCTTAAAAAGATGACAGGCAAAGAAGTCCAACTTGAAACAAATATTGAGTCAAATATACTTGGCGGAATTAAAGTTAAAATCGGATCACAGATGATTGATGCATCTGTTTCGACTAAATTGAATAATCTAAAAATTCTAATGAAAGGTGCAAACTAATGGATCTAAAAGCTGCAGAAATTTCTGCAATATTAAAGGAGCAAATTAAAAACTTTGATGCTAACGCTGAAGTATCTGAAGTTGGGCAAGTATTATCAGTGGGTGATGGTATCGCCAGAGTGTATGGACTTGATAATGTTCAGGCAGGTGAAATGGTTGAATTTGCCAATGGGGTAAAAGGAATGGCACTAAACCTTGAAATGGATAACGTTGGTATCGTGATATTTGGTGATGACAAAGATATTCATGAAGGTGACGTTGTCAAAAGAACCGGCGATATTGTTGAGGTTCCTGTTGGTAAGGAATTGTTGGGAAGAGTTGTGGATGGTCTCGGTAATCCAATTGATGGTAAGGGTCCGATTAAAGCAAAACAAAATGGAAGGGTGGATATCAAAGCACCTGGTATTATGCCTCGTAAATCTGTTCATGAACCAATGCAAACTGGTCTTAAAGCTATTGATGCACTTATACCGATAGGTAGAGGACAAAGAGAGCTTATAATTGGGGACAGGCAAACAGGTAAAACTGCAATCGCCCTTGATACTATTTTGAATCAAAAGTCTGTCAATCAAACAGATGATGAAAGTGCAAAATTGTATTGTGTGTACGTTGCTATCGGACAAAAAAGATCATCAGTAGCTCAGCTTGTTAAGATACTCGAAGATAATGGTGCACTTGAATATTCAATTGTTGTTGCTGCTACTGCATCTGATCCTGCTCCCTTACAATATTTGGCGCCATTCACAGGCTGTACAATGGGTGAGTATTTCAGAGATAATGGTATGCATTCATTGATTGTCTATGATGATCTTTCCAAACAAGCAGTCGCATACAGGCAAATGTCCCTTCTACTTAGAAGACCCCCTGGACGTGAAGCTTATCCTGGGGATGTATTCTACCTTCATTCAAGGCTTCTTGAAAGAGCAGCTAAGCTTAATGAAGACAATGGTTCAGGTTCTCTAACTGCACTTCCAGTTATTGAAACGCAGGCGAATGATGTTTCTGCATTTATTCCTACAAACGTTATCTCTATCACAGATGGGCAGATATTCCTGGAAACAGATTTATTCTATCAAGGTATTAGGCCTGCAGTGAACGTGGGTCTGTCTGTTAGCCGTGTGGGATCCTCAGCTCAAATAAAAGCAATGAAACAAGTGGCAGGGAAGATTAAAGGTGAATTAGCACAATATCGTGAGATGGCAGCATTCGCTCAGTTTGGATCAGATCTTGATGCTACAACACAAAGATTGCTTGCACGTGGTGAACGTTTAACCGAATTGCTGAAACAATCACAATTTAGTCCACTTAGGGTTGAAGAGCAGGTTTGCTCAATATATGCAGCTGTTAATGGCTATTTAGATAGTGTCAGTGTTAAAAGAATATCTGCATATGAAAAAGGCTTACTTGAGTTAATGAATACAACTAATAAAGCTATTCTAGAAACAATTGCAAAAGAGCAACAAATTTCTGATAAAACAGAAGAAAAACTCAAGACTATTATTAGTAACTACACGAAATCTTTCGCAGCGGAGTAATTAATTGCCAAATTTAAAAGAACTTAAAAACAGGCAAGTTAGCGTAAAAGCAACCCAAAAGATAACAAGGGCTATGCAAATGGTAGCTGCTGCGAAACTGAATAAAGCACAAGAAAGTGCTAAGCGTGCCCGCCCATACGTGGCTAAGATTTCAAATGTTATGAGTAATCTTCTCTCATCAGTGGATGAAGGTTCAGCACCTCAATTGATGATTGGGAATGGAACTGATAATATACATTTATTAGTCGTAGCTACTGCTGACAGAGGACTCTGTGGTGCTTTTAATACAAATATTGTTAAATTAGCAAACCAGGAAATAAAAACATTACTATCAAATGGGAAACAAATTAAAATTCTTTGTATTGGTAAAAAGGGTTATGATTTACTAAGAAGAAATCATAGTGATAAGATTATTGATTTTATAAGTCTCAAAGAAGTTAAGAATGTATCATTCAATGAAGCTGACCTAATAGGTGGCAATATCTTGAAAAGATTTGAAGAAGGTGAGTTTGATGTTTGTAAATTATTCTACTCGAATTTTAAATCTGTAATATCTCAAATCCCACTAGCACAACAGTTAATTCCATTGGCATTTGAAGCTGAACAACATTCAGACGAAGCATCATTATCAGATAGTTCAATATATGATTATGAGCCAGAAGAAAGTGATGTAATTGAAGAATTATTGCCTCTAAACCTGAAAGTTCAAATATTTCAAGGGCTACTTGAAAATGCAGCAAGTGAACAAGGATCTAGAATGTCTGCAATGGATAATGCCACAAGAAATGCTGGTGAGATGATTAACAAACTTACCTTGCAATATAATAGAACACGACAAGCAATAATAACTAAAGAATTAATTGAAATTATATCAGGTGCGGAAGCGCTATAATAATACGAGGAAAAAAAATGGCTAAATCAAAAACAAATGGAAAAATAACACAAGTTACTGGTGCTGTGGTTGATGTGCAATTCGAGGGAGATTTGCCAGAGATTTTGAATGCGCTAGAAACTGACAATAATGGTGTGAAGCTTATACTAGAAGTTGCATCTCATTTAGGTGAAAAGATTGTTAGAACAATTGCTATGGACTCAACAGAAGGTTTAGTAAGAGGGCAAGCAGTTGTTGATACAGGAAGCCCTATAAACGTTCCAGTTGGTGAGGCTACATTAGGACGTATCATGAACGTTGTTGGTGAGCCAATTGATGATGGTGGTGCAGTTGAGTCTAAGGAATCAAGACCAATTCACGCTTCAGCTCCACCATACGTTGAACAATCCACGGAAACTGAAATCCTTGTAACAGGTATTAAAGTTGTTGATTTATTAGCTCCTTATTCAAAAGGTGGTAAAATTGGACTTTTTGGTGGTGCTGGTGTAGGTAAAACTGTTCTTATTCAAGAATTAATTAATAACGTCGCCCAAGCACATGGTGGGTATTCGGTGTTTGCTGGTGTGGGCGAAAGAACAAGAGAAGGTAATGACCTTTATCACGAAATGATTGAAGCTGGTGTTAACAAAGAAGGAGGTGGAAATGGATCAAAATGCGCACTTGTATTTGGTCAAATGAATGAACCTCCGGGAGCTAGAGCTAGAATTGGATTAACTGGCTTAACTATCGCAGAACATTTTAGAGATGAAGGGCAAGATGTATTATTCTTTGTCGATAATATTTTCAGATTTACACAAGCTGGTTCTGAGGTGTCAGCTTTATTGGGTAGGATTCCATCAGCTGTTGGATATCAACCAACACTTGCAACGGACATGGGTGCACTACAAGAGAGAATTACCACAACAACTAAAGGATCTATCACATCAGTGCAGGCGATTTATGTGCCAGCTGATGACCTGACGGACCCTGCGCCTGCAACTTCATTTGCTCACTTGGATGCGACAACAACACTTAATAGGTCGATTGCTGAAAAAGGTATCTATCCTGCGGTGGATCCTTTAGACTCAAACAGTCGGATTCTCGATCCAAGAATAGTTGGCGAAGAACATTATGAAGTCGCTAGACAAGTACAAGAGATTCTACAAAGATACAAATCATTACAAGATATTATCGCAATTCTTGGTATGGATGAGCTATCTGAAGACGATAAACTAATCGTTGCAAGAGCAAGGAAAATTGAAAGATTCTTATCACAACCGTTCCATGTTGCTGAAGTTTTTACAGGGAGTCCAGGTGTATTCGTATCACTAGAAGATACAATTAAAGGCTTTAGAGATGTCTGTGAAGGTAAACACGATGACCTGCCAGAAGCAGCATTCTATATGTGTGGTACTATTGAGCAAGTTATCGAAAAAGCTAATAAGCTTAAAAGCGAAGCTGCATAGTACTAGGACTGACTATGGATAGATTTAAATTAGAATTTGTTACTCCAGAAAAATCATTGCTCTCAAGTGAAGTTGAGCAAGTTATTATTCCTGGATCTGAAGGTGAATTTACAATTTTAGCTGATCATTCACCTATGATTTCTTCCCTAAAACCTGGCTTGATTAGCATATATGAAGACTCTTCTTCCGAGGCAGTGATATATTTTGTTACTGATGGTTTTATAGATATGGCCTCAAATAATTTAACGATCTTAGCTCAAAGTGTTATTGAGAAGAGTGAAATAACAAGTGATAAGTTAGATGAAATTATTGAATCATTTCAAAAAGAAGTCGACTCTACAGAGAATTTGGAGAAAAAAAATAGACTCAATTTAAAAATTGATAATGTTCGTGCTGTGCAAAGTCAAATCTGATTAACAAATATATTATAATCTTTGAATTCTTCTAATACTTTCAGATATGTCTCTCTTTTAAAGTTAATCACTTGATGGACTATATTCTCTTTAAGTTCCCATTTCCATTCTGAAAATTCTTGATGTAGCTCGTTCTTGTCTTCAGGAATAAGATTAATCTCGTCATCATCACCATCATGAAAGAGTAAGAACCATTTCTGTCTTTGTCCAATATATTTGCCTTTAACTTTTTCATACATCGCACTTGGTATGTCGTAATAATACCAATAGTCAGACATGCAAATTGTTTTTAGGTTCTTTATACCCGTTTCTTCATAGACCTCACGGTACACTGCCTCTTCGGGTGATTCACCAGGATCAATACCACCTTGTGGCATTTGCCACAATAAATTTGCTTGGGGATGGACAATATTTATTCTTTTACCCAACCAGACTTTATTATCTTCGTTGATAATCATAGCACCCACGCAAGGTCTATATAAATCATCATCCTTCATTGATTCATATCCATCCTAAGGTTATACCTCCCATTGATGAGTTTTTCAGCATAAATCAACTGAACGTCTTCAGCATCTGGGTCATTTTTATCAATCTCAATCAGATATGTTGGTTTAATTCCAATTTTATCTATGGATATATCATTCGGGGTATAATATTTTGCTGTTGTCATGCGTACGGCTCCATCGCCATGTCCAAGTGGGATAATTGTTTGTACAGAGCCTTTCCCATAAGTCTTTGTACCAACAACTGTACCTCTTTTATTATCCCCAATTGCACCTGCAAATATTTCAGAGGCTGAAGCTGAACCGCCGTTGGTTAGTACAATAAGTTCTGCTCCATTTATGATATCGCCTTTCTTAGCAAAATATCTCTGTTTGCGAAGTTGATTCCGAGATTTTGTAGATACAATCTCACCTTTATCAAGGAAAAGATCAGTTACTTTGATCGCTTGATCCAATAGCCCACCTGGATTATTTCTAACATCAACTACATAACCCCTAGTCTTATTATTAGTTTCTCGATTTATATTTCGAATAGCATCTACAATTTTTTTATCTGTAATTTCACTAAAAGTAGAAATTCTGATATACGCAATATTATTATCCAATAGCTTGTATTTGACAGGTGTTATTTGAATAATTTCTCTTATAATTTTGATATCGAATGGAGCATCTGACCCTTCTCTAAATATGGTGAGAGTGATAGGTGTGTTAGCCAAACCGCGCATTCGATCTACAGCATCATTTAGAGACATGCCATACACATCTTCGCCATCAATGCCTGTTATGTAATCGCCTGATTGCAATCCCGACCTTGCCCCAGGAGTATCATCAATTGGAGACACGATTCTAACGAATCCATTCTCATCAAGGGTTACTTCCAGACCAAGCCCTCCATAAAAGCCACGGGTATCAACTTCCATTTCTTGGAAATCATCCTCTGTCATATATGTTGAATATGGATCGAGAGAATTTAGCATCCCTTTTAATGCAGAGTCCATTAATTCATTTTTATCAACTTCCTCAACATATTTATCTTCAACCTCTCCAAACACACGCAGGAATAATTTAAATAATTGTACGTCTTCCTCATGGTAGTTTGCATATGTTGATGTTGAAGTTAAAAATATTGATAGAGCTATAATTATAGCAATAAACAATTTATTTACTTGTTTGATTTGGTTATAAATTATCATGATAAGTTCATTCTCTGTGATAGGGATGATTTATTAGTATTGTAAGCGACCTAAAAATTTGTTCAAGTAATAAGACTCTCGCTAATAAATGAGGTAACGTCATATTACTTAATGAAATCTTTTCGCTAATTATTTCTGAAAAAAAATCAGACGCGCCATCTGGACCACCTATAATGAAATTTAATTCATTCTTTGATCCTCGAATATATTTTTCTATCATCAGTTTCATATCGGTTGTAGATAATGCCTTACCATTTTCATCAAGAAGTATGTTCACCGAATTATCAATATTGATTTTATTTTTTATGATTTCGAATTCTTTTTGCTTTCGAAGCTCAGTATTTTTTTCACCTGATTTATTAAATTCACTAATAGTGAAGTCAGTGATACCAGTTTGTTTTGATATAGATTGGATGTTTTTTATGTAGTGATTAGAAATTTTTTCATAGGGGCTTTTTGATATTTTGCCAATGGAGAGGATTTTTAGTTTCAATCTCTTAGCCCAAACTCTGTTCTTTGCCTACTATTAGGTTTTCTGACCAAATCTTTTCTATCATATAAAATTCTCGGACTTCAGGTTTAAAGATATTGACTATTACATCTAATGCATCAATTAAAACCCAGTCACATTTTTGTAATCCTTCTACTTGAACATTTTTATAGGAGTTATTTTTAAGTGATCTTTGTATTTTATCAGCTATCGAACTCACGTGTCTGGAGGACGTTCCACTTGCTACAACCATATAATCAGCTATTGAACTTTTATTTCTAATATCAAGAATTACAGTGTCCTGTGCTTTCATCTCGTCTAAACATTCACTGATTATATTTATTATTTTCTTTTTCGGCATATTCTTATTTTATCCTAGAGTTTCTCAATTGAGAAGAAGATTGATCGTTTAATTTATTACGTAAAAAAACCCAAGCAAGTTTCTTTTTATCGGCAAGATTTTTTGAGTCAGCTTCGTCAACTCTGTATTTACGATACTTATTTGCAAAAAGAGATGAGGTCACATCTAAGGATGAACTCGGTCTATCAATTATTGCTATTGGAACTGAAAGAGTAAGTTTATTCCATTCTCTCCATTTATGGAATTCTCTGATATTATCTGCACCCATTATCCAGACAAACTTTGTTCCGATATAACGAGTTTTAAGGTATTCTAATGTTCCAATTGTGTATTTTATTTGTGCATTCTTCTCTAATTTACTTATAGAAATATGATTTGTATCAATTATTTTTTCTGCAGAAGATACTCGATCTTCAAAATCATATAAGATATCATATTTTTTTAGTGGGTTTCTTGGGCTTATAATCCACCAAACCTTATCTAAGTTTAGCCTTTGTAAAGCAATCTTACTTATACTTAGATGGCCTTCATGAGCCGGGTTAAAAGAGCCACCTAATATTCCTATTTTTTGATTTGGTGATACTGTTTCTCTATCACCAATAATCCATTTTGATATTTTTGGAGTACTATTCATATAATTAGTTAAGGTCTGATTTGCCCATTGCCATATACAGTATATTTAAATGTAGTTAGCTGCTCAAGTCCAATAGGTCCTCTTGCATGCATTCTACCTGTTGATATACCAATTTCAGCCCCAAAACCAAATTCTCCACCATCTGCAAATTGCGTAGATGCATTTAATAATATTATTGAGCTATCAACATGTTTGAAAAAATATTCTGCTGAATTTTCATTTTCTGTAATAATTGCTTCTGTATGCCCAGTTCCATATTTCTTTATATGAGATATTGCCTCATCAATATTTTCGACAACTTTAACTGAAATGATTGCATCAAGATATTCAGTCGACCAGTCTTCTTCTGAAATATCTTTTGCATCAGCAAATAAACCATTCACATATTGATCTCCTCTAATTTCACAACCAAGGCTATCAAGTTTTGCTAATATCTTTGGCAAGTATTCTTTGTAGATTGATTTATCTATCAGTAATGTCTCTGCAGCACCGCAAATAGATGTTCGTCTCATCTTGGCATTTGCAGTAATATCTATTGCTTTTTCGATATCAGCATTCGCATTAACATAGACATGGCAGATGCCTTCTAAATGACCAAATACAGGAACTTTTGCTTCATCTTGAACCCTTGAAACAAGACTTTTCCCTCCTCTTGGTACAATCACATCTATATTAGAGTTTAATCCACCAAGCATTAACCCTACAGCTTCCCTGTCTTTCGTCGGAACAAATTGTATTGAATTATCATCAAGGGAAGTTGTTTTAAGGCTGTTTTTAATTGACTCGTATATAGCAAAACTTGAGTGAAAACTATCAGAACCACTTCTCAGTATGGATGCATTACCAGATTTTAGGCACAAACTTGCCGCATCTGCAGTAACATTTGGTCTTGCTTCATAAATTATCCCGATAACTCCAATTGGTATACTAACTCTTTTTATAGTGAGTCCATTTGGTCTATCCCAGCTATCTAATACTCGTCCAACTGGGTCATTAAGTTTGGCAACATTGCGTATACTAGAAGCAATATTTTTAATACCTGTTTCATTTAGAGATAATCTATCAATCATTGCGCTCGATATATTATTAGATTTGGCTAACTCAATATCTCTTTTATTTTCTAATAAGATCTTGGATTGATCTTTTTCTATCTGATCGGCCATGGAATTGAGTGCAACATTTTTTTCTTCATTTGATGCTGTTGATAGTTTAGTATTTGCTATACCAGCTTTTACGCCAATATCATTCATTATTTCAGTAATATTTTGTACCATTTTTAATTACCTGTATCCGAAATTACTAAATCATCTCTATGAACCAGAGCTGTCCTGCCTCTATACCCAAGAATCTGCTCAATTTCGTCTGAGTTTTTTCCTTTAATACTTAATGTATCGCCTATTGAATAAGCTGATAGGCCTCTTGCAATCTCATTTTGGTCCTTATCAAATATAATTATTGCATCTCCTCTTTCGAATTTACCTTCAGCATTAACAATTCCAGCAGGAAGAAGGCTTCTTCCCTTAAAAAGTGCTGCTTTAGCTCCATCATCTATATAAATTTTTCCATTAGGTGTTAGCATTCCTGATATCCATTTCTTCCTTGCTAAATGTGGCGTTATTTTTGCGATGAAATGTGAGTTTTTTCCACCATCCATTAGTGCTTTTATAGGATTTTGTTCTTTTCCACTAGCTATAATCATATTTGCACCACCATCCATTGCAATGCGTGCCGCTTCAATTTTTGTGATCATGCCTCCCGATCCATAATCATTTTTCGTAGTTTTTGCCATACTTTGAATTTCTTTTGTAATATTTGTTATCTCTGGTATGTGAACAGCATTTTCGTTATCAGGAGGTAACGTATAGATGCCATTTACATCAGATAAGATAATTAAACAATCAAAACTTGCCATTGTTGTAACTCTTGCAGCAAGTCTGTCATTGTCACCATAACGTATTTCTGAAGTGGCAACGGTATCATTCTCATTTATTATTGGAACAACACCATTATCAATTAACATTGAGATAGTGTTTCTTGCATTGAGATATCTTCTTCTTCTCTCAGTATCTTCAATTGTAAGTAGCAGTTGGGCAACTTTAATATTTTCTTCTGAGAATGCATTCTTTATAGCGCTAATTAATTCGATTTGACCAACAGCCGCTGTCCCTTGAGCCATATCTAATTTTAATTTCTCATTTTTCTTTAAATTAAGGATTTTTTTTCCGAGTGCAATTGCTCCGGATGTCACAATTATGATATTTGTTGAATTCTTTTTTAAGTCTGAAATATCTCTTACAAGACTTCTTAGCCATTCTGTTCGAACTGATCCTGTTTCGTCTACAATGAGACTTGAACCAATTTTAATGACAATATTTTTATAGCCTTTAATTTGTTCTAGGGTAGCCATTTCTCTTTCTTTATCTCTTCCTTTTTTTTATTGCCAATAAACTTTGTTAATACATCTTTGAAGTCATCAATTCCGATATTTTCTTCTGCAGATATCACCAGGACTTTTTGTCCAAGTTTATCACTAAAATCATTAATTTTTTCTTGTATCTCTTCTTCATCAAATAAATCGAGTTTATTTAAAATAATTATCTCAGGTTTTTCATAAATATCATTTCCATATTGCTTGATCTCTTCCCTAACAATTTTATATGTTTTATATAGGTCAATTTCCTCTAGTGAGATTAGATGAATTAGTACTGGACATCTTTCAATATGAGATAAAAATTTATGACCCAAACCAGTGCCAGTATGCGCTCCTTCAATTAATCCAGGTATATCAGCTATTACAAAATTTTCATCATCATGATACACGACTCCCAGAACAGGGTTTAAGGTCGTAAATGGATAATCAGATACTTTTGGGTTTGCGTGGCTAATCTTACTTAATAGTGTTGATTTTCCAGCGTTAGGTAACCCAATGATTCCACAATCTGCTATCAGTTTCATTCTTAACCAGATTGTAATTTCTTCACCCGGTGTTCCTTTATTTGCATTCCTAGGTGCTCTATTCGTTGAGGATTTAAATCTAGTATTACCAAATCCTCCACTTCCTCCGGATGCAATCATAAATATTTGGTCAACTTCTGTAAGGTCGGCAATAATTTCTTCCTTTAACTCATCATAAATTTGAGTTCCTAGAGGTACAGGAAGGGTAAGATCTTTACCACCATGTCCTGTCTTATTTTTACCAGCACCATCTTTTCCTCTCTCGGCTTTGAAATGTTGACGAAATCTATAATCAATGAGGGTATTCAGCCCATCAACGGCTCTTATATATACACTCCCACCATTTCCGCCATCCCCACCATCAGGACCACCATATTCAATATATTTTTCACGTCTGAAACTAACAGCACCGTTGCCACCACCGCCTGCTTTTATATATATTTTTGCTTCATCTAAAAATTTCATAACAATATCTTACCATTATTTATAGATAAAGGTATCAAATCAATTTAATTGTAATATGGGTTTTAAAAAAGAGTCTGTGCTTAGTTTGTTTCAATAACACTAATGGTTCTTCGACCATTTCTCTTGTCTGTGAATTTCACAGCACCTGTTTTGGTTGCAAAAATTGTATGATCTTTTCCAATACCAACATTTTCGCCGGGGTGCCATGTAGTTCCTCTTTGTCTTATAATAATATTACCAGGAATCACTTGTTCGCCGCCAAACTTTTTTACACCTAATCTTCTACCAGCTGAGTCGCGTCCGTTCTTAGATGATCCGCCTGCTTTTTTATGTGCCATGATTTCCTCTTTTTAAATACTTTTATATTTATATTTATACTATCAATTAAGCTTTTTTAGTAGTTTTTTTTGCTGGTGCTTTTTTAGCTGGAGCTTTCTTTTCAGCTAGCGCAGCTTTTGGAGCAGCTTTTTTAGCTGGAGCTTTTATTGGGGCTTCTTTTTTTGCTTCAGTTTTAACTACTTTTTCTTCTTTTGGAGCCGCTACCTTTGCAGGTTTCTTCTGACCAGTAGCAGAGATATCTAATATTTTAAGTCTTGTTTGGAACTGCCGATGACCAATTGTTCTTCTGGAGTTTTGTCGTCTTCTCTTTTTGAAAACAATAATCTTTTTTGCTCTGTCTTGTTCAACCACTTCCGCAGTCACAGTAGCATTTTCAATAAGTGGGGTACCAATAATAGTTTTATCCCCTTCAGTAATCATAAGGACTTCATTGAATGTAATAGTATTTCCTTTTTCATCAGGAAGTTTTTCTACAATAATGATATCGTCTTTCTTTACAGAGTATTGCTTCCCACCAGTTTTTATAACCGCAGTCATATGAGTTCTTTCAATTTATGTTATGTTATCGATAGTTTTTTTAAATCAATAACATTATTTAATATTTTAAATAGTGTAAGTCAACTTTTCTTTGTTAAATATCAAAAAAACTTGCTAACCTATGAAGTTATTTGAAACACCTAACAAATAGGGAGAACTGAAAATGAAAACAAGAGCTATAGTATTATACCAAAATGGTGATGCAGATCAAATGGTATGGGAAGATGTAGATCTTCCGAATCCAATAGATAGCCAAGTTTTAGTAAAACATGAATTTGTAGGTTTCAATATGGTCGATACGTATCACCGTTCAGGTATTTATCCAACACCACCCAAGCCTTGCAGATTGGGAACAGAGGGTGCAGGAATAGTCGAAGAGGTTGGTTCAAACGTTACAGATTTTTCTGTTGGTGATAGGGTTGCATATGCGGGTAGTGGGAGTGGTCTTGGCTCATATTCCTATTCGCGACTTATGAATGCAAATGATTTAATCAAAGTTCCTGATTGGATGGATTTAGAAGTTGCTGCTGCTATATTAACGAAGGGTAGAACTGTAGAATATCTCTTTAATAGAACTCATAAACTACAAAAGAGAGATTTAATATTATTTAATGCTGCTGCCGGGGGAGTTGGTCAAATTGCGGGTCAGTGGGCAAATTCACTTGGAGCGTTGGCAATAGGAATAGTTGGATCCAAAGACAAAGAAGAATTCGCTCTGAAGTCGGGATACAAATATGTTTTTAATATGGAGGACCATGACATAGTTAAAGAAGTAATGGCAATTACAGATGGTAAAGGGGTTGATGTTGTTTATGACTCAATAGGTAAGACAACATGGGATATTTCATTAGCATCAGTTAGAAAGTTAGGACTCGTAGTTAGTTTTGGAAGCGCTTCAGGCAATCCTCCTTTATATGATGTTGCAAAGGATGGGGTTAAAAATTCAGCATACATACATAGAGCAACAATGGTTAATTATATGACCTCACCAGAAATTGCTAGAAAGAGTGCCGAGAGTGTCTTTGAAATGATTAAAAATGGAAGCATTAAGCTCAACTTAAATATGGATTATAATCTTGATGATATTGTGAGAGTCCATAAAGATGCTGAGGCAAGGAAAACAGTTGGACAGATTGTTATGAAGGTTTAGATATGCTTTGTTAGGAAACTCAAATTATCGAGAGATGGAGATAATTTGCCAGAATGGATATCTTTAGTAACATTTGCAATTTCAGTATTTATTGGCGTATCAATACCGTACTCTCTGCCTAAATCAGAGACCAAACCGTTGATTTCATCAACTTCACTATATCTACCTTTGAGATGATCATGGAATACTGCATCTCTTGCATTTGGTCCAATATCCTTAATTAACTTATCCAACATAAGCTCAATTGGGTTATTAGAATTGTTAATTTGTTCTTCTGATAGGCCGAATATTGGGACAATCTTATAGCCATGTTTTTGTCCAACAGTTAGAGCTTCTGTTCCAATTTTCATGACTGCTTCTTTCATTTTTGGTATTTTAAAACCCTCATAAAGATTCGACCCTAACATTGCAAAGGGTCCCATACACATTGCATTAATGATTAGTTTCATCCATTTTGCTGAAATAATATCTTCTATAATATTAACTTTTCCGACTGATGAAAGTATTTCTCTAATTTCGTCCAATCGATTTTTCATAACTTCTGTATTCGTTCCAATACCAAACCAAGTTTTTTCATTTATCGTATCTCTTTGAATAATTCCTGGAGTAAATAATTCTGATGAGCATTCAACAACACATGCAATTGTTCTCTCAGGTCCCACAATCGAAGAAATTCGCTCTGCTGTCATTGCGTTTTGAACGCCAACTAAAATTCCATCAGATGCCAAATATGGCTCTATTAATTTTGTTATCCATTTAGTGTCATAGGCTTTTACAAATAAAAAAACATAATCAAATTTGTGATTAATTTCTGCCAAATAACATAAGTGCTGAGCTTTTACAGTCACATTTCTTGTTTCATTTGGAAGGTTGATGGTTAACCCATCTCTATTCATTGTGTTGACATGAGCAGGCCACTGATCAATCAGTGTCACATCATAGCCGGCTGTTGTGATGTCAGCGGCTGCACAAGATCCGTTAGCCCCAGTTCCTAAAATTGCGATTTTTTTACCTTTTAATAACATAAAAATAATATATCACCGCAGTGAGATGCACGCAATCTTACTCTTATCTGCATGCGGATAAGGAATTAACATCTGAAGTATCAGCCAAATATGACTATTGACTATTAAGAATCAAATAGGTTAGATAAGATGATGAGAAATTTACTGAGATTGTTGTCAATTCCATTGTTGGGGAGATTTAAAATGAACGTAAAAACCGTCGACGTAACAACTGCCAAACAATGGCTGGATAATAACCAAGCTATTTTGATTGATGTACGTGAGCCCGTTGAATATGCCTTGCAAAAGATTGCAGGTGCAGCATTGCACCCTGTTGGCTCGATTTCCGTTAAAGGTATTCCGCAGACAGATAAAAAGATCCTCATATACTGTCAAAAAGGAGCGCGCGGTAGCAATGCTTGCCAGAAGTTGATGACAGAAGATGAGGCACTGGAGGTCTATAATATAAAGGGTGGTATTGAAGCATGGCAGCAGTCAGGACTTCCAACAGAAAGGACTTAGAATAGGGTATTGCTGTTAGATTGTCACATAGCGGTAGTAGTATATCCCTTCATCTTACTTATATGAATTCTCTCTAATATTACACTGATAGGAATGAGCATAGCGAAATAATATAAGAGGTTTTCTGTGTCATACATAATTGAAAATACTACTAAAATGATTATGTTATATGTATTGAGAACTGTATGAAATTAAATCCATGGAGATAAATAGTATGTTGAATAAAATTTTGACCATAGCGACTTTATCATTATTAAATATTACTTACTCATATGCAGATAAAAGTATGCAAATTGGCTCAAAAGGATCTGCAAATAATGTTGATAGGACAATTGTTGTAGAAATGTATGATAATTATTTTCAGCCAAATGTAATTGAAGTTTATAGCAATGAAACTATAAAATTTGAAATTATAAACTCGGGTGAATTTGTCCATGAATTCAATATTGGAAATAGTATGATGCACATTGAACATCAAAAAGATATGGAAAAAATGATAGAAAATGAGATTATCCTAGTGGACTCCATAGATGAAGATAGAATGTATGAAATGTCAAAAAGTGATCATTCTATGGGACACAGCCATAGTAATAGTCTTTTATTAGAGCCTGGTGATAGTGGTGTGTTAATCTGGAATTTCACAAATGCCAATAATATTGAAGCTGCTTGTAATGTGCCAGGACACTATGACGTAGGAATGATTATAAACTTCAAAATGATGTAAACATAGACATTTTATTAGTCTGGTTCTGACAAAAACTATTGATATTTTTCTGTATATTGTTCTCTAATTTCTTCAGGCCATGTGGACATAATAAATTCTAAAATAGAGTGGATTTCATCATCACTCAGCTCCTCAAATCCTCTCATATTCCCCTCATAATTGGGGTCAAAGTGTTTTATTCCATACTTAATTATTTTAAATAGTTGTTCAGGAGAGTGATGCCATGTATGGCCTGTACCATTTAATGGTGGGGGTAAATTATTGCCATCTATATCTTTTTTGGTTCTCCAGAATTTATTGCCCACCAGTTCCTTGCCGTGGCAGCTAGTACATTTCTCTTTGTATATATTTCTTCCAGTATCAATCTTACTGAGTAATAACTCTTCAGAGATTAGTTCATCTGCTCCATCGAGATTTGAAAATTGATTTACAAACCCATTGGGACTGCTCGTTGTATAAATTATAGCGATGAGTAGAGATATTAGGAATATAATCACGTAGGTTTTTTTCATTTGAGTCAATAGATGAATATTATTAAAGAAATATAGTACTATATTAAAAAAATAATGCTTACTATTTCTTTTTACCTGGTTTTCCCGTTCTGAGGTCTATTCTGCCTTTTCGCTTTTTGATGTGAGATAGTCGCCTTTTCTCTCTTCGGTACTCTCTAACAATACTTTTTATCATCTATGTCTCTTATTATTAAAAAATTAGTAAGGGATTATGTCCCCTTTCCAGTCAATTAATTTCCCGCTGAATGTGTGGTCTACGCGGTTAATTTGCTCAATTAGGTAATCAATTGATTCTTCCTTGGAAAATACTTTGTATGCTTTTATTTTCTCAGAAAATGGATCCGATAAATTTGTTTTCACAGTTCCAGGATGAAGTCCAATACAGATAGCATTCTTATTCTTATATGAGAGTTCTATTGATAAGGTTTTTATGAGCATATTAAGAGCTGCCTTTGATGCTCTGTAACTATACCATCCGCCAAGGTTGTTGTCTGATATACTTCCTATTCTGGCGGACATAAATGCTATTAGTGATGTATTTTCTTTTGATAGAAGTGGCACAAAATATTTAGAAACCATGAACGGTATGAAGGTATTTGCTTCGAAAGTCTTTTGAAGGAAATCTTGGTTTATTTCTTTGTAAGCTCTTTCGGGCATTGCACCATCTGAATGCAGTAAACCAACCGTATTAAGAATAATATCAATAGTCCCATATTGCTTTTGAATATCTTGAGCACATTTTGCCATGGATTCCTCATCGAGCATATCAACTTCAATTTGATGATCCTGTGTTTTTTTACGTACGATTTCTATGACAATATTGTTTGTATCAAGCTGTTTAATCTTCTTCACAAACGCAGAACCAATTCCTCCGGTGGCACCAACTACAACTACTTTTGCGTTCTGAAATTTATTTTTAGTGTCTGTTTTCATAAGAATCTCTACTCTATACTACGTTATTGGCAAATAGTTAGATTAATCATGGTAATGAATGATCTTTTTTCTAGAAAAAAACGTTTAAATTCTGTTACATATTTAATGTAACAAAAAAATAAAAAAATAATGTTGGAAGTAAACAAGGACTTAGTAAAAAAATTTCAAACTGAAAAGAATACAAAAGACTTTGAAGTTATATTTAATTATTTTGCACCAAAGATAAAATCTTTATTGATGAGAAGTGGTGCTAATGGAGCCCAAGCTGAAGATATTATGCATGATACTATGATAAATATTTGGGAGAAAATTCATATGTACAATCCTGATAAAGGATCTTTCAGTTCATGGGTTTATACCATCGCAAGGAATAATAGGATTGATTTACTTAGAAAAAAATCTTCACAACCTTATACAGATATTTCAGAAGTTGAAATTGCTTCAGACAATGATAGTAGTTTAGACATTGTCGAGCAAAAATCAATTTCTGCCCATGTTAAAAAGGCGATTGAATTATTACCCTTAAAACAAAGAAAAGTCATTGAGTTATCATTTGTTAATGACTTAACTCAAGAAGAAATAGCAGGTGAGTTGAATATCCCAATTGGAACAGTCAAGTCACGTATGAGGCTAGCTTATCAAAAGATGAAAGATAATCTTAAGGAATTACAAGTATGAAACAACATCCAGATCTATCAACATTAATGTCATATTCAAGCGGGACTTTGAGCTTGGCCTTTAGTACTCTTGTTACATCACACATAGAAACTTGTGACTATTGTAAAGAAATTGTGCAAATTGGAAATGAGCTTGGTGCATCAATGATGGAAAATGATATTGAAAACAAAGGTAAGGCAGAAGATTTTAATGAATTCTTAGATAAATTCAATAATAGAAATAACAAATCTGAAGTTAAAGAGATTGAATTTGATCTTAACTCTGAAGTCCCAGCTTCCTTGCAAAGGTATATCGGTTCAGATCTAGATGATATTCAGTGGTCTTTCTTTGCTCCCGGCATCCAAAAAAGCCAAGTAAAAATCAGTGATAAATCCAATTGTCACTTAACTTTTTTAAAGATTAAGCCTAACAAGAAAATACCTGAGCATGGGCATAAAGGTGGCGAATTAACTCTTGTGTTAAAGGGTGCTTTTGAAGATGAAAATGGCACTTATGCTGCTGGAGACATTGCTGATCATGATACATCAACACACCATGAACCAGTTGTAAGATCAAATGAAGATTGTATTTGTGTGATCGCAACTGATGGCCCAATGGTCTTTAAGAGTATGATTGCAAATATGTATCAATCAATTGTACGTATTTAAATAAATGCCCCATAAATGGAAGTCAGCTTGGATTACTGGTGCAAGCTCTGGCATCGGTAGAAATCTTGCAATAGAACTAGCAAAAAAAGGCATTAAAGTCTTCGCTTCAGCTCGCCGTGAAGAAAGGTTATCTGAAATCAGTAAAATATCTGAAAATATAATTCCATTAGTTATGGATGTAACAGATGAGAAAAAGCTGACAGAAGCTACAAAAATATTTACAGAGGATACTAACAACCTTCCAGATTTAATAATACTCAATGCTGGCATAAGTAGGTTATTCACGGTAGATAATTTGGATCAAAATTATGATCTCGTGAAGGAGTCCATAGATATAAATTATTTTGGAGTGATGAATTGTATTAAAATTATTATTCCTCATTTCATAAAAAGAAAAAGTGGCCATATAGCAATTATGTCTTCTGTGGCTGGTTACAGGGGACTTCCAAATTCAATAGCATATAGCCCAACCAAAGCTGCTTTAATAAATTTAGCGGAGGTACTCAAATCAGAACTGCGTCAGTATGGTATTACCGTTTCATTGATCAATCCGGGTTTTGTTGATACCGATGCGACTAAGGTAAATAAGTTTCCTATGCCAAGTATGGTGTCTATAGAATATGCAACCAAGAAAATAATAACTGGATTAGAAAAATCAAAGTATGAAATTATATTCCCATTTTTCTTTGGTTTAGCCCTCAAGATGATGAAAATTATGCCGAATAGACTTTATTTTTATTTCGTAAATAAGATGGTTTGGAAAAAATAACTAATTTTTTGGTTTAAATTTAAATACATTTACAAAAATTGATTTCTCAATAAACCCTGCCTCACAATATGATAGGTAATAATTCCAAATTCTTTTAAATTTATCATCATACCCCATCGTCTTTATTTTCGACCATTTAGTGTTAAATCGTTCTCTCCATATTTTTAGTGTTCTTGCATAAGAGAGATTGAGTTCATCTAAGGTTTCAATTTCTAATCCACGCGAGATTGCAATATCTTTTAAGTATTTTTGGCTTGGTAAAAACCCTCCAGGGAAAATATATTTTTGAATGAAGTCTACTTGGTTACTATACTCATAAAATTTATCATCTGCTATAGTAATACCCTGAATAATAGCGTGGCCGTCACTTTTTAGACATTTTTTTATTGTATCAAGATAAATGGGTAAATATTTTTTCCCAACTGCCTCAATCATTTCTACAGAGACGATCTTATTATATTTAGAGTCAGTATTGCGATAATCCTGTAACTTAAAGTCACATTTCTTATTCGATGATTTAAGATTCAGTGTGCGTGCAAACTTTAGCTGTTCATCAGAGATCGTAATAGCATCAATATTGATATTATTTTTATTAAATAAATATTGTGACAATGTTCCCCATCCGCAGCCTATTTCAAGTATGGAATCATCATCTTTAATATCCAGGTATGCATTCAATTTTTGTAGTTTATTATTTTGGGCTTCTTCCAATGTTTTGTTATCTTCATTAAAATGAGCACTTGAATATTGCATGCTATCGTCAAGCCATTCAGCAAAGAAGTTATTACCCATATCGTAATGAGCTCTTATATTTTTTCTTGCTCCGCTGATACTATTCCACCTGAGCACATGACTAAGGTATGATAGATTGAGTTTTAAGATTTGAAATGGAGCCATATTATCAAACTTTTCTTTATTTCTGAGGTAGAATATAAAGAAACTTGTTAAATCAGAGCATTCAATATCACCATTTATGTAACAGTCACTGAATGCATTTGCCCTACTTGTGAAGAAATTCCAGACAATCTTATAATTATTGAATTTCATATAAAGATCAGTTTCTTCTGATCCTAGCAAGTGCTCTGAACCATCAGGAAAAATAATTCTTATTGATCCTTCTGGTTCCCAACTAAATAATTTCTTGATATATTTCTTCATCATTTAACTTATGTCTTTTGCGCTAATGTAACATATTTGAATTTTCTCTGCTTGGGGTTTCTTTTTGAATTTCATCCCCTTAAAATATAATTTTAGGGCTTCGTAGTGTATAGCGGTAATTACTTTCAATGTTAGGAATAAATTACTTCTAAATGTTTTCATAAGATTTTTATGATTTAGCTCAAATTTTTGACCACAGAAGTAAGCATTTATGATCGGTTGATCATCTACTTTTAAATTAATTCCAATTTGGAAAGATTGCTCATTATCTTTTATATGAAAAGTATACACTCCGTTATCTCCATTAAATGGTGAGATAAATAACTTCTTGTCGCACCTCTGATAGATTATTTCTTCTTTATTATTATTTGGTAATACATAAATCACTCTCTGTCCAAATGTGTTATTTACCTCATAAATGATTAGTCCAATTTTATTAGACTCATCAAATCCTAGATAGATTGTGATTGGGTTGAACACATACCCCAATACTCTTGGGTACGAAATTATTGAAAACCTTGAAATAGGATTATTTGTTTTTGTATTTGCAATAATCTCAGATAGAAAATCTCTTATAGACTTCCCATTGCCATGGTCAGTATCAAAAAAACTAAAGAGATTAAATTTATTGTAGGATAAATACCTAGAATTTTTTCCAATATCCCCTAGGTTGTTTGAGTCAACCTCTAGCGCAAAAACATTATAATGGAGTTTGTGCTTAATTGGGTTTATTCGCTTATGTACTACTTTGCCAACGAGGATACTGTTATTCATCATAGTATTATCATAATAAATTTCTGACTAAACTGCTATTCTATTTGAGCCTTCTTTTACCTTCCATGGTCTTGCTTTTTTTAGTATATCTTCTGAAACTATGAGTCCACTCTGTATTCCATCTTCGTGAAACCCAAAACCTAAATAGCTGCCGCATACCCAAATATTATTATTACCCTGCCTTTTTATAATTTCTTTTTTTGTATTTTTATTATCTAAATCAAAAATTGGATGGGAGAAATAAATTTGTTTGTGTATTTGATTTTCTTGGATCTGATCATCATGATTTAGAGTAAGAAAATAATTTTTCTGACTATCAATTTTTTGGATACTATTTAGCCAATAAGTCACAGATAGTTTTGAACTATCCTTGTTGGAGCGTATGTAGTTCCAACTTGCCCATATTTTTTTTGAAATAGGCATTATATCTGGGTCAGAGTGCAATATGCCTAAATTCTTTTGATATTTAAACTTAGTCAACAGATCTGCTAATTGTTCATCAACTGACTCAATTAGTTTTTTACTTTCATCAGCAGGCGAAGCTAAGATTAATTTGTCGTATATATCTTTTTCACCATTATCCAAAATAATTTCAAATCTTTCTTCTTTTTTTTCTATCTTTATAATGTTTGCATTTAATTTGATTTTGAATTTATGTGATGCTTTGATTGCCTCGACATATTCTTTACTACCACCAGCCACAGATTTCCATTTGGGTCTGTTCTTTAGCTTGAATAATCCATGATTAATAAAGAAGCTAACAAAATCATGAGCAGGGTAGGATAACATCTCGTCATCATCACAAGACCATATTGCACTGCACATAGGGATTATATGGTTTTCTATGAAGAAGTCAGATAGTTTTTCGGACTTTAAAAACTCTAATAAGGTTGTATTAGTTTTATATT
Source organism: uncultured Alphaproteobacteria bacterium (assembly GCA_938074435.1). Lineage (GTDB taxonomy): Bacteria > Pseudomonadota > Alphaproteobacteria > Rhizobiales > TMED25 > TMED25. The sequence continues at coordinate 22,861 of CALJEH010000077.1, forward strand.
TTTTAATATTTATTTGTGCTTTTGTATAAAATCTTACTATTGATAATAGTTGTCCCCAATGTCTTAAACTGAATAAATTTTTTCTTTGTCCAAAGTAACCACTTAATCCTGAACCTGAGTATTCGTAACCTTTTATTTTATCTGAAACTGAAAAACCCATATCAGAGTCATGTGACTGAACGCCCAACTTTTGGAATAGCTGAATAAGATTTGGATAGCAAAGCTCGTTAAAGACCATGAAGCCTACATCAACTGGTACAACTTTATTTTGTTTTTCACTTACAAGTATTGTATTTGCATGCCCCCCCAGGTAATTATTTTTTTCAAATAGTGTGACATTATAAGTTTGAGATATGTGCCATGCAGAGGATAGTCCTGATATTCCTCCACCTATGATTGCAATTTTTTCAGACAAGATATTTCTCAATTGTTGTTGTGTTGTTGCTTTTATGATCTATGCAATATTTGTAAACGTTATGAGTTCATGATACAAATGATAATGCTATGACAAAATACTTAATAACATATATTATTGTACTAACAATATTTCTCATAATTGATGCTATATGGTTGGGCTTTATTGCAAAAAAATTCTACTTTGGAAATCTTGGTTTTATTCTTGCTGATAAACCGAATATGCAAGCAGCAGCTATCTTTTATTCTTTATATGTAGTTGGTATATTAATTTTTTCTACAATACCTGCTTTGAGAGATGGAAGTGCAAATACAGCACTCATTTATGGCGCTTTATTTGGGTTTTTTGCATACCTTACATATGATATGACAAATTACTCAACATTGAAGGATTGGCCACTACAGGTATCTATTGTTGATACTATATGGGGTACAGTCTTAACGGGATTATCGTCATATATTGGATATCACATATCAAAATTATTTGTAAACTTTTCATAATCTAGAAATATAAAAAATTTATTTACTCTCTTTATAAGTTTGATTGTCACATCAAATAAGTTGTGGAATAATGTTAATTTATTAAAACCATGGTATTTAAGATAAAGGATTTATAAATGGAACATGATATACCAATGAGGTCTTACGGCCCCACTGCTGGCAGAGAGCACCTAAACGATAAGCCTAGACCAAAGACAAAAACAGTCGATTTTCATATTCACATGAGAATTCTGGAAGCAGATAAACTCATTGGTGATAGAATTCCTGATGACTCTAATGTTCAACTCAGATTTGCAAGTCAGGCATCAAAAGAACAAACCCTGAAACATCATTCTGAAAGAGCCCCATATCTAACAGATATGAGCTATAGACTTCCAGATATGGAGAAAATGCAAGTTGATATTGCTGCATTATCTTGCGCGCCAAGACAATTTTACTACTCAACTGAGCCGTCTCTTGGTCATGAGTCAAGCCAAATAGTAAATGATGGAATTCATAAGGTGGTTAATGAAAATAGATCTACACATGTGGGCTTGGGAACCGTACCATTACAAGATACTGACTTAGCGATAAAAGAATTGAAAAGGTGTATAAATGAACTTGGATTTAAAGGTATACAAATTGGAGCAAGGGTGAAAGAGGATGAAGAGTTATCATCTGAAAGGCTCTATCCTTTTTGGGAAGCAGTACAGGAACTCAATATCCCAATGCTGATACACCCATCATCATTTTCAAGCCCACGATTATCAAAATATCATATGATGAACATTATCGGGAATCCATTAGATACAACAGTTGGGGTCCATTATTTGATATTTGGTGGTGTATTAGAGAAATTCCCTAACTTAAAATTTGTTTTAAGTCATGGGGGTGCATTTGCATCACATTACTTTGCAAGAATGGATCATGCGTATGGTGCACGCCCAGATTGTAGGGAAGACATCCACATGAAGCCAAGCTACTATCTCTCAAAATTTTATTTTGACACTCTTGTTTTTTCCAATGAACAATTAAGCTTCTTAATAAAGCAATATGGAGTGGATCGTATCTTACTTGGAACAGACTATCCGTTTGATATGGCTGAATTTAACCCAGTTGAGCATGTTTACCAAATACCAGAACTGACTGAGTCAGATAGAGAAAAGATTTGTGGATTAAATGCATTAGAGCTAATGGGAATCGATGAGCGATTTTTTGAGTAACTAATTGGCGTTAAATTGAAGACTGTATATTTACTTCGTCACGCGAAATCCAACTGGGCTGATCCATATCAAATTGATAAAGATAGAGTACTTGCTGATAGAGGGGTCAATGATGCCGTTCTCCTTGGAAGTTATGTTAAAAGAAACAATCTAAACCCAAACATTATCTATTGTTCAACCGCACAGAGATGTAAACAGACTTTGAGTTTAATGAACTTGGGCTCTAATACAGGAAAAAAGGACATCATATATGATGATGATCTATATGGGTGCCATGTATCTTTTCTACTAAACATCCTGTTCCATCAAGGTAAAAGAATTGACTCTATATTATTAGTCAACCATGAGCCCACTCTATCAGATTTGGTAAGTTTCTTAGTTCCAAGAAATAAAATTCTTCAAACAGATTATCAAAAATATAATACGTGTGGATTTTCTATACTGAAATATAAAGCGAATGATTGGTCAAATATTAATCAAGAGAGTTTAGCTAGTTTTGAATTTGTAGTACCGAAAAATTTATAACCAATCTTTCTCAAAAATCTTATCACCATTTTCATCAATGATAATCTTGGCTTTTCTGATAATACAATCTACAGCATCCTCTTTTTTACTGAATGTGTCAGTCCTGATAAAGTATGCCTCTTGATATTCGTCTGCATCTTTTATAATCTTCCCCTCTGTTGTAAAGGAGCCACCGTTTTTTTTTGGTTTAGGGATAATCTTATATTCTTTGTAATTATGGCTCTCATCATTTTTAGGAGAGCCACCTATAATATTTTTGATTAAATTGAACATTTTTTATCTTCCAGTAATGAATTATTAGTTATTTAATAAATACAAAATATGAAATATACTATATGTAATAAGATTATGTGTCTAAATAAAAGTCATTTAGTCTGTAAAACAAGTAAAATATTTTTTGAGTAATTCAGTAACTTAGTAAATCAGTTTCAGAACTTATTCAAAGTAAAACAATAAAAACAGTAAGTTGTATAGGAGTTAATTATGGGAATATCTGGTTTTTGGCAGTGGGTAGTAATTGGTTTAATTGTACTATTGCTATTTTCAAGGCCAGGAAAGATCTCTAAAATGCTTGGCGATCTTGGGGTTGGTCTAAGAAGTTTTAGAGACGGTGTAAAAGGTGAAATTAAAGAAACAGATGATGACACTGACGATTCTAATAAGGATTCAAAGTAAAAGTGTAATTGATGTTTAATATTGGCTGGCAAGAACTTCTAATTATTTCGGTTGTTATAGTTTTAATACTTGGTCCCAAAGAGCTACCGACAGCTCTAAATACATTCTTAAAATTTTCTAGAAAAGTAAAACGCATTTCAAGAGATTTTCTCGAAGAAACTGAGAGTATTCTTAGTAAGGAAGATCTTGATAAGGTGAAAGAAACAATGAGAGATATTAATTACAACAATGATCTCACAAAAGAAATTGATGAAATTAAAAATATTAAAGAATAAAAAAGCAGTACTAAAAGTTTGGATATAATGAGCGATACCGAAGAATTAGATGATAAAAAAATGTCAATTTTAGATCATATTGCTGAGTTAAGATCTAGATTGATATACTCGTTTGTATTATTTATCTTTATTTTTTTTATATCAATAATAAATTTTAAATTTATAAATTTTGATACAAGCATTTCGGCACAAGTATATATTTTTTTACAGCAACCACTCGCAGAGTTAATAAACGAGCGGGGAGGACGAATGATATTTACAGCTTTGCATGAAGGTTTTTTTACACAAATCAAAGTAGCTTTTTATTTGGCATTGTTTATTTCTTTACCTCTAATTCTCATCCAGATCTGGAAATATATTTCACCAGGTCTATATAAAAATGAGAAAAATATCTTTCTGCCATTCATGCTTGCCACACCATTCCTTTTTTTACTGAGTTTTATCATGGTTTATTATGTTGTGATGCCGATCGCCTGGAATTTCTTTCTGTCATTCGAACTCCCATCCAACGGCTCAGGATTGCCAATTGAAGTTGAACCAAGGATTTCTGAATATTTATCCCTTGTTATGAGACTAATTCTTGCTTTTGGAATCTGTTTCCAATTACCAATTTTAATACTGCTTTTAGTTAGAATTGGGGTAATTGATGTAAAATGGTTAACTTCAAAGAGGAAATATTGCATACTTTTTTCATTTGTAATTGCTGCAATTTTAACTCCACCAGATGTAATAAGCCAATTTTTATTAGCATTACCATTAATACTACTTTACGAAATTTCGATAATCCTTGCCATTTTTATGAAAAAAAAGAATAAGAATTAACATACCAATTGAATATATGACTTATGCAAATTATATTAATATTAGATACAAAAATTAGGATTAATTAATATGGTTTTTATGCATACATTAATGTTTATTCAATGGATTGCGGGTCTAATTGTTTGGCTGCTAATACTAAATGTTTTAACCGAGTGGCTATTACATTTTGGTATATTGAATTCCAGGCATTATATAGTTTCAGTAATATCTGATTTTCTTTATAAAATGACTACACCTATTTTGAACCCAATAAGAAGATATATTCCACCATATAATGGTCTTGATTTTAGTCCCCTGATTGCAATCTTTACATTATTTATCATTAAAGATCTCATCAATATCTTGATAATCAATATTTAATAGTATCGGAGAAACAAATTGGTAGTTCATCCAGACCATCATCATAAATTAATTGATGGAAGAGTTATCTCAGCCAGAGTGCTTGATGAGGTGACAGCATCGATAAATGATATTAGAATAAACGGAATTACACCAACTTTAGCTGTAGTACTAGTTGGAGATGATCCTGCAAGTGCCGTATACGTTAGAAACAAAAAGCTTATGTGTGAAAAAGTTGGTATTAACTCACTTGAATATAAGTTGGAGTGTACTACAACAGAAACTGAATTATTAGAGCTGATCGATAGGTTAAATAAGGACGATGATGTTAATGGTATTTTGGTACAGTTTCCACTTCCTGAGCACATAAACAAACAAACTATCATTAATTTCATTAACCCAAATAAAGATGTTGATGGATTACATCCTATCAATGCGGGCAAATTAATGAATGGAATCGAGAGCTTAGTTCCCTGTACACCACAAGGCTCTCATATAATGTTAAAATCTACAGTAGATGATTTATCTGGGATGAATGCTGTTGTGATTGGCAGATCTAATTTAGTAGGAAAACCAATGTGTCAATTGTTAACAAACTCTAATTGTACAGTTACACAGGTTCATTCGAAAACGAGGAATATTGAGTCATACACTAAGAATGCAGATATACTTATTGCTGCCATTGGTATACCTAAATTTGTCAATGCCGATTGGGTTAGAGAAGGTTCTATAGTTATAGATGTTGGGATAAATAGAATAACTTATGAACGAGATGGGGAAATAAAAACTAAATTAGTCGGCGATGTCGATTTTACTGGGGTAATAGAAAAAGTTGCATATATTACACCTGTTCCAGGTGGAGTTGGTTTGATGACAGTAGCATGCCTAATGAAAAACACGCTTAAGGCAACAAAATTTCAGATGGAATTGTGACTAACAGTTTCTTTTGTTTCTTTTTGCAAGTAATCTAAGCCTTAAAGCGTTGATTTTTATGAATCCACCAGCATCTGATTGATCGTAATCTGTATCACTATCCTCAAAGCTAACAAGATCAGTATCATAGAGCGAATGATTACTTTGCCTATTAGATATAAGTATATTACCTTTATATAATTTAAGAGTAATTTCTCCAGTGACGTATTTCTGGGATTCATCAATTGCTTTTTGGAGCATCTCTCTTTCTGGCGAGAACCATAGACCATTATATATTAACGTTGCATACTTTGGCATTAATTCATCTTTCAAATGCATTGTGCCTGAGTCCAGAGCTAATTCTTCTATGGCTCTATGCGCCTTCAATAATATTGTTCCGCCTGGTGTTTCATAGATACCTCTACTTTTCATACCAACAAATCTATTTTCAATTAGATCTAATCGTCCAATTCCATTGTTTTTACCTAAGTCATTTAATTTTTCAAAAAGTGTAGCTGGGGATAGTTTTACACCATCAATTGATATTGGATCTCCACATTCAAAACCTATTGTAACTGTTGTCGGTGTATTATTTGCATCATCAATTGATAAGGTTCTTTGAAAAATATATTCTGGAGGTTCATTTTCTGGATTTTCAATTAATTTCCCTTCTGATGAAGTGTGTAGAAGATTAGCGTCAACCGAAAAAGGAGCTTCACCTTTTTTATCTTTTGGAATTGGTATCTGGTTTTGTTCAGCAAATTCAATTAACTTAGATCTTGATGTTAGTTCCCAATCTCTCCATGGTGCAATGACTTTTATTGATGGGTTCAAAGAATAATAACCAAGCTCAAATCTGACTTGGTCATTACCTTTTCCTGTAGCTCCATGACATACAGCGTCTGCACCAGTTTCTTCTGCAATTTCTATTTGCCTTTTTGCAATTAATGGCCTTGCAATAGCTGTCCCCAGTAGATATTGACCTTCATAAAGAGTGTTTGCTCTAAACATTGGGAATATATAATTTTTAACAAAATA
>CALJEH010000078.1 GCA_938074435.1 uncultured Alphaproteobacteria bacterium
CCAGAATCAGGAACAGGGACTACAAGGTCTGGAGATATATCATCTTCTTTTGCAAGAAATTTACCCAATTCCTTCCTAATATTATAAACGCTCTTTCCATCAATTATACTATGTGGCATAGCAAAATAAATATATTCAAAAATGCATGGGCGGGCATTCTGTTTTGGGAATGGAAAATAACTCTCTATCCCTTCGTCTGTAATTACTATAACCTCACCATTTTCAATCTCTCTTATGAAACTTGCCCCAATAATATCTAATGCACATGTCTCAGATGCTAGGATATAAGATTTATCAAGTTTCCCGAGCACTAAGGGTCTAATCCCAAGGGGATCTCTTGCTCCAATTAGTTTTTTGTTTGTTAATGCAACTAATGAATATGCTCCTTCTAAACTTCCAATGGCGTCAATAAATTTATCAATAAATTTTATTTTTTTACTATTCGCAACTAAATGCAAGATTACTTCCGTGTCTGAAGTTGATTGGAATATAGCTCCCTCTGCAACAAGTTTATCTCTTAAGAGAAGTGCATTCGTAAGGTTACCATTATGTCCTACACTAAACCCACCTGTTGCAAGATCCGCATAAAGTGGCTGGACATTTCGTAATATAGTTTCACCTCTTGTTGAGTATCGAACATGCCCAATAGCAGAAATACCTGATAATCTATCCAATATTGGCTGTTTGGTAAAATTATCGCCAACAAGGCCTAGCCTTCTTTCGGAGAGAAATTTACTACCGTCAAAAGAAACTATCCCAACAGCTTCTTGCCCTCTGTGTTGCAATGCATGCAATCCAAGAACTGTTAACTGAGTAGCGTCTTGATGACCAAAAACACCAAAAACTCCACATTCTTCTCTTAAACGATCATCTGAGTTAATTTTTTTCATTTATTGACTGCCAATATTCCCTAAATCGTTAATATTTATTCCTTTTCCTAGGTTATTAAAATTAATACCATCAATTAATTCACTTGGATTATCAGGTAAGTACGAATAGACTTTATCTTTACTGGACTCAAGGTAGTCATAAAAAATTGATTCAGCTAACCATACTGGTTCATTATCACTAAAGAACCATGTAGAAGCTATAAAGAAAACAAGGATTAGAATATATCCCCTAAGAATACCAAAAAATATACCAAATATTCTATCAAGTATTCCAATATTACTTTTTAAAACCAATTTTGATATTTTCGAAGATAAAAAGGTGCTAACAATCAGAACAACTATAAACGTTATTCCAACTAGTAATGAGTACGCTAACCAATCTGGTTGTAAAAGATTGCTAGCAAATGAGCGCGTTTCATTATTTGTGTATGATACAAATGAGGCCAATGCTGCAAATGCCCAAGATAGGATTGATAACGTTTCCCTTGTGAAGCCCCTCAACATTGCAAAAAATGCTGATAAAAATAGCAATAATATCAGAATTGTATCAAAAAAAGATAACGTAGTGATCATTGACTTAGTCTTTAATATTAATTTTTATTGGTCCTTCAGATCTCCCATTGATGAATTGATCAACGTATGGATTATTAGAGCACTCTATTTCACCTGGGTCACCAGACCATATAATACTACCTTTGTATAACATTGAAATTTTATCTGCAATTTTTTTTGCACTTTCCATGTCGTGTGTAATTGTTATTGCTGTGGCGCCAACTTGATCAATAATTTCATTAATAAGGTTATTAATAACATCTGCCATAATCGGGTCAAGTCCGGTTGTAGGCTCATCAAAGAAAAGTAGTTGAGGGTCTTTAGCGATAGCTCTTGCTAAAGCAACTCTTTTTTGCATTCCACCTGATAGTTCGGATGGATATAGGTCGAGTACGGTAGAGTCTAATCCAACTTTGTGGATCTTATCTAAAGCTATTTCTCTTAAATCACTTTTTCTTTTTGATTTTATTGCAAATGTTATATTTTCCCACACTGTTAGGCTATCAAATAAGGCTGCTCCTTGGAAAAGCATTCCAATTTCATCGTAAAAGTTTATCTCTTTTCTTGTGTCTCTATTTAGTGGAGTGTTGTTGTAAGATATTATTCCTTGTTCTGGTTCGATCAATCCAAGAATGCATTTAAGCAATACAGATTTTCCAGTTCCTGAACCTCCAATTATTACTTGGGATGTGTTCCTGGTGATATTAATATTAAAATCATTGAGAATAACTTTTTCTCCAAAAGATTTATGTAACTTCTCTATTTTTAATATTAAGTCTGTCATATTTTCAACTATTGAATACTAATGATGTTAAAATATAATTGGATGCTAATATCAATATTGATGCAGAAACAACTGCTTTTGTAGTTGATCTTCCTACACCTTGAGCTCCTCCCGTTGAATTGTAACCATGATAACATCCCATAAATGCAACTATAAAACCAAAGACAGCCGCTTTGATCAGTCCTGATATGACATCATTTAATTGTATTATATCAAATGTGTTCTTAATATAACTTTGTTCAATAAAGCCCAAGCTTTGGGTTCCAACTACAAAACCTCCCATAATTCCTATAATATCAGCAATTAATACCAAAATAGGGAGTGTTAGCAAGGCCGCTAGAACTCTAGGTACTACAAGGTACCTTATGGGGTTAGTAGAAAGAGTTGTTAGGGCATCTAACTGTTCAGTTACTTTCATGGTGGCTATCTCAGCTGAAATTGAAGCAGACACTCTGCCTGCTAGCATTAGCCCAGCAATAACAGGTCCTAACTCTCTGGTAATTCCAAGAGCAACAATTGATGCTACTATACTTTCAGCATTAAATCTTGAGCTACCGACGTAAATTTGTAAAGCAAGAACACTTCCTGTAAAGAAAGCTGTTAAGCCAATAACTGGGAGTGAATTATACCCTATCTTGATGACTTGATTAAAAAATGTCTTAAAGTAGAGGGGAAGAGTGAAAGTGCAAAAAATAATCTCATAAAAAAAAATCGAGATTTTTCCAATGTGTGCAAATAGATTTATTACATTACTGCCTATTGCGAGAGGTATGTTATAAATATAATTAATCATACTTATAAATTTTTTGAACTCTATGGTTTAATCTTGTAAGTAACTCATAACTTATTGTATCAGCATTTTGAGCCAACGTATCAATATTTTGATTTGTTCCAAATATTTCTACATGATCACCTACATTAGTGCTTGCCTTACATTCAGTAATATTAACAGCAACAAGGTCCATTGACACTCTCCCTACAATTGGCACAGCAATCCCATTTACATAGAAACAACCTCCGGCATCCTGATTTGTTGAGCTGAGGGATCTCGGTATGCCATCAGCATAACCAATCTCAATAAGCGCTATAGTCATTGCTTTTGTAGCAAGATATGCTGCTCCATAGCCAATAGTAGAACCCTTCTTGACTTCTTTTATTTGTATAATGGGTGCAAACATTTTAACAACCTGTTTGTATTTTATATGTGATTGATTATGATTCGAACATCCATAAAGGCTTATACCGGGTCTTACCAAGTCAAGATGATATGCTTGTCCCCTATGTATTCCAGATGAATTAGCAATACTTTTTCTGATTCCTTTGAAATTATTTGAAATGCTTAAGAATTTTTCTAGTTGCTGTTCTGATAATTTCGAAGTTAGATCATCAGCATTTGCAAGATGAGACATTAATAATTTAATATTTATATTTTCTTTGTAGAGCGATGCTGCGTCTTCAATATCAAAGCCAAGTCGAGAAAATCCAGTATCTATATGTATGGCAACAGGAAGTGAATTATCGTACATGGATGATTTTTTGTAATAAGTAAGTTCACTCACACTGCCTATCACTGGTATTATATTGTGCTCGGTATAGTCTTGTCCTTTTTTGTGTTTTAGACCATTGAGTGCATAAATATCGTAGTGGTTATGATTTAGAATCTTTCTTAATTTGATGCCTTCAGAAATATCCGATACAAAGAATTCTCTACATCCTGAATTAACTAGTGTTCTTGCTATTTCTTCTAGACCAAGTCCGTATGCATTTGCCTTTATAGTTGCAGCACAGATAGATGGTGCTACTAGTTTTGATATTTGTTGATAATTGTTGGCTAACGCAGATAAATCTATTTCTATGTATGCTGATGTGGAACTATTTGGTTCATCAATATTTAATCTTGTTTGCATAGTTTTAAATGCATTGTTTTATTCGAAACGTTCTGGGAGTTTGTTTTCGGATATGTAGTCACTAAAGCGTGTTACAGATCCATCAAAATATAATGGTATTGAGGTAGTTGGTCCGTGACGATTTTTTCCAAGTATTACTTCTGCTTTTTGATGAACTTCATTCATATTTTCTTGCCACAAAATATGCTCTTCAGTACCTTCTTTGGGTTCTTTCCTTTGTAAATAATATTCTTCACGGTATAAAAACATTACAATATCAGCATCTTGTTCAATTGAACCAGACTCCCTTAAATCTGCTAATTGAGGTCTTTTGTCATCCCTTGACTCAACTTGTCGTGATAATTGTGAAAGTGCGATTATTGGTATGTTGAGTTCTTTTGCTAGTGCCTTTAGAGATTGTGTGATCTCTGATAATTCTTGAACTCTATTTTCACTATATCTTCTGCTAGACGAGGTAAGAAGTTGTAGATAATCAATTATTAGTAAGCCTAAGTTATTTTGTCTTTTTAATTTACGCGCTCGAGCACTTACTTGCGCCATGCTAATGCCACCTGTTTCATCAATAAATAATGGTATGTCTTGTAGTTTACGTGCAATATCAATCAGGCTTTCGTATTCAGTATTGGTTATTTTCCCTCTTCGGATTTTTTCAGATGAAACAGATGTTTGTTCGGAGATGATTCTTGTTGCTAATTGAGATGATGACATCTCCAAGGAAAAAAAACCTACCACAGCTCCATCATTATTTTTATTAGTGTTCTCAATACTAGCCAATTGTTCATATTTGTTAGCAACATGAAATGCTATATTTGTAGCAAATGCTGTCTTTCCCATTGAGGGTCTTCCAGCTATAATTAGTAAGTCAGATGGTTGAAGTCCCCCAAGTACTTCATCAAGGTCACGAAAACCGCTAGCTAATCCTGACGTTTTTCCATCTCTCAAATACGCACTTGCTGCAGTATCTATTGCTTCTGTGAGTGCAGTTGAAAAATTTTTGAAATCATTACCATATTTTTCTCTCTCTGCAAGCGTGTATAATTTTTGTTCTACGTATTCAAGATGATCAAATGGATTGAGGTCTACCGGCGGGGAATAGGATGTGGTAACAATATCATTTCCAAGATTTATAAGATTTCTCCATGTGTATAGATGATATATAATTTTACCATATTCATCTATATTGATTATAGATGATGCATCAGCTGCAAGCTTGATAAGGTATTTATTCCCTTCAAGCTCTGCAAACCTCTCATCGTATTCAATAATTGTCTTAAGTGTGACGGGTGACGCTAGTTTGTTCGCCAGTATGAGTTTTGATATATTATCGTATACAAAGCCATGGACACTTTCATAAAAATGCTCACCTCTCAAATAATTGGAAACCCTGTCAAACAGATTGTTGTTGATAAGTAATGCACCTAATAGCTGTTGTTCGGCATCCAAATTATGTGGCAATTGAAGGTAGGGTTTATCGTCACCAGCATTTATATTTTGTATTATGTTTGTCATAGCCAAGAATATATAAGTTAAGTTATAGACTAATATAAATACTTGTAATCAACTTAAACGAATATTTTTTTTATTTTTTACAAATTAATCCACATTAAAATTTAAAATTTTTTTTTTTTTGAAAAACTTCTTGACTATGGCTTGAACTATTAATTCATAGATTGATCGGTTTCTGCCTCTTTATTGGAAGTATTTAGGGTAGCTTCTTCTGAAGGTACTTTGATTGGATCATCTGTTTCGTCCTCCTCAGTTTTAGCATTAACTCCATCTTCAAAAACATCAATGACACCATCTTCAACAATGTCTTCAGATCCATTTTCTGATAATAATGATTTTATACCTTTCTCTTGAAGTTTTGCCTCTTCTTCTGTTCTGGCAACATTTATTCTGATTAAAGTTGAAACTTCAGCATGCAAATTCACTCTTACATCAAATATTCCAAGGTTTTTAATAGGTTCCAGCAATGATATTTGGTTTTTTGAAATCGCAATGTCATTTTCTTCAATAATATTCGCAATATCACGGGTAGTTACGGAGCCATAGAGCTGTCCATTCTCTCCGGCTTGTCTTACTACAACAAACATTTTGTCAGTTAATCTGTTGAGCTCTTTTGTTGCTTCAGAAATATTTGCTTCATTTTTCTTTTTTAATTCATCAGCCTTATCATAAAAATATTTTATATTTTCAGGCGTAGCTCTTAGTGCTTTCCCATTTGGCAAAAGAAAGTTTCTTGCATAACCATTCTTGACTTCAACAACATCACCGAGTGCTCCTAGTTTCTCAATTTTTTCTAGTAATATAATTTTCATTGTATTCTCCTTTATTTAAATTTTTCTCTTAGTGTATTTTTGTAATCTAAAATACCTACTATGGTGAGAGGGATTAATAATGGTGCAAATAATGTGATCAACACATATATTGACGTCAATATAAGAGATCTGTATTTATTTGCAGTAGTAATGTAATGAATTACAGATAATCCATTAATTGTGTAACCGACTAACAGTGCTACTGAGCATGATGTTGCAATTATCATTAAGAGACCATTCCCAAGAAAGGCAATAATAAGTGCAAATCCCAGAATATAAACATGCGTACGTGGTAATGTGATTTTATCAAAGCTTTGCCAAGTTCTCCTAAAATTACCTAACTTTTGTGATAATTTCAGCCCAAGCCATAGATTAATTGTGAAAATGATAATCCAAAATGTCACAAAAATAGAAGGTAAACTTGCTGACATTATACCAAGGTTGTTAATTTCTAGTGTTAATTGTAGATCAGGTCGTATTTGATATATATTCGAATATATGGATGAAATTGTATTTTGATACTCCTGTATATTTAAGCCCAAATATAATATAATTAGTGTAACTATAAGAACACTAATGATAACTAGTTTTGAGAAAATCAAATTAATTGGATACCAGATTAAATCACCATTTTCAGACTGTTTATGAAGATTCAAATAATAACTAATATATATTGCGGGTAGGACAAAAATTAAGGCATAGGCAATTGCTAGTTTTAATCCATATATTGAAATTACACCAACAGTGATCATTGACGTAATACAAAGGTATTTATAACTCCATGCAGATCCAATATAGAAAAGAGGTAATGGGCAAAAATAAAATAAAATAAATAAAATTCCAGTATTACCAGATAGTGGATATAGAAACAGTAATCCTTGGAATAATGTGGCTATTATTAGAT
>CALJEH010000079.1 GCA_938074435.1 uncultured Alphaproteobacteria bacterium
TGTGGTTATTGTTTGAGTGGTATAACAATGCGAATAAAAGCAATACTTGACAAGAATCCAAATCAAAGTGTTGATGAAGTTGCAGAGCAATTAGATAGAAATCTTTGTAGATGTGGTTCTCAATCAAGAATATTAAAAGCAGTAGAAAATTACATAGAGAAGGTATCCTAAAATGAATATGTTTCCAAACTCTCTCGACTCAGCACCAAATGTTGATAATTGGTTCACATTCAAAGAAAATGGTAAAGTCAGAATGGTTTCTGGTAAAGTTGAAATCGGACAAGGAATAAATACTGCTTTTATGCAAATTGCAGCTGAAGAACTTGACATCAATCCAGAAAGAATTGAGATCTCAGCTGGAAACACTCAAGATAAACTAGATGGTGGATGTACATCGGGCTCTCAATCAATGCAAACAGAAGGAATCTCGCTGCGTAAAGCAGCCTCTGCAGCACGAATGGTTATGCTAGAAAGGGCTGCGGAATTACTGCAATCTAATGTAAATAATTTAGAAATTGAAGATGGTGAAATATTTCTAAACGGTTCCCGTACAGAATTAACCTATTGGACCTTAGCAAAAGATATAAAACTCGATAAAAGTGTAGAATTATATATGAAGCCAAAAACAGCTGCTCAAAAGAAGCTAATGGGCAAACCAATAAAAAGAGTTGATCTAAAAGATAAGATCCTTGGGAAACATATATTTATTCATGATCTAGAGTTTGATGGAATGCTTCATGCAAGGGTCATAAGACCACCATCAGCAGCATCGAGATTGATCAAAATAGACTCACAGAGCATTAACAAACTCCCAAACCTAAAAAGATTAATAGTTAATGGGTCATTTGTGGCTATTGTCGCTGAAAATGAACATCATGTTGTTAAGCTTGTCGATAAAGTAAATAATTTGTGTGAATGGTCTAATATTAAGTTAAAAATTGGAGATCCATTAGAATATATCAGGAATACAAATGCACCTTTTACCCTAAGCTTGGACAAAGGTGATGTTGAAAGTGCAACTGGTTCAGATATATCAACAGAAACATCAAGAAATTATCTTTGCCATGCATCAATTGGACCGTGCTGCTCAGTGGCACATTGGGGAGATAAAAAGTTATCTGTTTACACTCACAGCCAAGCAGTATTCCCAATGAAAAGGACTCTGTCTTCAATTTTCAACAAACCTGAGGATGATATAGATGTTCAACATTATCACGGCTCAGGTTGCTACGGTCACAACGGTGCAGATGATGTGGTTTTAGATGCAGCATTAGTTGCAAAAGAGTTCCCAGGAACACATGTGCGAGTTGTATGGTCGAGGGCAGATGAATTATCATGGTCACCACTTGCTCCAGCGATGATAACAAAAATTGATGCCAAAGTATCTAATGACTCAAAAATCAACTCATTTGATGTCCTTGTAAAGAGTCCTCCACATGTAAAAAGACCAGCTGGAAAAAATGGCGAATATTTGCTAGCTGTAGAACATATTTCTTCTCCGATTACAGCCCCAAATCCTGTTGACACTCCTCTAGAAAAAGGAGGAGCAGCAGATAGAAATTCAATGCCTCTCTATGACATTCCAAATATAAGAATTAGAAAACAAATTGTATATGATATGCCTTGGAGAAGTTCTGCGATGAGAGGTCTTGGAGCTTTTGTAAATGTTTATGCAATTGAAACCTTAATGGATGACATAGCACATTCACAAAATATCGACCCCCTTGATTTTAGACTGCAACATTCTAAAGATCCAAGAATAACAGCTGTGCTTGAAAATGTTGGTAAATTATCAAATTGGGGATCTAATAACCCAGGAACCTATAAAGGTCTTGCTTTTTCAAGATACAAAAACTCTGGAGCATATTGTGCTCTTGTTGCTGAAATTAAGGTTGATGAATATATTGATTTACTAAATGCGTGGGCAGTTATTGACGCGGGTGAAATTGTAAATCCCGATGGGATCAAAAATCAAATTGAAGGTGGAATCATCCAGGCAACAAGTTGTAGCCTTATTGAGGAAGTAAAATTTGATGAAGAAATTATCCTTGCAAAAGACTGGGAGACTTATCCAATAATTAAATTTAATCAAACACCTAAAATTATCGTAGATATTATTGATCGTCCTGAAGAGCCATTCCTTGGAGTTGGTGAAGCCGCACATGGACCAACCGCAGCGGCAATAAGCAATGCCCTTTATTTCGCACTAAATATAAGAATAAAGCAATTACCTATTACTCGGGATAGAATAATTTCAAGTGTAAATGTTTAATCAACCAGCGGCTGTAAAACCACCGTCGACGTAAATTGTTTGTCCAGTAATAAAATCAGATGCGTTTGATGCCAAGAATATTGCAGCACCTAAATGATCAGTTGGGTATGCAAATCTACCTAACTTTATTCTCGATAAGATACCTTGCGCCCTCTCTGGCATGGACGCCCAAGTCTTTTGAGTAAATTCTGTGACCGTTCCTGTAGGAGCTAGCGTATTTACACGAATTCCAGCAGGTGCCCACTCGGTAGATATCGCTCTTGTCATATGCGCAACTCCAGCTTTTGCCATACAGTATGGTGCTTTCTTTGCGTCTGTGGTGTAACCCCAAGTTGAGCCGAGATTAATAATTTTGCCATATCCTCTTTCAAGCATGATTTCACCTATTTTTTGGCAACAAAAAAAAGTTCCCCTCAGATGAGTTGAAGTAATTAAATCAAAATCTTCTTGCGTTACCTCAACAATTGGCTTGGTAAAACCAAAACCAGCATTATTAACAAGAACAAGATCCTTATCTTCACTTGATAATTTTTTACGCACAAAATCTGCTAATTGCTGGATTTGGTCAACCAAAGTAATATCATTAACAAGGATTTCACACTTCCCACCGTCATTTTCTACTTCATTTTTAAGCTCTATGAGCTTGCTTTCGGTTCGGGCAGTTACAATTATCTCTGCGCCTGCAGCAGCAAATGCGCGAGCTATTTCCTTCCCAATACCCGTACTGGCTCCTGTTATGACAGCAAGCTTTCCCGATAAGCTAAAATCCGGGGTTATTGATCCAATCTTATCCACCTGATCTGCAGTCACGATATTACCTTGTTCTTCCTGTAGATACGTCATATGGATGAACATCAATTACAAGACGTTCATCAAATGGATATGTAGTATAAATATCTACACCGTCAGCTGTAACTATATGATCATTTTCAAGCCTAAAACCTCCAACACCCTTTACACCAGCATATGGCTCAAGATTAAATTGCATACCTTCCTTAAGTACAACAGGCTGATCTTTCGATGCAGGAGAAAAATATGGTGCCTCCCAAGGATTAACACCTGATCCGTGTCCAAGACTATCTAAAACATAGGGATCAGCTTGCGCAAAAACATCTGCATTTGTTGCTCCTGGTTTAACAGCAGCACCGGCATTAAAGAGAGCATTGTAACAGTTTTGATGAACTTTTTTCATTTCTTCTGTTGGTTTTACATTACCACAAATCCAAGTTCTTGTAAGGTCACCATAATATCCATTGAAGCACGCCCCAATATCAATAATCACAGGATCACCATTTCTTATAATTCTGTCTGATGTGAATCTTCGATAAGGTGCAGTGTATGGTCCAGATGCTACAATATTTGAACATTGGGTCCACTCGGAGCCCATTGCTGTCATTGTTTCCCATGCTACAGCTAGTACCTCGCATTCTTTGACGCCTGGTTTCAAAAAATCAAGTGCATTATCAAGCGCTGCCTCTGTCATTGCATTAGCAATTTTTAGGCAATGGATTTCATCTTGTGTTTTGATTTCCTTTGCACGCATCAATATTCCTTGATATCCGTCCACAAATTTTGATTCTGGAAAAGTCTCCTTGATTGCATTTTCCATATTCAGATCCCAAATGTCTATACCTATGGTTTTACCCTTGAGAGATCCTATAAACCCTTCAACTTGGTCAGCCCAACGCTTCATACCCACTTTTTCTCTGAAGTTAGCTCTAGGCTGTATTTGTTGATCATCCAACCATGGCATTCTTTGTTTGCAATGTTCAAAGTCCATTGTCCATAAAATAGGATCATGTCCTTTTGCAAGCACAACAACCGCATTACCCATTATAAAGGCAGGCCCAAGGTGGTGCCTGTAACCCATTAGATATCTTGCGTCCTCAGTACGAAATACAAATAAAACATCCGCTTCTGAATTATTTAAAGCCTCTTTAGCACGATCCAAACGCTCCCTGAGCATTCTTTGTGGATCAAATCTATCTTCCCAATCTACAGGTATAATACCAATGTCTGACATGAATTAATCTCCTAAGTTCATTTTTTAAAAAAATTATGATTTGATATTACAGCGTTAAATATCAAATTTACAATCGAAAATATAAGTATAATATGTGATAATATATTATAGCGAAAAGTAAACAATAATTTAGTACTTAATTGTTAACAAGGGGGTTAATATGGATAATGGAATATGGGCTACTTGGTATAATTTAGATCAAAAAAAAAGGGAAGATCACATAGAGTGGTTGCATAATAAGTATCTTCCAACAATTATTACTCATGATGGTGTAGCATGGGCTGCGCATTATGAAGTTGATGAACTAGACTACAAAGATAGAAGAGATAATATTCCACACACAAAAGAAGAAATTCCGCAAGGCACCCAATTCATATGCCTTGTCGCCGCAACATCACCTCACATATACTATCAAAAAAATTCACCCTTATTCCATGAAAATCAATCAGATGAAACAAAAAAGCGTTTCTCCGAAAGAGAAGAAGCCCGAACGGCCATCTTGATAGAGGAAGAGAGGGTTACAGGCCCTGATTATCGAATGGTATCCCCTGGTGGAGTCCCTGCAAAAGCCATTCAAATGGGAAGTTATAATATGACTAGCGTCGATAATGAAATTGAAATTGGTAAATGGTATGCTCAAATAAGGCTGCCATTCGTATCAGAAGTCAAAGGTGCAATAAGAGCTAGAAAAATGGTGTCAACAGTCGGTTGGGCAAAACATTCAGTTCTTTATGAATTTACATCACATGAAGATAGAAGAAATAATATAGTTCGAGAATTTGACCCATTTAGTAAAAAAACTATCGGTGAAACTATCCACGCACCTGGATCGCCAAGCATTGGTCATAGAATTTGGCCACCCGTAGACGAATAATATAAATTTGGAGTTAGAAAATATGATTTATAATATAAGAACTTATAACTGTGTTCCTCGAATGCTGAACAAATATATAAAGATCTTCGAAGATTACGCTATGCCCGTTAACAACAAACATGGATTCAAGCTAATAGGATACTTTATAAGTGATATTGGTCCACAAAATCAGATAGTCCACATATGGGAATATAAAGATCTGAATGAATTCAATGAAATGAGAAAAAAAAGAGCAGCTGATCCAGCTTGGGCAGATTTCAGAGATAGAACTGCAGGAATGATTGCTGACCAAGAAGATAAGATTATGACAGGTACTCCGTTTTCTCCACTCAAATAATGGAAAAAATAAATAATTGGACTGATGCATTTCCTGGAAATTTCCAATGGTCAAATGCAACACTTGTGTGTAAGGGTATGGCACCCTATGGTGCTGTTTCTCTGAATGAAATTGACACAATCATTAATACCCTAAAATTAACTAATATGGCGTCTTCAGATTGGGTTGATTTATGGGAAAGGTTTGCACAAAAAAATATAAGAAATGCAGAAGAACATTTTTATAATAATAATCTAAAAACAGCTGGTCTCCATTATTTACGTGCTGGTAATTACATGTATACGGGGGAAAGGTTTATTCAACCTGGACCTAAAAAATTAGAGATTAGTAAAGTTGCATTTGGTGCATATCACAAAGGTTTTGAATTAAGTTATCCGGATATCGAGTACATCAAAATACCTTATGAGGAAACATATCTACCTGGATTATTCATACCCGCAAACAAAAAAGAAAAAAGTCCTTCACCAACAGTATTAATCTTCAATGGCATGGATAATTGCAAGGAAATGAGTGCACTTTTTGCTGGTTTAGAATTTTCCAAGAGAGGCTTTAATACACTTGCATTAGATGGTCCAGGACAAGGTGAGAGTTTGAGATTACTAAATATAAAAGCAAGATATGATTATGAGGTTCCAGCCTCCTCTGCGTATGCTTATTTAGCTGCGAGAGATGATGTAGATAATAATAAAATTGCAATTATGGGATATAGTTTTGGAGGCTATTATGCATCAAGAATAGCTGCAAATGATAATCGTTATTGTGCCGGAATTGCTCTTACTTCTGGACATTGGGATTTGTATGAATTTCAAAAAAATATCTTTGATAAACTAAAATCTTCTTCAAAATCAACTGCACAATCAAATTTTCAATTTCAATGGGTTGTTGGAGCTAAAAGTATTGATGATGCTCTTGAGATTTCTAAGGAATTTTCTGTAAAAAACAATGCATCAAAAATAAAAATTCCATTCCTGATCACCCATGGAGAAAATGATAGAATAGTGCCAGTAAAAAATGCTTATAAATTTTTTGAGAACCTAACAACTTCAGAAAAAGAGTTGAAGATATTTACAAAAGAAGAAGGTGCTGCTGAACATGCGCATGTTGATGATCGTCAGTTAGGAATAAATTATGCCGCAGATTGGTTAGCGAAGATTGTCAAAGGAATTTATTGATGTCTATGCCAATTGCTCCTTATTGCCAGCCACCAGATAGAAATACATTAACTCCTTCTTTTAAATTACCAATAAACACATGTGATACACATGTACATGTATTTGATTCTACCAAGTATCTTTATCAGGAAAATAGGAGCTATACCCCACATGAGTGCAATTTAGATGATTTAGCAAAAATGCACACAAGATTGGGAGTTGAAAGAGCTGTTCTTATTCAAGCAAGTGTTCATGGAATAGATAATTCAGCAGTTCTTGAAAGCTGTGCAAATGATTTAGCAAAAAAGAGATGCGTAATAGCTGTTGATAGGAGTATTAACGAAAGTCAAATTGAGAGCTTTCATAAAAAAGGAGCAAGAGGTATCCGCTTAAACCTTGTCGATAAGGGTGGTATGCCATTTGACTCTATTGAACAAGTATATAAATTATCAAAAATTCTTTTACATTATGATTGGCATATTGAGTTTTTAATACATGTTGATGATCCTGAGATAAAATTGAAAGAAATATCAGAGAATATTAATGTTCCAATTGTGTTAGGTCACTTTGGCTATATGAAAACTGAAAAAGGTATTAATGATAGGAAATTCCAGGAATTTCTTGATATACTAGAGAATGGTAATTGTTGGGTAAAGTTAACAGGGCCATATAGAATATCTAGTGAAACCGGTATTCCATATAGCGATGTTACCCCTTTTGCGAAAGAGATCATTAATAAAAATGCTGATAATCTGATATGGGGTTCGGATTGGCCTCATGTAATGCTAAAACATATAATGCCAAATGATGCTCAATTAATTGAAATGCTTCCTGTTTGGCTTCCAACAGAAGAACTTCGCAAGAAAGTACTCGTAGATAATCCGAGCAGATTATATGGTTTCTAATTTTTAGACATATTAAGGATTAAATCGGAAGCTTTTTCTGCAATCATAATAACAGGAGCATTCGTATTACCTGATGTAATTGTTGGCATAATTGACGCATCGACCACTCTTAATTTTTTTACACCGTGTACATTCAAATCGAAATCTACAACACAATCTTTTGAATTACCCATTTTACATGTACCAACTGGATGATAACTTATTCCACCCTTGTTTGATAAAAAATACTCCACATCGCTATCTGAAAATGTTTTGGGGCCGGGAGAATATTCTTCCATAATGAGATTTGAAATGGGTTTGGAGTCCATAATTTTACGTGTAATTTTTACCGCATTTACTAATAATTCCCTATCCTCTCTATTTGAAAAGTAGTTCATGTGAATATCAGGTTGAACAAGTGGGTCTAAACTTTTTATATTTATTTGCCCAATACTTTTGGGTCTGAGCAATCGAATTATAACTGAAAAACCAGACCATCTATGTAGCTTTGAACCAGCCTTGTCTCCACTAAAAAGTATTAAACTAATATGTAAATTAGGTCTTTTAAGTAATTGTTTTGATTTAATAAAACCAGCGGAAACAGATGAGCCCATATTTAAAAAACCTCTCCTAAAGAAGATATATTTCAATCCCTCAAATATTGATCTTATAGGGCTTTTCAGAACATCATTTAACGTATTTTTTAAATTAGTTTTATAGACTATTCTTCCATTATAATGATCCTGTAGATTTTTTCCAACCCCCTCAAGCACTGATACTTCTTTTATATCAAAGCGACTTAGAACATCCTTTGGTCCAACGCCCGATAATTGCAATATTTGAGGTGTATTAAATGCACCAGCAGATAAAATAATTTCTTTATTAGAGAAATATTCAAATTCTTTACCTTTTCGGATTAATTTAACACCTATTGCCACCTTATCTTGGAATATCACTTTCTCCACGTGCCCATGCGTAATAATTGTTAGATTTTTTCTTTTTTTCACCCCCCTCAAAAAAGCATTTGACGCACTAGACCTGACGCCCCCTTTTATTGTCATTTGCAGATGTCCAAAACCTTCTTGAGTTTGCCCATTAAAATCTCTATTAATTGGATAACCACAATTTACCCCAGACTCAACAAAGCTTTTAGCTAATAAGTGTGTTTCAACTGGTGATGAAACAGACAACTCACCTTCAGTTCCATGATATTGATCTTTTATATTATAATTACACTCACTTTTTTTAAAATAGGGTAAAACAGATTCATAATCCCACCCAAATTTCTTTTCGGGATCCCAAGTATCAAAATCTTCTTTTTGCCCTCTTATATATACAAGACCATTAATGGAGGATGACCCTCCTATCACTTTTCCACGTGGCTGGAATATTCTTCTTTGTCCTGTATTTGCATCAGGCTCCGAAGAATACATCCAATTTACTTTTGGATTATCGAAATGTTTTCCATACCCAAGTGGAATATGTATCCAAGGATTAAGGTCCCATCCACCTGCTTCAATCAAGAGAACAGAATTTAACTTGTCCGCTGATAATCTATTTGCTAAAACGCAACCGGCACTGCCAGCGCCTACAATAACATAATCAAATTTTGGATCCATTAAATTACCTGTAATAAGATGAAAATTAATGTTATTATATAAAAAAAACAATAAAATTGAAGGTTAAACTTATGCTTCTGTCAATGGAATCACTGCTTTGGATGATTGTAGGAATATTAACTGGGTTTTTGATTATTATGTACAGAAGAAAAAAGTAATCTATTTAACATAATTACCATCAACAACTCTCCCGACTATCGTTCCATTAGAAACATCAAATATAGCTACAGTACCTCTTCCATTTTTATTTGCAACCTTACACCATCCACCAATTGCGGCAACCTCTTGAGACTCATATAATTCCTCATCCCATTTTTGTTTATCGACATAAAAATAATATTCTGAGTCACTATTTTTGTTATGTTTTGTAATAATTCCAGATCCAACATATTTGTCTATGAAATTTGAATGCATCCCTGATGCTGCCTTGCATAATTTTATTTTTCCCAGTGAAGGGTTTTCAGTTATCCCTGGAATTCTGTACCCAACAATACTGCTGGTTACAGAGAGGATTAGCATAAGTGTTATTATGACAATGATTGTTCGCATGTATTATATATGGTCTTTAATTTGTTGATTTCAATTTGATTATTGGATTGCTTTATTTACTTCCGGAATAACCTTTTCTGCCATCAGCTCCATCGATCTTTTGGCTAAATCCTCATCAACCCAATCAACACCGCCATACAACAACTCACCAAAATCACCCACCTCTTCCCTAAATTCAAGGATTTGATCTACAACCTCATTTGGTTCTCCGCAAATTACTAGCTGATCTAGTATTTGATCTAAATTTAGTTGATCATCCTGAGCACTCTGATTCTCTTTGAATACACCCAACCTACCGCTTCTCTCAAGCTTACGGTACAAATGATCATAAAAAAATCTATATGGACTGTTGGTGTCCGACTTTCCATAGCTTTTGGCTTTTTGAGAATCTTCATTTACGAATATTGTTCTTGCAACCCTCCAATCAGAAGTGTCAGCGGTTATGCCAACATTATTCTTACCTTCTTTGTAATTCTCCCAATGGGTCTTAACCCATTTTGGTAATAAAAAGTGAGCAGATATAGGATGAAAATTCTTTTCACCCATCGCTATTACACCTTTGGAATATGGCGCCACCACAGTACCAACAATTTCTGGTAATGGCTTTTGATAAGGTTTTTGTAAATAGCCAACTCCAACTTCTAAAAATGTTGTTTCAAGTGATGAAACTTTAAATCTGTTATTGGGTAAATCAATATTATATGGGGGATCATTTTTCCAAATTTCAAGAATAACGTCAATTGCTTCAGCAAAAATTTGACCTCGATCTTCATTTATGATTCCAAGGACTTCTGCGTCACATCTTAATGCTCCGGGACTAATACCAAAAATAAAACGCCCCTCAGATAAATGGTCTAACATCGCCGCATGAGAGGCAATTAAAACTGGATGCATGTGTGACAAATTTGAAGTTCCAGTTCCAAGCTTTATTTGTTTTGTCTCGGAAATCAAACTTGATAGAAATATCATGCTGTTAGTAATATTCTCAGATTTATCTGTTAAATGCTCGCCTATAAAAACATCGTAATATCCAAGGATGTCAGCAAGAATCACAGCTTGCCTGTCTTCTTGAAGTGAGACCTCCCACTTCTTTTCTTCAGGATGCACTGGCATTGTGAAAAATCCTATTCTCATTTTTAACCTTTTAATTGCATATGTAATTTTAATTACAGGTATACATATTTTTTTTGATTAAAATATAATTTATTTTTCAAAATATATCTATAGAATATAAATTGTAATTTTTTAGGTGGGGGTATGTAATGCGAAATGTAATAATAACTTGTGCTGTTACAGGAGCAGCTGATCACACTCACATCAACCCTGCAGTTCCGATTACACCAGAACAAATAGCAAATGAATGCTTAGCTGCTCATAAAGCAGGCGCAGCCATTGTACATATTCATGTTCGTGACCCTGAGACAGGAAAGCCGAGTATGGAAGAAGCTTTATATTGGGAGGTTGTTGATAGAATTAGGCAGGAAAATGATGAAGTCATAATCAATCTAACAACAGGTCCAGGCGCTAGAATAGTTATAAACGACCACGAAGAGCCAACAAATTTAGGAAAAGGTACAACGCTAACCTCACCGGGTAATAGAGTAATACATATTGAAAATATCAAGCCTGATATTTGTAGTTTGGATATAGGTAGTTTTAATTTCGGTCCACATATTTTTGTTAACACACCTGATCTAGTTACCGAAATGGCTAAAAAAATAGCTAAAACAGGTGTCAAACCTGAACTCGAAGTCTTTGACTTAGGTGGACTTAGGCAAGCAAAAGCTCTAATCAAGCAAGACCTCTTGAAGAAACCTTATTTATTTCAAATATGTTTAGGGATTCCATGGGCAGCAGAAGCAACACCTGAAATTATGATGACAATGCGGAATTTATTGCCCGAGGATTCAGTTTGGGCATCTTTTGGGATCTCAAAAGATCAACTTCCTATGGTTGCGCAGTCAGTCATTCTGGGTGGACATGTTCGGGTTGGACTTGAAGATAATTTGTATTTATCCAAAGGTGAACTTGCGCCAGGTAATGCTTCGCTTGTTGAGAGAGCGGTAAATATTATTAACAATATGGGATATAACGTTGCTTCACCAAATGAAGCAAGAAAAATTCTCAAGATTTAGTTGTGAGGTTTAAATGAAAATTATTAAATATAAGAATTTTGAAGTACGTCCTCTAGCAGGGGCACTAGGAGCTGAGATTTTGGATATAAATCTCAACAAAATAAACGATGAAATATTTAATGAAATTTACAAAGCATTTATCGATTACCAGGTTATAGGAATCCCAAATCAAAAGCTTTCATCTGATGAATATTTAGAATTTGGAAGAAGATGGGGGAAAATACACCATTACCCATACATGAAAGGACTTGAGTCTCATCCAGAAATATTAGAAATTTTAAAAACTGAAACAGATACTTATGCATTTGGGAATGTTTGGCACTCAGACGGCAGCTTTACAGAAGTCCCGCCAAAAGCAACAATGCTTTATGCTCAAGAATTACCTCCAGCCGGTGGAGATACTCTATTTGCCGATATGTATCTGGCATATGATATGCTATCTGATACAATGAAAAATATCCTAGATAATTTAAAAGGACTTTATGTTGGTGATCAACCGCTAGCTCAGTTTTCGGGGGCAAAGAGTATGAAACAGAAAGATCCAGGGAAAACTCAGGTTAAATCATACCATCCAATTATCAGGACTCATCCAGATAGTAAGAATAAGGCTCTATACATCGGTGGTCATACAGTAGAAATTGAAGGTATGTCTAGAGAGGAATCCGTGCCTATTATCAATTATCTAAAATCTCATTCAACCCGTCCAGAGTTTATCTGCAGATTTAAATGGGAGCCTGGTTCTATTGCAATTTGGGATAATAGATGCACTCAACATTATGCTGTTGATGACTATGCCGGATTTAGAAGAAGGATGCACAGAATAACAATCCTTGGTGAAGAAGCACCATATTAAAAATTTTTGAGGAAAAAATGAAAATAAGAGCTACAGCTATGGTATCCCCAGAACAATGGGGTGCATGTAACCCATTATCGAGAACTATGCTTGAAGACTCGGGAGTTAAAATAATAAGAAATGAACAGAAAAGACTCTTAGTTGAAGATGAAATGAAGGAACTTATAAAAGGCTGTGATGTTGCTATTTGTGGCGCAGAACCAATGAGCGCAGCAGTTATGGACCAATCGCCGGGGTTAAAATTTATTGCAAGATGTGCTGTTGGCTTGGATAGCATAGACTTAAACGCCGCTCGTGAGAGGAATATTGGTGTATCATATGTTCCAGGGGCTAATGCTGATACTGTCGCAGAATTGACAGTCAGTCATATTCTGACACTAATTCGTGGTGTTCAGCTTGGTGACAGACTAATGAGAGAAGGGAAATGGTTTAGGGTACTAGGTCGAAGCTTAGAAGAACTCACAGTAGGAATAATTGGGATGGGAAGAATTGGAAGAAGAACAGCAAAGCTATTGTCTGCATTTGGAGCAAAAATAATTGCTAATGATACCAATCCTGATGAGTCAATTAATGCATATCTTCCTATTGAATGGGTGAGTAAAAAAAGATTATTGAACGAGTCAGACATCGTTTGCCTTCACGTGCCCAAAACTCCAGCTACAATCAATATAATTGACACAAATGACCTTGCTGAGATGAAAAGCGATGCTTTCTTAATTAACACTGCCAGAGGTGGTCTGGTGAATGAGGCTGCGCTTCTAAATGCACTCACAAATGAGATAATAGCTGGTGCTGGGTTAGATGTTTATGAGCAAGAACCCTATGTGGGTGGTCCCTTGTCAAAGCTTGATAATGTAATCATGACTTGCCACATGGGAGCAAACACTCGTGTTTCAAGGGCACGAATGGAGATACAAGCAGCAGAATGCTTAATAGCTTATCTTAATGGAGATCATATCCCTCGAATTGTTCCAGATAGTGAATACGATCTTCAAATAGCCATGAAAAACCTATAGTTACTCAGATACCATCAATATCATCTCGTTTTGGTTTTGATGAAGCCATCGGATCTCCGCGTTCTTCTAGAACTTCGAGATATTGTTCAGTGGCGTGAGCAATGCACGGCCAACCGCCATACATTCCAACATGAATCATAACTTCACAAATTTCTTCATGCGTAATACCAATATGATGGGCACTTCTGTAGTGCGTGTGTGTTCCATGTGGCCTGGATAAAGCAATATTCGCAGCAAGCGTTATTAATTGCCTTTCCCTAAGTGACAAATGTGGTCGATTCCAAATTTCACCAAACAAAGTACTAACTGATAGCTTATACATATCCTCTGATATTTTTCTTTGATTCAACATGGTATCTTCCCGACCCATCTCTTTCATCTTTTTGAGACCTTTTATATAATTATCGTCTTTGTTCATATTCCCCCCTTAATCATTTAATTTTCTTTTGAATTTTGTTTATATCAATATATTCTTATAAAAGATTACAACGGCAATTCAGAAAATTAAATCATTATGAAAATTAATCATCAAGAAATTGGTATTGGAATAATTGGATGCGGTAGGATGGGTAACCTGCGTACTTCAATTTCCAAAACTCATGGTTCGGTTAAATATATTAGTCTGTCCGATACCATCAGAGAAAAAGCTGAAGAACTTGGGAAAAAAGTCAATGTCGATAGGGTTTGTAAAACAAATCAAGAAGTGATTGATGATAAAAATACGCATGCAATAATTGTCTCAACAAGTGAACCAGAACATTGTGATCCTGTTATAAAAGCACTTGAAAATGGCAAACCTGTTTTGGTTGAAAAACCAATAGCATTAAGTCTGAATGAAGCACAAAAAATGGTAGATGCAGCAAAAAGAAACAATACAAGCTTACACGTTGGTTACACTTTAAGATTTAATAGACATTTCCTTATTGGTAAGCAGCAAATAAATGAGAACAAAGTTGGAAACATTATTTCCTGTGTGGGGAGATTCTATAATACCCAACGTACGGGAGCAGAAATCTTAAAAAGATCGAAGCACATATCATTTGTGAATGATGCACTCACATATCTTGTTGATCTATTTGGATGGTATTTAGGATGCAAAAAACCAAAAGAAATTATCGCCAAGGGTCATGGAACAATTTATAGAAAAGACGGATTTGATGTAGATGAAATAGCAGCAGCGATTATTACATATGACGATGGTACTATTGTAAATTTAGCTATGGGTTATGCGCTTCCTAAAAATTATCCTTCACACGGAAGATTAGTCAGAGCAGAAATAATCGGAGAAAATGGTGTCCTTTTATTTGATGATGATAGAAAAGAACATATCGGCTTCTCAAATGAAGGCATGCATCATGCGTACGTTGACAATCATACAGAAATGGCTTTACTTACAAGTAATGCCTCTGGCAACTGGGCTTTAAATAAATATTGGGGACCTTTCGCTGATGAGACCCGATCATGGCTTGACTTTATCTCACAGGGAATTGATTGCCCAAACACAACTGGCGTCGAAGGCATGCAAAACCTCAAACTTACACTGGCCATTGAGGACTCAATTAAATTAGATAAAAAAATAAGAATAGAGGATTAAATGAAAATTATAGATATTCATGCGCATATACTACCCGCATCATTACGTAAAGCTTTTGAAAATGGTGAGGCATGGTATGGAACTAAAATTGAACGAAATTCTGAAGGTAGGACAATCTTAACAACAGGTAGTCGAAGAAACGAAATGAGCACACCAGAATACTGGATCCCCTACGAACAACGCATTGCATTAATGGACGATGCTGAAGTTGATGTGCAATTATTATCTCTCAACCCACAATTACTTAGAGATAGTGACCCAATCGATGTAGCAGCTAACGCATGCAGAAGTGTGAATGATGAAATTGCAGAGGCAGTGATCGCAAGACCAGATAGATATCAAGGACTAGGCACAATCACACTTAAAGACCCTGAGCGAGCATGTACAGAACTTAATCGTATAATGAAAGACTTAAGACTACATGGAATTATAATTGGCTCTCATATAGACCATACAAATTTAAATCAGAGTCATTTTTTTGATATATTGAAAGAAGCTGAAAAACTTGGTGCGTTTATCTTGTTACACCCACTATCAACCAGAGCAAAGCCAATACTTAATGATTATCATCTAATTAACCTCATTGGCAACCCAATGGAAACAACAACAGCAGCAGCAAATCTTATATTTTCAGGTTACATGGAAAAACTTCCAAATATTAAAATCTGTCTATCCCACGCTGGTGGATATTTACCCTTTGCTATTGGGCGTTTTGATCATGCGTATAATACCAGAAAAGATGTTAGTGATAGCCTAAAGAAAAAACCATCCGAATATCTAAAGAAGTTTTATTATGATACCATCACACATTCTGATATTGGTTTAAAGCAAGTGATAGACATTGTTGGTTCAGAGAATATTTTATTGGGTACTGACTTTCCAGCAGATATGGGCGTAAAAAAGCCACTCGAATGGCTAAATAGTACCGATTTAAAATCTGATATAAAAGAAAAAATTTGTCATTTGAATGCAGAAAAAATATTAGCAATTCATTAGAAATCAATTATTTCATTTATGGTTCTTGCGATTGCAATGGACTCTTTCATTGTTGAAATTTCTTGAGTTTTATTTTTATTTACGCATTGAAGAAAGTACTTAATCTGATCAATATATAAATTTTGAAATTCAAAAAATTTGCAAACATCCATGCTCTTATCCTGATATTTTAATTGTAAAGGTATATTTGGTTGTATTGATAAGACACATTCAAATTTCTCACTGTTAAATTGTGCGTATTGAATAAACTCAGAAGATATGAGATCTGCTTCAATTTCCACTTCTAAATTGCTCCTTGTAACAAGTTTAATGTGAACATAGTCTTCCGCAAGTTCGTCTGCTTCATTCAGTGTTTTTATCCTGTGCTCTAAATATATTTTTTTACTTACATATTTGATCGCTTTAATATCGCCAAAATACCATTGGACAAGATCAATAATATGAACAACCATCTCATTAATTACACCACCTCCCAACTTTTTTGAAAATTGCCAGGGAGCATTGGATCCAGGACTTGCAATCCTAAAATAAGCTTTTTGAATGGTATCTTTACCAGCATTCTCAATTAATTTTTTGACATGTATATGTGCTGGAGAAAATTTATATATATAGCCCCCCATCGCCACTAGTTTCTTCTCATTGATTAATTTTTCATTCAAGTGTAATTTATCTAAATTTAGTGATATAGGCTTTTCACAAAGAAAACTTTTACCCCTTTCTATCAAGTTATCAATAATTAAATCATGAGTTTCGGGTGGAGTGCATATTGAGTAAGCAGTTATTTCTTTGCTATTAATGATTTCATCAGAAGGGAGATATTTTAGATTATATTCTTTAGCTAATTCCCCAGCTTTATCTTTATCAACATCAGATAAATAAATATCCTTTATTCCATTACTTAAATAGCCATTTATGTGTTTTGGTGCCTGTCTACCGCAGCCAATTATTCCAATTTTATTCATCATTCTTTTCAATCAAACACTAGAGTAAACTAATTCAATATTTTATAATTCAGTTATTTTAATACTTATGTTAATTTAAATCTTCGTAAATATAATTGAAACATTAAATTAAATGTTTATTTTACTTATTATGAGTGAAAAAAAAATTACATTTATATCAAGTGAAACCAAACAAGCTTTTGATGCTAAACAAAAGCTTGTTAATTTATATGGTAATTCAGATTTATCCAAAGCTGATGTAATTGTTGCATTGGGTGGCGATGGTCTAATGCTACAAGTACTGCACCAATTCATCGAAACAGAAATTCCAATATATGGTGTAAATTGTGGTTCTGTAGGCTTTTTGATGAATGAGCTTAATTATGATGATTTACTAAATAAGATAGAAGATTCTGAAATTACAACAATTAATCCTCTAAAAATGACTGTTACTGATATCAATAACAATCAATATACAGAAATTGCAATTAATGAAGTTGCACTATCAAGAACTACTTACCAAGCAGCAAAACTAAAAATCTCCATAAATGACAAAGTCAGACTTAATGAATTAATTTCAGATGGACTACTAATATCCACACCAGCAGGCAGTACGGCCTATAATTTATCAGCAGATGGACCTATATTACCAATTAATGCAAAACTCATGGCGATGACACCCACAAGTCCGTTTAGACCAAGGAGGTGGAAAGGTGCTTTACTTGATATAAATTCAATAGTTGAAATTGAAGTTCTTGACCCTGATTTCAGGAAAGTCAATGCAACTGCTGATAACCATGAAATAAATAATGCAAAAAGCATAATAATTTCAAATGATGAAACAAAAAAATTAAACATCATGTTTGACTCAAATCATAATCTTGAGGAGAGAATTATAAGAGAACAGTTTATGTCCTAGTTCTTATAGTCAGGGGGTAAAGCTTTCATTTTTATTTCTGATATAGCATCTGAAAGACTTAGAGTTTTTTGTTCGGTATTACCAAGTTCTCTGATAGTAACTGTTTTATCCTCAATTTCTTTCTGACCAATAACAAATAATAATGGAATTTTTACTGATATATGTTCTCTAATTTTATAGCTAATTTTTTCATTTCTTAGATCAACTTCAGCTCTTAGATTATTATTTTGACAATATTCTAAAACCTCTTTTGCATAGTCATCTGCTTGAGAACTAATTGTGACTATTACAATTTGAGTTGGTGAAATCCATAATGGTAACCTACCTGCATAATGTTCAATTAAAATCCCTGTAAATCTCTCAAGTGAACCAAATATTGCCCTATGTAACATGACAGGGACATGTTTTTCACCATCACTACCTATATAAAATGAGCCTAAACGTCCAGGTAAATTAAAATCAACTTGTAATGTTCCACATTGCCAATCTCTTCCGATTGCGTCCCTTAAAACATATTCTAGTTTTGGACCGTAGAAAGCTCCTTCCCCAGGATTTAATTCGTATTTTTGGTTTGTTGTTTCAACAGCATCAATGAGAGCTTTTTCTGCTTTGTCCCAAATAGAGTCATCACCTACCCTTTTCTCAGGTCTATCGGAGAACTTGACTACAATATTATCAAAACCGAAATCTTTATAGATAGATAATATTAGTTCATGTACTTTTACACATTCTTCCTTAATTTGTTCTTCTGTAAGAAAGATATGTCCATCATCCTGAGTAAAATGTCTTACCCTCATTAGACCATGTAATGCACCTGATGGCTCATATCTATGAACCTTACCAAATTCAGCATATTTTATAGGTAATTCACGATAGCTTTTCAAACCATTTTTAAAAATCTGGACGTGCCCAGGACAATTCATTGGCTTTAAAGCAAATATTTTCTCATCAGGTGTTGTACTTGTGAACATATTTTCACCAAATTTTTCCCAATGCCCTGATTTTTCCCATAAAGATCTATCTAACATATCAGGAGTATTGACTTCTAAGTATCCTGCTTTTTGACCTTTTCTTTTCATGTAATCTATAAGTTCTGTAAATAGTGTCCATCCTTTTTTGTGCCAAAATACTGATCCAGGTCCTTCTTCCTGAAAATGAAAAAGATTCATCTCACGACCCAGTTTTCTATGATCTCTTTTCTCAGCCTCTTCAAGCATATTCAGATATGCACTTAATTGATCAGTGCTTGACCAAGCAGTCCCATAGATTCTCTGGAGCATAACGTTATTAGAGTCACCACGCCAGTATGCCCCGGCTATTTTCATTAATTTGAATGCCTTGCCTATTTGCCCAGTTGAGACCATATGGGGACCACGACATAAGTCAAACCAATCACCTTGCGAATATAATTTTATAGTTTGATCATTTGGAATAGCGCTAATCAATTCTACTTTATATTCCTCATTTTTATCTTTGAAAATTTGTATGGCTTCATTTCTTGTTACTTCTTTTTTCTCAAACTGTCTATTTTTTGAAATTATCTCATGCATTTTCTTTTCAATTTTTATGAGATCTTCAGGTTTGAATGATTCTTCACGATAAAAATCATAATAAAAACCATTTTCTATAACTGGTCCGATTGTTACTTGTGTTTCAGGAAAAATTTCTTGAACCGCTTCAGCTAATACGTGAGCGCAATCATGACGAATTAATTCAAGAGCATCCGGATGCTCTTTTGTAATTAATTCTATTTTTGAATTATTTGGCAGTAAATCAGATAGATCTGTTAATTGACCATCAATTTTTACTGCTAATGTTTTCTTAAAAAGTGAGTCAGATATAGATTTTGCAAGGTCTGCTGCTGTTATTTGACTCTCAAATTCCCTTTGGGATCCATCAAGTAAGTTGTATTTGTACATCACTATAACTCAATCTCTGTTACAAATCAGGTAAGTATCAATATATTAATAGTATGATTTTATTTTTATTCAAATACTTTTTTTAATTTATAAGTCCAAGGCTTATACCAAACACAATGATCAGGAAGTTCATCAGGAACAGGATCATACCCATGTCCTGACAAAGGATGACATCTCATAAATCTATAAAAAAACAACCATCCCCCAACCCAAATACCATATTTTTTTATCGAATCGAGAGCATAGTTCGAACATGTTGGCAAATATCTGCATCTATTCCCTAAAAAATATGAAAATGAATATTGATATAGTTTAATCAGTATCAGAAATGGAAAAGAAATTAAATTTTTAAGCATATAAAATTTAGACTATTTTAGTTTTTGTATAGCATCATTCACTGCTTCAAATGTCAACATAGTGGATGAATGTCTGGATTTATAATCCTTCACAGGCTGCAGAAAGGCTAAATCTGACCATTTTCCTGTCGGAGGTGGTCCATCATTTTTTAACATATTTAACATTATCTCTGCGACTTCAATTAATTCTTCTTTGGATGAGCCAATTATATTCTTAGCCATTATAGATGATGAAGCTTGACCTAATGCACACGCTTTTACATCGTGAGCAAATTCTGTAATAATGTTCTCACTAATTTTTATATCCACAGTAACTTTTGAACCGCATAATCTACTGACTTTTGTCGCAGACGAGTCAGGGTTATTCAACCTACCTATATGCTGGATATTAGATGCAAATTCTATTATTTTATTATTATAGATATCGTCTAACATTAAAATTAATCACTAAAAATCTAATCTAAGTTTGTATTTTAAAATAGCATTCATATATTGATAAATAATAAATAATAACATATATTCAACTTTTAAATACTAAATACATAA
>CALJEH010000080.1 GCA_938074435.1 uncultured Alphaproteobacteria bacterium
TTGTAACAAATAAGTCATCACCAACAAGTTGACAGTTGTCTCCTATTGTTTTGGTTAATTGGCTCCATCCATCCCAATCATCTTCAGCCATAGCATCCTCTATTGAAATAATAGGATATTTTTTTATAATCGACTCGTAGAACTCAATTATTTGAAATTTATCAAGTGGCGTACGATCTGGTTCTAGTTGATACGTGTCATTCTTAAAAAACTCACTTGAAGCAGAATCTAGCGAGAGAAAAACATCTTTACCAGCCTCATACCCTGCATCTTTGATTGATTTAATAATAATCTCTATAGCACTTTCAACTGATTGTATATTCGGAGCAAAACCACCTTCATCACCAACAGATGTTCCGAGAGAGTCTCTTTTTAGATTATCCTTTAG
Source organism: uncultured Alphaproteobacteria bacterium (assembly GCA_938074435.1). Taxonomy (GTDB): domain Bacteria; phylum Pseudomonadota; class Alphaproteobacteria; order Rhizobiales; family TMED25; genus TMED25. The sequence continues at coordinate 389 of CALJEH010000080.1, forward strand.
TGATCGAAATATTTCAGCCCCAGCGCGTAAACTATCCTTAAAAGTATTAAAGTTAGCAGGTATAATCATAAACTCCTGAATATTTATGGGATTATCTGCATGAGCACCCCCGTTCAATATATTCATCATTGGAACGGGTAATTTAAAATTATCTTCAACAGACAAATATTGATACAAATTCTGATTAATTGACGAGGCAGCTGCCTTTGCTGTTGCAATGGAGACTGCTAAAATTGCATTTGCACCGAGTTCCCCTTTATTATCAGTGCCATCAAGTTTTATTAGAGCCTGATCAATTTTTTCTTGGTCAACTGGGTTAAACCCGCATAGAAGATCATTAATTAGAGTATTTATATTATTCACAGCTTTCATAACTCCCATACCATGATATCTATCATCACAATCACGTAATTCTATTGCTTCATGTATTCCAGTTGATGCACCAGAAGGGACTGAATAACGAGCTACAATACCATTATCCAATTCAACATCTGCTTCAACAGTAGGATTCCCCCTACTATCAATAATCTCTCTACCTTTTACTTTTTTTATTTTTGTCATCTTAATCCTAACGTAAATTAATTATTTTTTGTAAGTACATCAAATTTCATCAGCCTTTTTGTTAGCTTGTCAAAAGCATCCAAGTCAAGTTGATTTTCACTATCTGAAATTGCAAGAGCTGGGTTGTCATGTACCTCAGCAAAAACACCCGATATACCAAGTGAAACTGCCGCAGTTGAGAGTGATTCTATAAATTCTTTTTGACCCGAGCTTTTATTATCACTACCTCCAGGTAATTGAACTGAATGGGTTGCATCAAAAATGACAGGGTAACCAAATTTTTTCATTACTTCAATTGATCTAAAATCAACTACGAGGTTATTATATCCAAATGTATAACCTCTTTCTGTTAAAATAATTTTATTATTTGATTGTGACTCAATTTTTTCTATTGGATGTTTTGTATCCCATGGAGACATAAATTGCGATTTTTTAATATTTACTACTTTATTTGTTTTTGCTGCAGCTATTAATAAATCTGTTTGCCTTGCCAGAAATGCCGGTATTTGTATTATATCGACGCAATGTTTAATTTCTTCACATTGGTATGTCTCATGTACATCTGTTAAAATTGTTAATCCTGTTTCTAATTTTATTTTTTCAAATATTGGGATGGACTTCTTAAGACCAACCCCCCTATCTGAGTTTACACTAGTCCTATTTGCTTTATCGAAAGAGCACTTGAAAATTAACTTAAAACCATTCTCAATACTTATAGCTTTTAAAAGATGAGCCATTTTTAGAGCATGTTCACTTGACTCTATTGCACAAGGCCCGGCTATAAATACTAACGGGTTTTGATTTGAAAACTCGATCCCATTTATTTTAATTTTATTCATATGAGTTTCCCTTAGAATATATGTACATATCTTTCATCAACTGACAATCCAATTATATCATCTAATTTTACAAATGTTTTTCCCGGTACAGTTATCTTCACTTGTATGTCATAATTAGTTGCCATTAACTCAATTCTCGAACTGTCACCCGTATAGTCAATTTGATTAACTCTATAAGAATTACCCTCTTTTGGGTTAATAATTTGAAATGCCTGATCCCTTATTAAAACCTTTGCTTGTTTTCCACTAATATTCTTTGGTATTTCAAAGAAACCAAATGGTGTTTCAACTTTTTTATTCTTAATTACAGACAGATAGGTATTAACATTAGAGAATGCACTAACAGTATAATCATTAACTGGTTGAAACATCATCTCATCATTAGTACCAATTTGATTAATCTTTCCATTTCTCATTAGTGCTATTCTATCACCAACAAGCATGGCTTCTTCAGGGTCATGGGTAACAAGTATTATGGCAGCTTGACTATTCCTTAACAAGGATATCGTTTCTTCACGAATATACTCCCTTAGAGATCTATCAAGCCCTGAAAAAGGCTCATCCATAAGTAATATAAGTGGTTCTGGAGCTATGGCCCTTGCCAAAGCAACCCTTTGTTGTTCACCTCCAGATAGTTCATGGGGATATTTTTTTAGATGATTTTGAATATCTAAATCTTTAATAATTTTATCAATTTTGGATTCCTTTTGTGCGGAGCTAACACCATATGCAATATTTTGATAAACTGTCATATGAGGAAATAAAGCATAATCTTGAAAGATCATGCTAATTGGACGTTTCTCAGGCAAAACATTAACTTTTGCAGATGATATAATTTCTTCATTTATATATATTTCACCTGTATCTTCTTTTTCAAGCCCACAAATTAACCTTAAAAAAGATGTTTTCCCACAGCCAGAGTCACCCAACAGACACAAGACTTCTCCTGGGAATAGACTAAGGGATATATCTGAAACAATTTTTTTTCCAGAATTAGTCCAATTTAGTTTCTCTACCCTCAGTCTTGGAGCACACAAATAATTTACTATTTTCTTCATTCTTATAATTATATGATTTTCATTTTCCTTCCAAAGAGTTTAGAAGACCCTCCCTCTTTAGTTCACTTAAATTAGGTAAATCATTTATATCAGAAAGATTAAAGTCCAATAGAAATTTTTTAGTTGTTTTGTAGAGTATTGGTCTTCCAGGAATATCTTTTTTACCTGCTATTTCAATCCAATGATAATCAAGTAGAACATCCAGGGATCCTTTTGATGAGGATATCCCGCGAATCTCTTCGATTTCAGATCTTGTGGTTGGTTGGTGATAAGCAATAATGGCAAGGGTTTCTTTTGCAGCACGGGATAAGTCGCGAGTTTCTTGATACTCATCTGATAATGCCGCTTTTAAAAGAGGTGATGTTTTAAACAGACAATAGTTTTCATTGTATTCAAATATTACACCTCTTGTTTTATAATCTTCTTTTAAAAGAGATAGAATATTATTTAGATATGATTTATCACTCTTTGATACTTTAGTAATTAGATAATCTATATGCACTGGATCTCTGCTGGCAAATACAATCGCTTCCACTATATTCTTGTCATCAAATTCACTTAATGATTTTTCATTCACTAGTTTGATATTTGGCTTTATACCGAGTCTATTTAAAAAACTTTTTTTCATTTTTTACAGATTCAATCTTTATCAATTTTTTTAATATAGATATCACCAAATTTAGTATCCTGTTTAGTAAGAATTTCTTTTTCATTAACCATATTTAGAATTGCACTGAATGAACTAGCCATTTTACTTTTTTTGTTGGACACCTCTATATCACTATCTAATATATTAATGAAATTTATCCAACTTGAAAGCTTTGAATAAATTTTTGATATTAGATTGCGAGCACTATCAATAGACATAAAGTCTAATCTAAAAATTCTAATTGGAGTGGGAATAGAAGATTCTTGTTTTTCAATATAAGATTTAATTAAATCATATAATGATGAATTATAAATGAGTTTGGTTACCTCATCAAATTCTTCAGGTATACCTCGTAGGTATGTATCACGATTTATTAATGGTCGACTAAATAATATATTACTAGCATTTTTCATTGCATCCAGCCTTCTCATTCTGTGTGAGATTTGGCTTGCCATTTCCTCTGCAGTGATTTCTTCTTCAATATCAGGATCATCAGCAGGAAGTAGTAATTTACTTTTTAAATAAGTAAGCCAAGATGCCATTACTAAATAATCAGCAGCAACATCAATCTTCAATTCAACTTGAGTATTTATATAATGTATGTATTGTTTTGAAAGTTCAAAAACTGATATTTCTGTCAGGTCGACTTTTTGTTTTCTTGCTAGATTAAGTAATAAATCGATTGGACCTTCAAATCCAGAGATATCAATTATTAAATTGCTTGTTGTGTTCAATTCTACTGAATGTATTATTTGATTCATTTTTTAACAAAGATCTCGCTATATAATCCTAATATAGAACAGTATTCCTCGAGAACATTATCAATATTTATGAAATCCTCATCTTTTTGTGAATTGAGAAAATTATCTAAATTTAAATTAATATGAGATCTATCTAAGTTTGGGATATCATTTAAGAAATCACAATAAATCTGGTTATCGCCAGAACAGTCCAATACTAAATCACAGCCGGCATCTAGAGAATCTGTTACCTTATTTTCACGTTTTCCAGATAATGCACCCATGTTAATATCATCTGTTATAAGAATACCATCAAAGCCAAGGTTTTCTCTTATAACTTTCATTGTTTTTTTTGATATTGTTGCTGGTTTATTATCAATTTCACTATATATGATGTGTGCTGTCATAGCCATAGGCAGATGATTTAAAGTCTTAAAAACACTAAAATCATCCGAAAATAATTCTCTCAGGGAAGATTTGACTATGGGAAGTTCATGATGACTGTCATCAATTGCCCTTCCATGACCAGGAATATGCTTAATAACAGGAATAATGTTTTCACACTTAAATCCTCTGATCATTTCAGTGGCTAAGACTGAGACAATTAATGGATTCTCCGAAAATAATCTATTCACCAAAAAATTACTTGTGTATTCTTTTCTAACATCAATGCATGGGGAACAATTTATATCAACACCTACTAATTTTAAATCGTATGAAATCAATCTACCCATGAGATATGAAAAATTTAGAGCATCTTCTGATGACTTCTTGTATAAATTACCAATATTTTTAAAGCTTGGATAAGATCTCCATTCTGGAGCTGATAATCTTTGAACACTGCCACCCTCCTGATCTATGAGAATAAATACATCATGACGAATTTCTGTTCTTATTTTTGAAACAAGTTCTTTTAGTTGCTTTTTATTTTGAATATTTCTTGAAAATAAAATTATTCCAAATGGATTTATATTATTTAAAATTTCTATTTCATTTTTATTTAATAAATGAGATTGAACACCAAGTACAAGTGGTTTAATATTCATAATATTATTCTAGTTCAACCACTATACAGCCAGGCAAACCCTCATCTCTCAATGACGAACATAGTTTTTTAGCCGTTGATCTATCATCAAAAGGCCCAATCCTTAATTTGTACCAAGTACCCATACTACCCAAATCATCTTGTTTTATTAGGTTTTTATGAGATTGATTGGATCTATTTAGCACGCTAGAATATTCAATTAATAATCTTTCATAAATATTTACAGCCTCTAATCTTGTTTCAACGGATGATACTTGAACCCCATAATAAACCTTTTTAAATTCAACTATATTAGTTGTAGTTGGGTTAATAAATTCATCTAAGATGTCTGATCCAGTTATTGGATTGATCAATTCAGTTGGTTTTGATATTGGATAAATAAAGTCTTCTATTATAATATCAGCTTCAGTATTATTAACGTCAGATAACACGAATTCAATGGTTTCTGATTCTATATTTTCGGATTCAACTGGAGCAATTGCTAATACAATGTCTTCATTTGGATTATTATATTCAAATATTTCACTATTTCTAAGTAATTCTTCAAGATCAATAGCTTCATTTGTGTTTGAAAAAATACTTTCAGATATAGTTGATGTTTCTTCCACTTTAATAATAGAGTCTATATCTGTTTCTTGTAACAAATTCTGATTAACTTCTTCAAAGTAGAAATTCTCTGAGATACTCTCATCAATTATAGAAAAATCATTATCTAAGTATATTGCATTTACGAGTATTGGCTGTTTCTCATAGATACCATATGTCTGCACTGATGGAGATGATGGGTCTATAAGCTCCAGTGCCTCCATAACAAATTTATTTTCTTCATCATATTCAATAATATTTTCATTATATTCAAAAAACAAAGACTCTTCTGCTCTATCAAGCTCAGATCCATCTATATATGACTCATCCACTATTGCATATTCAGTATCAACTTCTGAGTCTGGATATACCATTTTAGTATAGACGTTTAGATCATCTTCAATTTTCTTTGGGCTTGATTCTGGATAAGTTTTGAAAGGATATAAGTTATCTTTATAAACATAATAGATGCCATCATCATATGTAATGTAAAAGAAAGAGGCTATAAACATTGACGATAAGATAAGTAACAGTATTAGCCTGAATTTATTTATTTTTTTCTTTAAATAAACCAACATAAAATTACATGCTCTCTGGACAAGTGACACCTAGAATGTCCATTCCACTTTTAATTATTCCTGCTACGCAATATATAAGACATAAACGTTGTTGGGTTAATTCTTTATTTTCAATTATAAACCTCATTTCTGAGTGATCATTACCATGATTCCATAGCGAATGAAATTCTGATGCTAAATCATGTAAATAATAGGCTATTTTATGTATATCATTTGTAATAAGTGCATTTCTAATTACCATTGGAAAATAAGACATATTTTTGATTATATCTATCTCATTAGGATCTGTAATTAGATCAAAGTTTGAACTCATATTTGATATTTCTTCATCAAATTTTTTATTATTTGTTTCGTTCCAATTTCTAAACACAGAATGGATTCTTGCGTGAGCATACTGAACATAAAAAACAGGGTTTTCCTTTGATTTTTCGCACACCTTAACAAAATCAAAGTCTAATGGGGCATCCGCTTTTCTAAACAACATCATAAACCTAATTGGGTCTGGTCCCACTTCATCAACAACTTCATCAATTGTAATATAGTCATTATTTCTCTTTGACATCTTTACAGGTTTATTATCTCTAAACAACTTTACCAATTGACATAATATAATTTCAACAGAAGCATCATTATTTGTTAGAGCTTTAACGGATCCTTTTAAACGAGCAACATACCCTGCATGGTCTGCCCCCCAAATATTTATTAATTTTGTGAAACCTCGTTTAATCTTGTTGTTGTGATAAGCTACATCCGATGCAAAATATGTGTGTGTTCCATCAGCTTTTGAAATAGCTCTATCAATATCATCACCAAAATTTGTTGATTTAAAAAGCTCCTGCTCTCTATCTATAACATCAACATTTTCTTGGTTTATCGGCTGGTCTAATTTACCCCAATACACAAAACCTTTCTGTTTCAAAATTTCAATGGCTTTTGGTATTTCACCTGAATCCAAAAGAGATTTTTCAGAATAAAATAGATCATGTTTGATGTTTATTTTCTCTAAATCGTTTTTTATTAATTTCAAAATATAATCAATTGAATATTGCCTTATAATTTCATCACAATCAGGATCCTCAATTACTGCGCCTGAATATTTTTGAAGAATTTCCTTTGAAATAATTTCTATATACTCTCCATTATAGATAAGAAAGTCCTCTTCTGTATTGATAGAGAGAAATGATTTTATTTTATATCTTATGGAGCTAATTAACTGATTTATTTGCCCACCAGCATCATTAACATAATATTCTCGTGTTACTTGATAGCCCATTCTTTCATAAAGTGATGCTAATACATCTCCAATTACTGCACCCCTACAATGACCGATATGCAGCGGACCTGTTGGATTAGCAGATACATATTCAATGTTTACGCACTCACCTTGACCTACGT
>CALJEH010000081.1 GCA_938074435.1 uncultured Alphaproteobacteria bacterium
AATTTATTTAATTCTAATTCTGCATGGGATAGCCATGTCTCTTGAGGGTCCAAGCTCGTTTGCAGTTTTACCAAATCTAGTTGACAAAGATATTTTCCCACGGGCTGTAAGTTATGTAAATTTTTTTGATGAATTTGGGGCATTATTTGGACCAATTATAGCTGGATTATTAATTGCATATATAGACAAATGGGTTTATGCAGTTGCTCTAATAAGCTTCATGATTTCAACCATGAGCGCAATATCGCTTCCAAATTTAAAAAATGAATTTAAAGAAATTGAGAGAGTTACATTAAAAGTCTTACTTAGTGGGTTTGTATATGTGTGGAGATCTAAGATAGTACTTGGAACAATGGCCATTGATATAGTGGCAATGTTATTTAGTAGTATAATGGGTATGCTACCAATATTTGCGCTTGATATATTAAACATTGGACCAGAAGGTCTTGGAGTTTTACGCGCAATGCCCTCGATAGGAGCTTTATGTGCTGCTATGATGTTATCACAGTCACCTCCAATCCATTATCCTGGGAGAGTTCTAATTTATTCTATAATTATCTTTGGTTTTGCGACAATTGTTTTTTCATTATCTACGTCATTATGGATATCGCTTACTGCACTATTTATCTATGGTGCTTCTGATATGGTGAGTATGAATATTAGGCAAATCATCGTTCAGCTAGTTACACCTGATAATATGCGTGGTAGAGTAATGTCAGTTCATTCAGTTATAACCCAGGGTTCAAATGAACTAGGAGATTTCCGAGCAGGCTTCTCAGCAAGTCTGATAGGGACGGTACCGGCAATCATGTTTGGTGGTGCTTTGACTATATCTCTATCAGTTATTTGGTGGTTTTTATTTCCTGGGTTAAAAGAAGTAAAGGATATCAAAGATCTCAATAATTGAGTTTTTTGTTTAGAAAGAGTATAGATGCATTGGTTATATCTTTTTTTGGCAATAGTTGCAGAGACGCTTGGGACAAGTTTCTTGAAAATGTCTAATGGCTTTTCACAATTTTTACCATCTATACTCGCCATATTATGTTTTTTTGTTGCTCTCTTTTTGTCATCAATAGTTCTAAAATTTTTACCTGTTGGGATTGTTTATGCAATTTGGTCGGGTTTGGGGATTGTGCTTGTCACGATTGTCGGATATTTATTTTTCAAACAAAGTTTGGATTTGCCAGCTCTTATAGGTATCGCACTAATATTATTAGGAGTTGTTGTTATTTTTGTGATGTCAAATACACAGACAGAATGACGTATAACGATCAATTATCCTATCGCTAACCATAGCTTTATAATATTTATTACTTTTAAAAGTTCTGTCTTTCTTTGATGGGAATTTTTGATCTTTATTTTTTCTTCAAATGATTTTGCTAAGAGGTTTCCTTTTTCTACATTCTTTCTGATGTAGATTAATATTTCTTGGAGCTCTCTATCTTTCAATTCTCCTGTCATAGATTTTTGGTAGGTCTTTCTTAATTTATCAAGAAAAACTTCTTTTTCATGATCAGCCAATGTTTTCTCAGACCAATCTCCTCCAAAAGCAATATTTTTTAATTGTTTTTCTTTATCCATAGTATAGAACAAAATAAGAACAAAATAATAATAAATAAAGAAAAAAATTATAAATGATGCACTTTAAGACCTTATATATTGATATGGATAGTTTTTTTGCAAGTATTGAGCAGCAGTTAGATACTAGTATAAGGAATCAGCCTGTTGCTATTACTGCCATAAATAATGATGCAGGGTGTGTGGTAGCGGCTAGTTATGAAGCTAAAGCTTATGGTGTAAAAACTGGGACAAGAGTTTATGAGGCTAAGATTTTATGCCCTGCTATTAATTTTAGGCAAAGTAGACACAAGCTTTACACAAAATATAATAGGTATATTTCATATTTAATAGATGGTATTGCTGAACTTGAGAGTGTGAGGTCTATTGATGAATTTCAAGTGTATTTAGGTGGTAATAATAGCAGTTTACACAATGCACTAGATTTATCGACAAAAATTAAACAGCTTATTAGTCAACGGGTGGGTAGTCAAATAAGATTATCGATAGGCATTGGTCCAAATCCATTGTTAGCTAAAATAGCAAGTAAAATACAAAAACCCGATGGCTTACAATGGCTATACAAAGAAAATATGCCAGAGAGAATTAATCACTTATCATTAGATGATCTTCCGGGTATTTCTAAAGGGATTAAGAGGAAACTACTTAATTCTAAAATATATTCTATTAGTGATTTATATAATATGGATCCGCGTCATGCTAGACTGGTTTGGAGATCTATAGAGGGAGAACGATTTGTAAGGGCTTTAAGAGGTGAAGATATTCCTATTAATAATTCAACTCGAGGCAGTTATGGAAATTCTAAGGTGCTTTCTCCAGAGAATCGGTCACCTTCTAGAGCTTACCTTGTGGGTAGATGGTTAATAGAAAAATCCTCTGAAAGAATCAGGAAACATAATTATTGTGCTAGTCGTTTAGATATTTTTGTAAGAATCAATAGTGTAGGTGTTTGGCAAGATTCCGTTACATTTGTATTTTCTCAAGACACATTTTATTTTCTAAGAGAGTTTAAGAAATTATGGGATAAAATTGATATAACCCTGTATCCCAATAGGATCGATTTTGTTGGCGTTAGATTAAGTGGTTTGATCAAACTGAAAGATAGATCGGGGGAATTTTTTCTTGAGTTAAAAGCAGGCGAGAAGAATTTAACAGAGAGGTTATCATCATCGGTAGATAATCTGAATATCAGATATGGTAAAAGAATTGTGAACTTTGGAGTTCACCGTGAACACCCGGGATTTTTTGAAAGAGAGTGAAATAGAATAATAAATTTTGTAATAAAATTTTAATATAATAAGAGAACTATAAAAAGTTAACTTATTTCTTAGTGCTATGAGTTTAATTCTTAGCTTGAAATTTAAGTTTTTAAATTAATTATCTCTAGCGTACCTTTTTAGGCTCGACAGTAGTTTATTTTTTGTATCCAAATTAATTCTTCTAAGAAAATCCTTTTCTTGCTCATTAACTATCTTTTGTAATCTTCTCAAAATACTTCTACCTTGAGTTGAGATTTTTATTTCTTTATTTCTTTTGTCATTTGAATTGGGGTAACTGTATATGTAATTTTTGGTTTCTAGCTTTTGTATAATATCGCTCACTGTAGATCGGTCAATTTGGATGTGAGTAACAATTTGGTTTTGATTTATCCCAGGTAAGTAATCAATAGTTTGCAGTACTATGAATTGCCTTGGAGTAATACTGTATTTTAAGAAAATATTTTTTTGATCAAGATCCATCTTTTGCTGCACCTGATGAAATATCAAGGATAAAGAATTTTTTGGATTTGTAGAATTTAGTGGGTGTTTTTTCTTTTGTGCCATATCGATTATTATTCGTCAAGCCCAACAATAAGTCTTGAGAAATCTTTTATATTGAAGTCATTTAAATCTTCTACTGACTCTCCAACCCCGATGAAATGAATTGGGATATTTAGTTCTTGTGAGATTGAGACAATATATCCTGCCTTAGCTGAGCCATCTAGCTTTGTAATTATCATACCGGTTACATTCGCTATTTCTTTAAAAACTTTTGCTTGTTGGATTGCATTTTGACCTGCAGTCCCATCTAACGTTAATAATATTGAGTGCGGCGCATTAGGGTCTATTTTCTTAATCACTCTGATAATTTTTGCAAGCTCGTCCATAAGTTCGGATCTATTCTGAAGCCTTCCAGCTGTATCGATGATAGCAAAATCTTTATTTGTCTCTTTAGCTTTTTTTACTGTTTCAAAGGCTACACTTGCTGCATCATTTGAACCAGGGATAGCGATAATTTCTATATTCAATCTTCTTGCCCACATTTGTAATTGTTCAGACGCTGCAGCTCTAAAGGTATCTGCAGCACCAAAAACAACACTTAAACCTCTTTTTTTTATCAAGTTGCCTAGCTTTGCTATTGTTGTAGTTTTTCCGGATCCATTGACACCTACGACTAAAATTATTTGGGGATTAGTTTCTTTTTCTATTCTTAACGGCACGTAAGAATTAATTAGTTTAGATTCTATTTGTGAAGCGATAAATTCTCTAACTTCATTAATCTCAATATCTTTATTGAACTTTTCTTTTCTTAGGTTTTCAATTATTGATATAGATGTGGCAACACCTATATCGGCAGTGATTAGAAGATCTTCAAGGTCTTGCAGTGTCTTATCGTCAAGTTTTTTTGAACTAACGATTTTAACAATTCCTTCCGAAATTGCTGAAGAAGATTTGGATAAGCTATTTTTTAATTTTTTGAACCAATTATTTTTCATTTCTCTTAAGTTTTTAGTTTAATTCAGCAAGAAGTTGATTTTTGCTAACGCCAATTATTTTCTTTGAGGTAATTTCTCCTTGAGCAATATTTTTTGGTAATAAAACCATTGAATATTGTTCTGTTCTACCGAATCCAGGCTTTTCAATGAGAATATCTTTTTGCTTACCAATTTCACTTGTTAGATAAGAATTCAATTTTATTGATCCTAAATCCCTCAGATCCTTTGCACGCCTTCTGATGGTATTCTTATCTATTTGTGGCATTCTTGCCGCTGGGGTTCCTGTTTTTGCAGAAAATGGGAATATATGTAAGTATGTTATATCACATTCATCAATATGTTTTATGGTTGTTTGATGCATTTCTTCGGTTTCAGTCGGGAAGCCAGCAATAATATCTGCGCCAAATACTGTCTCAGGTCGTATTTTTCTAACTTTTTCGCAAAAATTAATAGCATCTTCTGTTTGGTGACGCCTCAACATTCTTTTAAGAACCATATTATTACCTGATTGTAATGATAAATGGAGATGGGGCATTATAATATTTTCAGTAGAAAAAATTTCGAGAAAATCTTCATCAATTTCAATTGAATCTATAGATGAAATTCTTAATCTTTTTAAACCATCTGTATGTTTTATTATGTATTTCAAGAGTTTACCAAGGGTGATATCGCCATCCAGATCTTTTCCATAGGAAGTAATATCTACTCCAGTCAATATTATTTCATGATAACCATTATCTATTAATTTTTGAACTTGTTTGACTATGATCTCTCCAGAAAGAGAAGTGGCATTTCCTCTCGCGAAGGGTATAATACAAAACGTACATCTGTGATCACATCCATTCTGAATTTGAACAAACGCTCTTGTTCTATCTTCAAAACCATTTATGAATGGGTGATCATCATGACTGAGTTCATTCTCTTTAATTTCTTGGTTATTTATTCCAGAGAGATTTATGAAGGTATTTGTCTTTGTTTTTTCATTATTACCAATAACAAAATCAACTTCCGGCATATTAATGAAGTCTTGAGGATATAATTCTGCTGCACATCCAGTTACAACCAGTTTGTTATTGGGATGATTTTTCTTTTCTTTTCTAATTGCTTGTCGTACCTGTTTCACGGCTTCGTTCGTGACAGCACAGCTATTTATGAAGCTGAAGTTCTTCAAATGAGAGCTTTCAGCTTTTTCCCTCATAATTTGGGTTTCGTATGTATTTAACTTACATCCGAACGTAAGAAAATTTAAGTTATTAACCATTGGACTCTTCATATACGAATTCATCAATATATTCAAGTTCAGCTGGTCCTGACTTAAAAATATTATCTTTTATGTCGATGTCAATTTGAAGTTTTCCTCCTGGGAGATTAATATAAACATTAGTCTCAGATAGATCTAATTTGTTAGCAGCAAATGCGACAGCTGCTGCGGCTGTTCCACATGCTTTTGTTATCCCAGCACCCCTTTCCCAGACTATTAAATCTATATTATGTCTATCAATTATATGAGCGAAGCTAACATTGATCCTTTCAGGGAAAATCTCATGATTTTCTATTTTTGGACCAATTTCATTTACATTTAAATTACTTAAATTTTTACAAAAGAAAATTATATGAGGATTACCAATGTTAACCACACAAACATCTTGTATATTTTTTAGAGGAGTTATTTGAAAGTCATAATTAAAATGAAGGGTATTATCGGTTTTGAAGGTTGTAGGAATTTTCTTCCATTGAGTTTGCGCCTTACCCATATTAACTCTTATATCTCCATGTTCTGTTAGATTGCAAATGTGCCTTAGTGAATGCATATTTAAGTTAATCTCATTAACATGCTTTTTTTCAAACATAATTTTAGCGACACACCTTGAAGCGTTTCCGCATGCTTCTGCAGTGCTACCGTCCTTGTTCCAAATTTTAACATCAACGTTATTGTTATTAATTTTTTCAATAGAAATGAACTGATCGCAACCAGGACCAGTAGTTTTGTTTGACATTTTCTCAATTAAACTCTTTGTAATTAAATATTCATTCCGTGAGTTATCTACGATAACAAACTCATTTCCAGCTCCATTCATTTTATAAAAATTTACTTTCAATGGTGTAACCTTTTATTTCTTCAAAAATTCTTTGATCTTTGAAGTAATTCTTAGGATTTGATCTTCATTTATGTATGGGTGTAATGGTAAACTTAATACTTCATTACACAGCATTTCACTGTTTGGTAGGGCATCTTTATGATTATGGTAATTCTGATAAGCGATCTGTTTATGCATAGGTTTCGGATAGTATATCATTGTTGGTATATCATTTTCTAACAAAAATTTTCTCATCGCATTTCTTTTTTTTGTACGAATTGTGTAATGTGCCCATGCTGATTTCATTTCAGTTTGAATTCTGGGTAAAAGGACATATTCTCCTAGTTCTTGATCATAAATTGATGCAATCTTTCGGCGTTGTGTTAGTTCTTCGTCAAAAATGCTTAGCTTATTAATAATTATAGCAGCTTGTATTGCATCAAATCTCGCATTTGTTCCAATTCTTATGTTCTCATAAGGATCATTACTGATTCCATGTGATCTTATCGATTTAATTTTTTTAGCAACATCATTATCATCGGTGAATATTGCACCACCATCACCATAACATGATAATGGTTTAGTCGGATAAAAACTAGTCGTTGTAATAGGGGCTAATTTTCCAACTTTCATGTCATTTATTACACCACCAAATGATTGAGCTGCATCCGAAATAAGATGAAGACCATGTTCATCAGCAATTTTTTGCAATATGGGGTAATCAGCTGGTTGCCCAAATAAATCAACAGCAATAATTGCTGAATTATTAAGCTCAGATTTCTTATAGCTATTTATTTTTAGATTAAGATCAATTGAAGAGATATTATAAGTTAATTCATCCACATCTACAAAAACCGGCGTGGCTTGCAACAATGCAATTACCTCTGCAGTTGCTGTATATGTAAATGAAGGCAAGAAGACTTTTGATCCAGGACCAATATCAAGAGCCAGCAGAGAGACAAATAGAGCATCCGTTCCACTAGATACTGTAACTGTGTTTTTTGCCTCAGTATATTTTGATAATAAAAGTTCAGCTTCCTCAACAATTGGACCAAGAATGAATTGACCACTCTCAAGAACATTAGAGATAGAATTTTTTATATTTTGTTCTAAAACTGAATATTGTGTCTTTAGATCGATAAAGGAAATTTTATTCATTATATTAACTTTGAAGCATATCTTGCAATTGTAAAGTAATGTATATTTGCAATATAGTTATTTTTTTTATTTTATGATAGTAATAGTTAGATTATTTAAAATATTTTAGATATTCTCAGAGTGGTGTTACCTGAAATTAATAGATTAGGGATAAACGAGATTATATATGTTTGAGACATTATCAGATAGATTATCAACCGTATTTTCAAAAATTACCGGAAGGGGACTCCTCACGGAGTCCAATGTTGATGAAGCCCTTAGGGAGGTTAGAAGGGCACTCTTAGTAGCTGATGTTGCATTGGAAGTTGTAAAAGATTTTCTAGAAAAAGTAAGAGAAAAAGCAATTGGTGAAGAAGTTATAAAATCTGTTTCACCGGGACAAACTGTAATTAAAATTGTTAACGATGAACTCACAAAACTTCTTGGTTCAGAAAATGTAGAGTTAAACTTAAAAGTAAACCCACCTGCAGTAATTATGATGGTAGGTTTACAGGGTTCAGGAAAAACAACGACTTCTGCAAAGATTGCTCATTTCATCAGAAATAAATATAAAAACAAAGTAATGATGGCATCTTTGGATGTAAATCGGCCAGCCGCGCAGGAGCAACTAGAAATCCTTGGGACTGAAAACTCTATTGAAACACTACCTATAATTAAAAACCAAAAGCCGACAGAGATAGCCAAAAGAGCTTTTCAAGAAGCTAAATTAGGTGGTTTTGATGTATTGATTTTGGATACAGCTGGCAGGTTACATGTAGATGAAGGTCTAATGAATGAATTAGATAGCATCAATCAAATTGCAAATTCTCAAGAGATAATGCTGGTTGCAGATGCGTTAACTGGTCAAGATGCTGTAAATGTTGCTAAATCTTTTTCACAAAAACTACCTCTAACGGGAGTAATTTTAACAAGGTTAGATGGTGACTCACGTGGTGGAGCCGCTCTCTCAATGAAGCACATTACTGGTCAACCAATAAAGTTTGTTGGTGTAGGGGAGAAGATAGAAAATTTAGAAGAATTTTACCCTGATCGTATTTCAAATAGGATTCTTGGAATGGGAGATATTATATCTCTTGTTGAGAAAGCTAAAGAAACGATCGATACTGAGAATGCCAACAAGATAGCAAAGAAAATATCAAAAGGTCTGTTTGATCTTGATGATATGGCACAGCAACTAAAGCAGATGTCCAAAATGGGTGGTATTTCTGGGATACTTGGAATGTTACCCGGGGTTAGCAAGGTCAAAAAGCAAATGGCTGAGTCAAACATGAATGATAAAATTATCATACGACAAATCGCAATTATTTCTTCAATGACACCAAAAGAGAAAAGAAACCCTAAATTATTGAATGCTTCTAGAAAAAGACGAATAGCGAGAGGTTCAGGCACAGAGGTGTCAGAAATAAATAAGCTCATTAAGTTATATCGGCAAACATCAGATATGATGAAAAAATTTGGGAAGAAGGGTATGTTAGATCAAAATTTTGATATGACAGATTTAAATAATAATGAAATTAGTAAATTAAATGATAGTAATATTTCAGAAAAAATGCTATCTCAATTGCAGAGTAATACCCCTGGCGGTAAACTGCCTGGATTGCCCGGATTGCCGAATTCTCAAAATAAATTATCAAATTTGTTAAATTTGACTGGACGAAAAAAGTGAATGTGGCTATTTATAAGTGGAATTTTAATTAAAAGGAATTGGAATGGCATTAAAAATTAGGTTGGCCAGAGGTGGCTCAAAGAAACGTCCATATTACAGAATAGTTGTAACAGATGTAAGAAACCCAAGAGACGGTAGATTTATTGAGAAACTTGGAACTTATAATCCATTGCTTCCTAAAGATCATAAGGAAAGAGTCACTCTTCAAAACGAAAGAATATCATATTGGATGGGTGTTGGTGCAAAGCCAACAGATAGAGTTCTTCGTTTTCTTGATGCAGAAGGTCTAGCAAAACGTGATCCAAGAAATAACCCTAAAAAAGCAATTCCAAAAAAAGAAGTTGAAGAAGCTCCAGCAGAGGAAGCCCCAGCAGAGGAAGCTCCAGCGGTAGAGGAAGCACCAGCTGCAGAAGAAGTTCCAACAGAAGAAGCACCAGCTGCAGAAGAAGCGCCAGCTGCAGAAGAAGTTCCAGCAGAAGAAGCACCAGCTGCAGAAGAAGTTCCAGCAGAAGAAGCAGGTGATGAAGAAACTAAATAGTTTTTTCGTTCAAAATGACCCAAGAGAAAAAGTCTAAAGAAAAAAAATACAATAAGCTGATCTGTGTTGGAAAACTGGTAAAGTTTTTAAATAAATCAAAGTTTCAAGTTGAGTCTTATACTGAAGAACCAAGCAGCATTAAAACTTACAAGAATTTATATTTAAGTGGAAAATATAGTATTAAGTTAAGTGACCAATTAAAAGGAAAAAAGGGGTCACACTTTATCGCTGAATTAAATTCAATAAATGATATTGATCCTAACACTTTAGAAGATGATTATATTTATACAAGAAGGTCAGATTTTGCTGTTCCAGAAGATGATGAGTATTTCGTATATGATTTAATTGGTTTATCAGTAAAGGATAATAATGATCTAGATATAGGGACTATTAACATGGTTTATAATTTTGGAGCGGGTGATATAATTGAAATAAAGAAGCAAGATAGTGAACTTATAATGATTCCATTCACACAAGAAAACTTCCCGGAAGTGTCTTTAAATGAAGCGAAAATTATAATTTCAAATGAATTATTAATTAATTAATACAATTCAAAATGTGGAAAGTTACTGTTATAACATCAACCCCTGAAATATTTCCAGGACCACTTGGGTTTAGTATTACAGGAAAAGCTCTTGATGATAATTTGTGGTCAATTGATTACGTCCAAATTGAGAAACACAAAGATAAGAAAAAAATAAAAATAGATGGACCTCCAACTGGTGGCGGTCCGGGTATGATTTTGAGGGCAGATATTATAATCCCTGTCATTCAACGCCTCAGAAAATCGGGTGACACAAGACCATTAATAATTCCAGCAGCTAGAGGCATAAAATATCAACAAAGTATAGCCAAAGAGTTTGTCGCTGGTGAAGGAATTATAATATTGTGTGGCAGATTTGAAGGGATTGATCACAGAATTGTACAGGCAACAAATGGTTTAGAAATTTCAACAGGAGATTTTGTGCTTACAAATGGAGATATTGCTGCAATAAATATTATCGACTCATGTGTGAGATTAATAGATGGGGTAATGAATAAAAAAGAGTCTCAATTCTCAGAAAGTTTTGAAGATGGACTATTGGAGTATCCTCAATATACTCTTCCGAGAGAGTACGATGGATATCAGACCCCGGATATTTTATTATCAGGTAATCACAAAAAGATTTCAGAATGGAGAATGACTCAGTCCATAGAAACAACAAAACAAAATAGACCTGATTTGTACCAAATTCACCAAGATAAATTAAAAAAATAAAACAAGTATCTAGTTTTTATTCAATTGAAAAATCAATTTTTTTTAGTAGAATAAAACTTTAGTATAAGGGGTATGTAATGGCACATGATAAAAAATTAGGGCTTGCTGTTGTAGGCTGTGGTGTTGTAGGAAGAATGAGATCTACACTAGCAAAAGAATATCCAGGTATTGGATGGATTGGTTTAGCAGATATTAATGAGGAACTTGGTAAAAAATTAAAAAATGATATTAAGGCAGATTTTTTTACAACTGACTTTCGAGAGTTAATTGAAAGACCTGAAGTAGATGCTTTAATCGTTGCAACTTCAACATGGAGCCATGTTGAACCAATACTCGCTGGTGTTGAACGTAAAATCCCAATGTTGATTGAAAAGCCACTTGCAACTGATGCTATTCAATCATTAAAAGTTTTAAACGCAATAAAAGAGTCAGGTATTGACGCAGTAGTTGGATATACACAAAGATTCAGAAGAAGATTTTTAGCAGTTAAAGAGAGAATTAATAACGGACAAATAGGCGAGGCAACCGCTGTAGTTGTTAGAGCATTTATGAATAAAATGGCACCAACAGGTGAGGTGAGGCTTACGCAAGACAGAAGACATTTAACGCCTATGGTTGTTTCAGGAACTCATAGCTTGGATATGGCGTTATGGTTATTAGGAAAACAAGCAAAACCCGTATCAATTTTTGCAAGATCTACTGAAAAAATAATGGCCGAACTTGGTACAAAAGATGCAACTTTTGGTGTTTTTACCATGGAAGATGGGACTATCTTTAGTATGAATATATGCTGGGCATTACCAAAAGTATGGCCTGGAGCTGTTTATGGTCTTGAAATTGGTATCGTAGGTACAAACGGTGTTATCGATATTGAAGATACTCATAGAGATGTGATATTAGCGACAGAGTATAACCAAGGTCCTGCATACAAACCTGAAGGTCTTCAACTAGAAGCAACAAGGAATGTAGATTTTTTGACCAGTTTTCCTCCGGGTGACATTTATAATGGAGATTTATGGGGGCCATTAAGAGAAGAGACAAATTCATGGTTCACAAGAATATATCTTGGTAAAGAAACACCGCATGCAACAGCTGAAGAGGGTCACAGAAATCTTATCTTAACCATGGCTATGGATTTATCAGCCAAGACGGGTAAAGAATTGCAATTACCAGTTGATCCAGAAGAACTGATGAAAGGTCTCTGATATAGTCTATAAATGAGGAGGTTTGATCATGAGAAATATACTACTACCATTTGAATATATCGAAACAATACCGCACTTAATAGATTGTGCTATATCACTTTCTAAGAAGTACAATTCTAGTATAAGTGGTGTTGCTATTCAACAAAGAATAGATAGTTTTATTGCTCAAGAGGGATCAATTATATTTGACTCGTTACATCACGATGAAAACACAGGTGAAGCCCAAAAATTTAAGCAAAAATTTATTCAGCATATAAATGAGTTAGCAAATTCTGATCCTGATTTAAATGATCTTAAATATAAGTGGTTATCAGATGAGTTGCAAAATCAAAAATATTTAGGTGATTTATCTAGGGTTTACAATGTTGTGATTATATCAAGACCTTATCAAGAATTACAGAGCGCAAGCTTAAGTTCCATACAAACAATTCTTTTTGATGGGGGAAGGCCTGTAATGCTAATACCCATGAATAAACAAATTGACATAGGGAAAGAAGTTGTTATTTCATGGAATTGCACAACGGAAAGTTCAAGGGCTGTCTTTGCATCATTACCAATCCTAAAAAAAGCCGATAATGTAACAATTCTAACTGTTGAAAAAGTTATATCTGACGGTCCAACAGGTGAACAAGTTGTAGAATTATTATCATCGCATGGCATCAAATCAAAAGCTGTAACATTATCTGGTGAAGAGAAGAATATAGGTCAGATAATTCTTGAATATAGCCAATCTGTTAATGCAGACCTTATTGTAAAGGGAGCTTATACTCAGAGTAGATTAAGAGAAATTATTTTTGGTGGTGCTACAAGACACTTAATGCTTCATTCGGAAATACCTATCTATTTGGTTAATTAAATCTATATGTATGATCCCAAGATAATAGGCGTAGGACAATCAGAATACACAAGACACCCATCTGAAAGTCAAACTGTTCAAAACCTGATGAGGGATGCAACTAACAATGCGCTCAATGATGCAAATCTATCATTAAAAGATATTGATGGACTTGCAATTGCATCTTTTTCAATTACACCAGACTCTGCTATAGATGTTGCCTGGAGATTTGGTTTGAGTCTCAATTGGCTATTACAAGATACCAATGGTGGGTCATCTGCTATGAACATGCTTGGTCATGGAATGAGGGCAGTTCAAACTGGAGCTGCGAAGAATATTTTAATATTAGCAGGGGATGCAACTGGTCTTGCAGGCTACGCAAAGATAGCAAATGCCTATAATAGTGCGACTAGAGATCATTTATCACCATTAGGTCATGGAGGACCAAATGGTGTTTATTCTTTGGTTACTACAAGACAAATGAAAAAATTCAATTTACAAAAAGAAGATTATGCTAATTTACTTATTGCTCAGAGAAACTGGGCTTCGATGAATCCCCATGCAGTCTACAAAAGCCCATTATCCAAAGAAGAATATATAAATGCTCCGATAGTTGCTGGACCTTTATGCAGATATGATTGCGTTCCCGTCATAGCAGGATCCTATGCCTTGATATTATCCCGAAATGAAAATGATACCCTACAAAAGCAAGTTCGTATCAAAGCATTTCAGCAAAGTTTTAATTATGACAATCAGGAGGGTGACGGAACTGAGACAGGGATTATTACATTTAAGAATAATTTGTATGATACAGCAAATCTGGCGCCTCAGGATATCGATGTATACAGCATATATGATGACTATCCAGCAATAGTGTTGGCACAGTTAAATGATTTGGGATTAATTAAGAATTCAGATATAAAAAATTATTTACAAAATATGTCCAATCTTGATATTCCACTAAATACATGGGGTGGTATGCTCTCTGCTGGACAGCCTGGTGGTATGGCTGGAGGGCTAAATGGAATTGGTGAAGTAGCATTACAACTGCAGAATAGAGCCAATGATCGTCAAGTCAATAGTGCAAAATATGGAATAGTAACGGGTTATGGGATGACCCTATATAGACATGGTGGGACAGTTTCTGCCGCAATTTTAGAGGGTTTTTAATATGGCAAAAATGGAAATTTATATGTGTAAGTCATGCTCAAAATATACTTTTCCAAAAAAATATTTTTGTTCTAATTGTGGTAGTATAGATTATGATCTTGTAGAAGCTGGAGAAGGGATAGTTAAGGAGATATCATTAATTAACCACATGCTTGGCCAAAAAGATTGGAAACCAAGAAATATTGCAAATGTTGAAACAAATTTAGGCATTTGTATAACTGTTGGTATCGAAGGTAATATAGAAGTTGGTGATCTTGTCACATTATCCTCAGATAATGGAGTCCCAATTGGAAAAAGAAGTAGGTGAAAATGCAGACATGTCAGTACATAGCAAAATATTTGAAGAAAAGAGGTGTAAAACAAGTTTTTGGAACTCCAGGAAGTGATACTATTAATTTAATTGATGCTTTCTCAAATGAAGGTATAAATTATGTTTTAACCCATCATGAAAATACAGCAGCATATATGGCTTCAACATATGGAGAATTGACAGGCGTTCCCGGTGTTGTCATTGTAACAAAGGGTCCAGGTGTAACCAACCTTG
>CALJEH010000082.1 GCA_938074435.1 uncultured Alphaproteobacteria bacterium
CTAACCGATAGACGAAGGGAGCGTTATCGAATATATAATTAGTATATTCATTAATTGCAAGCAAGCGTTTTATTTATTAAGTGCGGCATCTTCTATAATTATTTGAGGGGTGATTTTATTGAGCCATTGGTTTAAAGACAACTTCCCCAAAAAATCCATTCTTTGATATGAATTTTCAATAATAAATTTTCCCAAGGGCATATCAAAACTTCTAAAGGATATGGCTTCTAGATTAAATCCATTGTCGTCTTGGATTTTAAATTTAAGGTGTTGATTTTTTAATACACTTAATCCAATTATTTTATGCTTTGGAAAAATAAACTTCGGCTCTTCAAAACCATTTCCATAGGGACCAAATTCTAACAAGCCCTTTACATAATCAGCATTAACTGCAGATGACATGAGGAGACCATCAACCATAACAATCTTTCTTTTACTTTCAATTTTGAATTTATCTTCAGAAAGATAATGATGGAACTCCATGAGTTTATTTTTGGAAATTTTAAAGCCAGCAGCCATACTGTGCCCCCCACCTGAAATTAAAATACCATTTAGGACTGCCTCTTCGATAGCTTTGCCAATGTTAATATCGCCAACTGATCTAGCTGACCCTATCATTACATTATCGTCTTTATTCACAGGGGTTAAGACACAGGTTGTTTTATCGTAACGTGATGAGATCCTTGATGCTATTAAACCAATAACACCCACGTGCCAACTTTCTGATGACAAGATAATAATATCATTCTTCTTTTCCATGTCTTCATACTGTGACATCGCCTCTTCTGTATTGTTGCTTTCAATAGCAATTCTCTTGGAATTAAGTTCCTCAAGTTGGTTTGATATATTCTCACAAATTTCTTTTGAATTGGATGTCAATAATTCAAAACCAAGTTTAGATTGTCCCATTCTGCCACCTGCGTTGATCCTTGGTCCAATTAAGTAACCGAGGTCACTCGATGTAATTTCATCAGAAGATTTTAATTTGCTAATAATGGTTTCCAAACCGAGATTTTTATATTTTTTGTAAAGTACTAAACCCTGTTTAATGATAGCCCTATTGAGTTTTTGCAATGGAACAATATCAGCTACTGTAGCTAAAGCAGTTAATGGTAAATATTTAAGTAAATCAGTTTTATGCATTTCATAGTGTTCAATAGCTATCTTTTTAAGCATTCTATTAATAGAAACAACAGCAAGGAAAACTACTCCAGCAGCAGATAGATAGCCAAGATTACTGTTATCATCATTTCTATTTGGATTTACATTTATAGCACCCAATTCATTTGTGTTATCAGTTTGATGATGATCAAAAATTATAAAATCTATATCTGGAAAATTTTTGATAATTTCGTGTGAGTTTGATCCACAGTCGACTGTAATGATTAAGTCTACCCCAAATTCTTTTAAGTTGTTAATTAGATTCTGATTTGGACCATACCCATCTGTAAAACGATCAGGTATTCTAACAACTGCACGTAAGTCATTGTTCAACAAGAAATCATACAGAATACTAGCTGAAGTTATCCCATCTACATCATAATCTCCAATTATACCAATTACCTCCTTATTAATAATGGCTTTGCAGACTCTATTCGAAGCTAGTTCCATATCCTTCAAAATATGTGGATCCGGAAGATTGTTTTTTATTGTTAAGTCGGTAATATTTTTAAATTCTTTTTCATCAACTGACCTATTTATTAAGATATTTAGAAAGGTTTTATCTATATTAAATTCTTTTGAGAGTGAGCTGAGATAGTTTTCATTAAATATATTAACGCACCATATTCTATTTGAGATAGTGTTCGTGAATTCAATTAGGTTTTTATGAGGATCGACTGATTGCATCGATCTGTTTTATTTGAAGTTATTATATTCTGTTTTAATATGACGTACAGTACCGGAATTCGATCTCATAACAAGCGTCTCGACGTATATTTTATTTTCATAAAATTTTACTCCACTTAACATGGAACCATCGGTTACACCACTGGCAGAAAATATGGCATCTTTTGAAACCAGTTCATGCAAATTATACTTTTTATTTAAATCATCAATACCCATTTTTATTGCTCTGATTTCTTCATCACTATTGTTAATTACCAATCTAGCTTGCATTTGACCTCCAATACACTTTAAGGCAGCTGCGGCTAATACACCTTCGGGCGCCCCTCCAATACCCATATACATGTCAATGTTTGTTTCAACAGGATCAGTTGTTGCAATTATACCAGCGACATCACCATCTGGAATTAAGTAAACAGAAGCACCAACTCTTCTTGTGGATTCTATGTGTGATGCGTGTCTATCACGATCCAAGATGCAGACAGTAATTTCTTCAGGAGATACACCCTTTGCTTTTGCTATCGAGATAATATTTTCAGATGGAGAAGCGTCAAGATCTATAACACCATCAGGGTAGCCAGGACCAATAGCAATTTTATTCATATAGGTATCAGGTGCGTTCAGCATACCTCCTGACTCTGTTATTGCAAGTACAGCTAAAGAATTTGGCATTGCTTTTGCGCATAACGTGGTGCCCTCTAGTGGATCTAGTGCAATATCAAGCTTAGGCCCATTTCCAGTTCCAACCTTCTCTCCAATATAAAGCATTGGGGCTTCATCTCTCTCGCCTTCACCAATAACTACAACACCATCCATTTTGATGCCATTCAGTGCTGTTCGCATGGCGTCAACAGCAGCTTGATCAGCAGATTTTTCATCACCACGACCACGTAATTTTGCTGCAGATATAGCTGCATTTTCTGTAACCCTTGCTATTTCAAGGGTAAATGATCTGTCCATTGATTATTCCTAATTTAATCTTCGATTACTATTATATTAGGAGAGAGTGGGCTATAGTTGTTCTTATTAATCTCTTCCACAGCTTTGTTTATTGAGTTTACATCAGTCAAACTAGATATGATTGTAATTGGCACTAAATTATTTTCTTTCATTTTTTTAGATATGCGCTGTGTGATATCATCAATTGAAATATTATATCTTGCCATTGCATTTGTTATTGAAGCCATGGTCCCAGAAACATCCGGCAAAAAGAGTCTTAAATAAAAACGATTTGAATTTATTGATATAGATTTTATATTTTTTTCTAGCTTATTAGAAGAGATGCCTAAAGTAGGATATTTTGTTTCATTAGCTAAATCGAATAGGTCACTTATCACAGATGAAGCAGTCGGCAGCCTTCCTGCACCAGGACCCGCAAGCATTAACTCACTAAAAAAATTCCCTCGGATAAATATTGCATTCTTTTCCATGTCAACCATTGCAAGATTTGAGTCCATTGGAAGGAGAGTTGGTCTGACAACCTGGAAGACTTCACCATTATTTTGTTTTTTTGAAACACCTAATAATTTTATTTTAAACCCGTAATCCTTTGCTGCTATTATATCATCTAATTCAATTTTAGTAATTCCTTGTATATCAACATCCTTAAAGTTTATTTCTTTTGAGTATGCAACACTAGATAATATTGCAAGTTTGTGAGCCGTATCATAGCCTTCTATATCAAAAGTTGGATCTGACTCAGCAAAACCAAGATCCTGTGCTGATTTTAGCGCATTACTGAAACTTACGCCTTCACGTTCCATTGAAGTTAATATGTAATTACATGTACCATTTAGAATACCATAAATCGCAGAAATATTATTTGATGCAGTACTTTCTTTTAGTGTTTTTATCACAGGAATTGCACCTGCTACGGCAGCTTCAAATAAGATTTTTACATTATTTTTTTCTGCTAGATTAACAAGTTGATTTCCATGCTTAGCAATTAATGCTTTATTGGCCGTTATGACATGCTTTTTATTCTTAAGGGCAGCTTCAACAACCTGAAGGGCTACACCACCCTCTCCACCAACTAATTCTATTATTACATCAATATCCGGATTTAGTGATAGCTCGAGTGGATTATCGTACCATGGGTAAGTACTAATTTCTATATCACGTTTTCTATTCTTATTTTTTGCACAGATTCCCGTAATTCTAAACTTTGTGTCTGTTTTGGTTTCAATTGAATTTAAATTTTCATTTAAAATTTGAAGCACTCCTTGCCCTACGCTTCCAAGACCGACAATACCAATTTTAATTTCTTTCATTATATTTAAATTATTTTTATTATTTATTCTTATTTATTCGATTCAAAAAGATGCTTCTTTATATTTCTTGCTGCTTGTCTAATGCGATGTTCATTTTCAACTAGAGCAATTCTTACATAACCCTCTCCTTCTGTTCCAAAGCCGACCCCAGGTGAAACTGCTACCATTGTTCTTTTCAGAAGAAGCTTTGAGAATTCTACTGAGCCTAATTCTTTGAACTGATCTGGGATAGGTGCCCACGCAAACATCGATGATGCAGGCTCAGGTATTTCCCATCCAGCGTTTGAAAAAGATTTTACAAGAACATTTCGCCTTGATTTATAAACCTTTCTAATTTCATCAACGCAATCCTGCGGACCGTTGAGAGCTGCAGATGCAGCAACTTGAATTGGGGTATATGCACCATAGTCAAGATATGATTTTACTCTAATGAGTGCTGAAATAATTCTCGCATTACCTACCGCAAAACCAATTCTCCATCCAGGCATAGCATATGTTTTTGACATTGATGTGAACTCTACTGATAAAGACTTTGCACCACTAATTTGAAGAATTGAAGGGGGTGGATTATCATCAAAATATATTTCCGAGTAAGCCAAATCAGATAGTATTATAAGATCATGCTTCTTACAAAATTTAACAATATCCTTATAGAAATCTAATGAAGCATTTATTGCCGTCGGGTTCGATGGATAATTAACTACTAAGACTTTAGGTTTTGGAAATGAATTTAATACCTCATTCTCTAGCGCACGCATGAAATTTTCATCAGGTGAAGCTGGCATATTCCTTATTACGCCACCCGATATAATAAAACCAAATTGATGAATAGGGTAAGTTGGATTAGGTGCAAGAATAATATCACCAGGGGCTGTAATAGCCTGAGCAATATTTGCGAAACCCTCTTTAGATCCAAGAGTTGCCACTATTTCTGTTGAAGGATCTAATTTCACACCAAACCTTCTTTCGTAATATGCTGCCTGCGCTCTAAGCAAACCAGGGATACCTTTTGATGCACTATACCTGTTTGTTTTTGGTTTATTGATAGTTTCAATAAGCTTTTCTCTTATATGGATAGGAGTTGGCATATCTGGATTACCCATCCCAAGATCAATAATATCATCACCCGCAGCTCTACAGCTTGCTTTGAGTTTGTTTACACTCTCAAATACATAAGGTGGCAATTGCTTTATTCTATGGAATTCAGTACTCATATCTGGACAATAAAATGTTTTTTTCCATTACGAGTATTAATATAAATTTATTAAAAATCAAGGAAATAGAGAAATATGACTAATACCGAGTTCTTCTGGATACCCTAAAATCAAATTCATATTTTGGATTGCCTGTCCACTGGATCCTTTTACAAGATTATCAATTGCTGATATGACCATAAGAGTACCTTTAATTCTTCCTGGAACTAATGATATATGGCAACTATTAGAACCCCTAACATTAATTGTATTTGGTAAAACTCTATCTTCTAATATAGATATAAACTTCTCATCTTTGTAAATTTTAATATAAATTTCTATTATTTCTTCATATCCAATCTGTTCTTCTGTTTTAAGATATGAAGTAATTAATTCACCTCTGTTCATTGGAACAAGATGGGGTACAAAATTAATTCTTGATTCTTTTTGCGTTATCTTGCTGATTTGTTGTTCAATTTCTGGAATATGCCTGTGATTCGTCGCGCTGTATGGCCTCAATGATTCGGATATTTCTGAGAAAAGTAGATCCCTTTTTGGACTTCTACCAGCTCCTGTTACACCAGATTTCGCGTCTACAGTAATATTCATACAATCAACTAAATTTTCTTTCAAGAGAGGATATAAACCTAACAAAGTTGCAGTTGGATAGCACCCTGGGCATGCAACTAATTTAGATTTTTTTATTTCTGATCGATTTAATTCTGTCAAACCATAGGTAAACTTTTTTAAATAGTCGGTAGAGCCGTGTTTGAAATTATACCAATTAGTATAATCTTCCACTGTCTCAAGTCTAAAATCAGCGGATAAATCTATAATTATTTTGTTTGGGGGTAGTTCTAAAAATATTTCATGAAACATACCATGAGGTAAGCAACTAAAAATCACATCAACATTTTCCCAGTTGACATCTTCCCATTTTTGAAGGCAGATATTTGTTTTACCAGTTAGATAAGGAAATATTTCTTGTAAGGTTTGCCCCGCATGATTATTTGCGGTTGCAAATTCAAGCCTGACATTTGGATGGTTGATTAATAATCTTATTAAATCTGAACCTGTATAACCAGAAGCACCTATCACACCAATTTTTATTAGATCAGTCATTTAAAACCTATTATGTTCCCATATAGGATAGCATCTATCCATAATAAGGACAAAGTAGAATAAAGTCGAATAGGAATATTCCTATCTTTTTGAGAATTGGAAGCTTTTTCTGGCTTTTGCCCTACCATATTTCTTACGCTCTACTACTCGTGAGTCTCTGGTAAGAAATCCACCTGATTTTAATACAGTACGATTTTGTGGATCATAATTTAACAGTGCTTTTGAAATTCCATGTCTGATGGCGCCTGCCTGACCAGATAAACCACCCCCTGAAACTGTACATGTGATATCAAATTTATCTTTATTATCAGTTGCATTTAATGGCTGTTGAACTATCATTCTTAATACTGGTCGAGCAAAGAATACTTCAAATTTCTTTCCGTTAATAGAAACCTGACCGTTACCTGGCTTTATCCATACTCTTGCAACTGCATTTTTTCTTTTCCCCGTAGCATAAGCACGCCCTAGGTTATCAATTTTTTTCTCATAAACAACAGAACCAGCTATCTCAATATCTTCAACTTGTGTTTCATGATCAACGGCTTCCAGTATTTCCTCGTTTATTTCCACAACCATTCTAGTTTCTCCTTGAATTCTTTATGTTTCTTTCAGCAAAATTTACCAGTTCCGGTTGTTGTGCTTCATGAGGATGTTCGTTGCCAGCATATACCTTTAGATTCTTGAGCTGTTTTCTTGACAATGGGCCTCCAGGTAGCATACGCTGAACCGCTTTTACAATTACACGCTCAGGAAATTTACCATCTAATAGGTCAGCCGCAGAACGACTTTTAATACCACCTGGGTAACCAGTGTGCCAGTAGTAGGTTTTGTTTTCTCTCTTTAGACCTGTAAGATGTATTTTTTCTGCATTAATGATAATTACATTGTCACCGCAATCTACATGCGGTGTAAAATATGGTTTATTTTTTCCTCTCAGAACATTTGCAACATGAGATGCTAATCGTCCTAAAACAAGTCCATCTGCATCAATA
>CALJEH010000083.1 GCA_938074435.1 uncultured Alphaproteobacteria bacterium
AATTTCTTGCCATTAAAGGAAAACTACTTTAATAAGGAATTATTTTTCAAATAACAATTAATTATAAACAATCTATAGAGGAAACAATGACAACATTAATCTCAGTAATTATTCTCTGTGGCTTTCTGGGAGTCATATATGGTTTTTGGGCAAGTAAGTCTGTTATGAGTGCTGACGCCGGTAATGAAAGAATGCAAGAAATTGCGGAAGCAATTCAAGAAGGAGCCGGAGCTTATTTAAAGAGACAGTATGCAACAATATCAATTGTCGGAGTTATTATATTCATACTAGTAGCAATATTCTTACAATTAACAGTCGCTATTGGTTTTGCTATTGGTGCCATTTTATCGGGTATAGCTGGCTTTGTAGGAATGTTAATTTCTGTTAGAGCGAACGTTAGAACAGCACAAGCGGCATCCGTGGATTTATCAAAGGGGCTTTCTGTTGCGTTTAAAGCTGGTTCTGTAACTGGTATGTTAGTTGCGTCTCTTGCTTTACTCTCTGTTAGTGTTTATTTCTATTTTTTAACAAGTACTCTAGGCCACTCATTTGATGATAGAATAATTGTTGACTCATTAGTTGCCCTAGGATTTGGAGCGTCATTGATATCGATATTTGCTCGTTTGGGCGGTGGTATCTTCACAAAGGGAGCGGACGTTGGCGGTGACCTAGTGGGAAAGGTTGAGGCTGGTATTCCTGAAGATGACCCTAGAAACCCTGCAACAATAGCTGATAATGTTGGCGATAATGTTGGTGATTGTGCTGGGATGGCAGCGGATTTATTTGAAACATATGCGGTTACAATAGTTGCAACTATGGTTCTTGCTTCAATTTATTTCGCAGGGAATGTGATGTTTGAACAAATTATGTTATATCCACTTGCAATTGGAGCTGTTTGTATTTTAACTTCAATTATTGGAACTTTTTTTGTTAAACTTGGTAAGAACAAGTCAATCATGGGAGCTCTTTACAAAGGTTTTTTTGTAACAGGATTACTCTCATTAGTACTCTTATGGCCACTAACGAATTCGTTAATTGGTATGGATACCATAATACAAACCTCATTTATTGAATTCTCAGGTATGGATATGTTCTTGTGTGGAGTGTCTGGTTTAGTAGTCACAACCCTAATTATTGTTATTACAGAATATTACACTGGAACAAATTATAGGCCTGTTAAATCAGTTGCGGCTGCTTCTGTAACTGGTCACGGAACAAATGTTATCCAAGGATTAGCAATGTCCTTAGAAGCAACTGCATTACCTACAATTGTTATCATAGCAGGTATAATCGTTACTTATAGTTTGGCAGGACTTTTTGGTATCGCAATCGCAGTAACAACTATGCTTGCTCTAGCAGGGGTTGTGGTGGCATTAGATGCTTTTGGACCTGTCACTGATAATGCTGGTGGGATAGCTGAAATGGCGGACTTACCTGAAGAGGTCAGAAATACAACAGATGCACTTGATGCTGTTGGCAACACTACAAAAGCAGTTACCAAGGGTTATGCAATTGGTTCTGCTGGTTTGGGTGCTCTTGTACTGTTTGCTGCATATACAGAAGATCTAAGTTATTTCGCTGCGAACTCTGACAAATATTCTTATTTTGAAGGTATTAATGTTGATTTTGCTCTTTCAAATCCATATGTTGTCGTTGGGCTTTTACTCGGTGGACTAATGCCATATCTATTTGCTGCCATGGGGATGACTGCAGTGGGAAGAGCAGCGGCATCAGTTGTAGAAGAAGTAAGAAGACAATTCAAAGCAGATAAGAATATCCTTAAAGGCACATCAAAACCCGACTATGCAAGGGCAGTTGATATGTTAACTAAGTCTGCAATTAAAGAGATGATTGTTCCATCTCTTTTGCCAGTACTTTCACCAATATTATGTTTCTTTATCATAAATGCAATTGATGGAAAATCCTCAGCATTCGCAGCCCTAGGTGCAATGTTACTAGGTACTATCATTACAGGGTTGTTCCTGGCGATATCTATGACAGCTGGTGGTGGAGCATGGGATAATGCAAAAAAATTAATCGAAGATGGTCAATTTGGAGGTAAGGGATCTGAAGCTCATAAAGCCTCTATAACAGGTGATACAGTAGGTGACCCTTACAAAGATACAGCTGGTCCAGCAATAAATCCGATGATCAAGATTACTAATATAGTAGCCTTGCTACTGTTGGCTATCCTTGCTCAATAATTTTCATAATATGCGGGGTTAAAAAATTGACCCCGCAATTGCTTCCTTGCTTGTATATCTACCTGTGTTGTCAAAGAGATCTTGTATTATTGTAGCTTCTGTACCTTTTGGTATAGTTTTGTCATTGTTGTAAACAATTATCCGACCATCCTTTAACGTATATTCTTCGATATCCTTAACATTTTCGTTTTCATCAAAACTTATAACTTGAATAGTTCTTTCAATCTCTTGTGGGTTAAGAAATGCATATTTCAAAAATTTATTTGATATGTAGTAATATTTTAAGCCTGTACTTTCTGATATTGTAGACGGGGTTCCTAGCAATGATATTATTTCACTTTTATCCATTCCTTGTGATATTTTTTCTTGTATTTCGGGATTAAAAATATAACCTCTATTTTCAACAGATGTTGAACAAGATGTGATATTTAATATTATTATAATTAGTAAAATTCTATGCATAACAGACCAATGGTAAATAAGATAATATTGTTAAATATAGAGTAAATAAGTAATTGATAAATGATTTTTTTTAAAAAAAATAATGATAGACATTTTTATTTGTTTGAAAAGATGTCACAACAATCACGCCTTAAGGTTTTTTATGAAAAATTCCCATTACTTGACTCTATTGATGGTAGATTTGAATTGCTTTTGATACATGTAATTTTATTAATTCGTAGACTGAGAAATAAAAATGAAGTTAAATTATCGCAAGATATTATTGATTTAATGTTCAAATCAATTGACCTATCGTTTCGTGAGGAGGGAGTTGGTGATTTGTCTATCCCCAAAAAAATGAAAAAGGTCGGAATGGTCTTTTATGGTCGGACTGATAATCTAAATCGTATTTTAGAATTAAAAGAAACCCATACAAAACGTCAAGAGCTGTCTAATTATTTTTTCAGGAATGCTTTTCTATCAAATTCTGAATATATTAATGCATCTGAGGCTTTTGTTTCATACACATTGGGTTTTGAAGAGCTTCTCGAAACGTTGAGTGTTGAAGAGATTGAAGATTTTAATTTCAATGCTAGTGAATACTTTACTTGAGTTAATTAATTTAATCTTAATTAAATGAGCTTAACTAAATTCAATAATTAGTATAGGTTTAGATATGGCAAATTTAATAAAAATAGCTGTAGATTGTATGGGGGGTGATGACCATGCAAAGTTTGTTATCCCTGGGTTAGAAAAGAGTTTGAGAAACAACAATGATTTATCATTCTTATTGTTTGGAGATAAATCTATAATTGAAAAACGACTATCTAACTATAAAAATTTGGCAAATTCTTCGGAAATATTTCATACAGAACACCATATAAAAATGGATGACAAGCCAAGTCAGGCAATCAAAAATGGGAAAAGAGTCTCCGGAATGTGGAAAGCCATTGAGTCTGTAAAAGACAACCGTGCGGATTTTGTGATTTCAGCAGGTAAT
>CALJEH010000084.1 GCA_938074435.1 uncultured Alphaproteobacteria bacterium
TCTTTTTTTCAATAAAAACTGAATTAGTTTTTAAAGTTGCAGGCAAACCAAGTGATATAATGTTTTGATATACATTTCCTGCCATTCCTAGATTTTGTGTCTCATAAGATGGGCTAAAAACAGGAACAGGAGCTTCAGGACAGAGACGCTCACACTTACCATAGATGTGTATATCTTTACAAGAGTCTCCAATAACGAGAATATTACTCATCCCAACTAATTTCCCAGTCTTTAAATTCTGCGGCAAGACAATCAATTTTATAGTCTTTCCTGCCGCCAACAACTTCTTGAATTTTGTTTTTAGCCGTGTTGCGAATCCCATTAAGACCATGGGTGAGTTCGAGATTGTTCCCGTCTTTAATACCCTTACGATAGTTGGATTCATTATGCCAAATATGTAAATTCATCTGCGACAATACAACAACAGCCCTAATCGTATCAGCAGTTATTTCTTGGCTGTCGTCTAAGATCATCTGAATATCATGACAGATATCTGCGATCTCTTTTGCATACTCGTCCTTGTGCTCAGTGATAAAAACCTCTTTCAATTGTGCGATTGATAGTCTATCAACCAGTTCTGAAAGGGTGGGTAAGTATCTTCTTTTACTCATTGCATTCTCTCCATAATGTCTAAATAAACTTTTTTTAAACCATCCTCAAATGAGGTATTAGCAACCCATCCATCTAATTCTAATTTAGCAAGGCTACAATCGCACAACTGACCCCAGATTTTGGTTTCTTTTGTGACATCATATTCAATTTTGATGTCTTTTTTTGATATGTTGATAATTTTTTCTGCAATATCTGCGATTGATACCCTCTCTTGTTTACCAACATTAAAAGGTCCAACTACTTTTTTTTCTTCCATTTTTTCTATCATAAGTTTAGTGCAATCAACTGCATCGTCGATAAAACAATAAGATCTTGTTTCTTTTCCGGTGCCCCACACAGAAAATGGAATTTCTGGGTGTTTTATTGCTCTGTGAGTAAAAACTGGAATGACTGAACCTGTTTCTAATTCATAATCCTGTCCTGGTCCATAAATGCCAATATAGCGTGCAATTGCAACCCTTAGATTAGGATACTGTTGTGTAACGTATTGTATCTGTTTTTCTGCAATTAGTTTTGCCCATCCATAAGATAATTCAGGATTTGCAGGATATGCCTGTGTTTCTTTTATTGCCAATGATTCAGGGCTACCTTGAAGCTCAATTGGGTAAACGTGAGCACTGCTTGCGTAAAAATATCTTGGTATCTTTTTCTCTATCACAGATTCCAGTACATTTGAATCGACTTGTAGCATTTTTTGAATCACTTCAAATGGCTTAGAAGTATAATATCCAATACCGCCAACTTTTGAAGCCATATGTATTACAACATCATATTCGTGTGAAAACACTTTTTTACAATGTTCCTTTTTCGACAAGTCGTTTTTTAAAAATGTAATTTTACTTGCAAGTTTTTCAATTGCCTTCCAGCTACCACGTTCTAAATTATCGACAATAGTAACATCAGATCCAAGGGATACTAAATTGTCCGCAAGATGTGAGCCAATAAAACCTGCGCCACCAGTAATTAATATTTTCTTATTTTTCCAAAATTGATCCATATCTCTTTGCCTATAATACAGTATAATCTATTTTGTCTTTTAAATCAAGGAACTTTTTATTTATATAAGTGGAATCAACTACTTGATTTGCGACATAAGAATTATCATGAAGTTTGATAAAGTTTTTTGACTGCAAAAATTGATTAATTTCATCTGGTTTGAAGTTACCCTCATAGTGGTTAAATGTATTGACTTCACAATTTAAAAATACAATTTTATCCAAATATTCTCCTGCGCTTTTGATAATATCTAAGTCTTTACCTTGTGTATCTATTTTTACAAGCTCAACATACTCGAATCTATTATAGTCAATTGACTGTAGTAAATTATAAAATGAAGTGGTAGTAACCTCGGTGATTGATTTAACCGGATTACCCAAATGAAGAGTTGGTTTTAATAAGCTAGAAGTGCCAGGATCCCTAGCAGTACAGTAAAATTGTTGTACTTGTGGTTCTTCTACATTGTCCAATGCATATTCAATAAGTTGAAAGTTTTTACTATGAAAAGGTTTGATACCCTTTTGAACACAGTATAATCCATTTTGTTTAATATTGTTAATGCATTCTGGGTTAGGCTCCACACCAATAACATGGAGCTTTTCTGGCTCCTGTGTAAGCCATACAGCAGAGTTAGGAGCACAGTATGATAAGCCGATATCAAATCTTATACTTTTTATGTTTTCCGCTATGTTAAAGTTTATTTTTTCTTGTTTCAAAACCATAGTGCTGTTTCCTTGCAGTCTCCGTCATATGTAAAACCAAAGAAGTCTATATCAGGCTTGCAAACCTTTTCAATTTTCTCTTTCAAGCCGTATTGACAATATTCTGTATAATGGTTCTTATGAACTGAGTTTGTTTTTGTTGTTATTAAAGAACTATCAATTCCACGGGCTTCAAAAAAGTACACAATTTTGTTAAATTCTGAATATCTTATCATAACATCAATGTCGCACTTTCCAGTGTTATCAGTTAGCATAGAAATCTGATTTACATCCTCTGTGCTGTTAAAGATGCCGGTGGTGTTTAAATCTAACCACGTCATAAAAAGTTCATTGTCAAACTTTCCCTTGTTTAACCACATCATATATGATATCATTCTATCCCAAGGGTTTCTAACTATTGCAAATTTAGTAAAATGTTTATAAACATCAGAATAATGTTGTTTATAAAACCTCACAGAAGGGTGAAATATATTTTCCTTCGTCCTGTCATCAGTCATGGATAATCCACTTTCATTATATCTATTAGTTACCTGATTCAACTGATCGGGACTGTAGGGGTTCAATATCTTTTTTAAAGTATATCCCCCTGTCTTGGGAATATGAATGTAAATTAACCTTTTCTCAAAACTAATCATTCATGTATACTCTTTTTGAAACCACTCAATTGTTTTTTTAAGCCCCTCTTCAATATTTGTGTTAGGGACATAACCAAGAGCGTCCTCAAATCGACTCATATCATAAAATCTTCTTGGTTGCCCATCTGGCTTACTAGTATCCCACACAATGTCTCCCTCAAAATTAGTAAGTTTTCCAATAGTTTTAACTAAATCTTTAATAGTTGTTTCAACTCCGGTGCCAAGATTAAATGGACCGGATTCATTCACTGTTTCAGCCATATCGATAATGGCACGCGCTGTATCTACTGAATATAAAAACTCTCTCGATGCAACACCAGTTCCCCAAACTGTTACTTGTTTGTCCCCTCTGTCTTTTGCCTCTAAAAACTTTCTTATCAAGGCTGGTACAACATGTGAAGTTTCTAAGTCAAAGTTATCATGTGGACCGTATAGATTAGCAGGCAATAGGATCACCGAATTAAGATCATATTGTTCACGATAT
This sequence comes from uncultured Alphaproteobacteria bacterium, assembly GCA_938074435.1. Lineage (GTDB taxonomy): Bacteria > Pseudomonadota > Alphaproteobacteria > Rhizobiales > TMED25 > TMED25. The sequence goes on from CALJEH010000084.1 coordinate 3,450, forward strand.
GTCCAAGATTGAATGATAAGATTTTTCTTAGCCATTGAATATCCGATAGAGTTCTCATCTGGTAAATCCTTCCAGAAATCTTCTTCTGTATATGGTACTTCCAAATGTTTAGGATACCCACATCCAGCAGCAAGAGCAACAACTTTTTCAGCGTTATAAAGATGCGAATAGTGCATCACTAAAGTACCCATCATAATGTTTTTATAAAAAAACTCACCTGGACTTGCTTTATTGGCAGCAATGCCGCCTACTTTTCCTGCCAAATGCAAGACAATGTTTGGCTTATTTTTCTTAAAAAAGTTGCATACTTGTTTTTCATCAGTCAAATCAAGTTCTTTACTTGTTGGACACAAAATATCAAAACCCACCTCTTCTTGCATTTGTGTTAATATTTCCATTACGTTTTTTCCAACGAAGCCATGAGCGCCCGTTACAAAAACCTTCTTTCCTTTCCAAAATTTACTGTTCATTTATTTTACTCCAAAAATTAAAAATACTATATTGTTTTACGTGTTGATGTGCATTCTCAACAATATCCCAATACTGATGATAATTGTCTTTTACATCATTCAGGATTTGGGTTAACTCTGCCTGATCATTCCAATATAAAAAATGCTTATCTGGCTTAAACCAATTTTCAATAACGTTATACTCATCTTTATGAATCAACATCAATGTCTTACATGCCGCTGCCTCTACCATTCTTGTTTTCATCTGTGGCATAATTGGCTGTGTAAGTATATGCCTCAAATCATCAGACATATTATAATTGTCAATATAATATTGACAATTCAAGCTATGATTTTTTGGAAATAGTAAATTAATACCCACACATGATTTACTTAATGCAATAGATTCCCATTTAGCAATAGTCGATAAATTTTTATCAGTTACTAGATTTGACATTTCAGCATTCATACCATGGTTGGAGATAGTAGTGTATTTGTAGTTAAAATTTGATATACTTCTTAACATTGGAAAGTAGTAGTCATCATGTATTTGTCCATAATAAATGCAATCATATTGTTTATCTTCACTATTAATATTATTGAACTTCTCAAAGTGTTCTGCTGGATAAGGGAAGCACACTGCTTCCGATGGAACTCCATTGGCATTTAAAAAGTCAGCAGTCCAAGGGCATATTGTATAAATCTTTGTAAAGTATTTGCAATTTTGCAAAAAGTTACGGGATGATAAAAATGCACAAGGTGAAGCAGTATCTAAAAAAATCCTATTCTTAATATGAGAATATTGTTTTTTAATGTAATCATCTTCAAGACAGTGATATCCCCAAAAAAATACCTTCTCCTCAGATGGTTGTGAATATTTGTCAAAGCCAAAATAACTCACAATGCAATCTTGATATTCTCCTCCTTTCTTGAGCACGACTTCCATCATTTACACCAAATCATACCATAATTAACTCTTCTATTATCTTGAAAACACTTTTGTAGTTCTACTGATAATAACTCCCAAGACATATATTTATTCGGCTCTACCAGATATGGATCGCCATCAGAAGAGTAGGTTAAATTTTCATATATGTCCCCTTCATCAAAATAGCCAATTAACCCAAATTGATTATAACCTAAACCAAGAAGATGTTCAATTATATTGTGAAGTTTTTGTATTTCTTCTTCATGGCATTCAAAACAAATTTTGCCAGATTTTACCGTTAAGCCAGAGAAAACTTCATATTCATAACCCTCGACATCTACTTTAATAATTTCGGGTTGTCCAAAACTTTCTATCATTGTATCTAACGTTATTGTAGGTACTTTAATAACTGTTGACCAGTTTGAATTGTTCGGACTCAAATATTTACTACCTTTAGCAAATCTTGAATTGTTTATAAATTCCTTTGATGCCGAAGATATTCCACTTTGATTTGGATCAATATATAGCTCACCCATAGACTTATCCATGTCTGATACCAGATAATTGATTAATGTCAGGTTTTTAAATTTATCAGTGTTGGTGTTGTAATACAAGCCGGTATTTGCTTCCACTCCCACAACATTATGGTTTGGAAACTTATTGTTGCACGCAGTTGTAAACTCTCCCTTATTAAAACCTATATCAAAAATTAAACTCATTTTACTTATTTCCTAAATTAAACGCCAGTGTGGTGGATAAAATTTATAACGATGCGAGAAGTCAGGCATGTCAGGGTGATAATTTGTTGGCGCAATAGTAGATTTTGAATTTTGATTTAAATACGCAGCCCACCATCCATAAGAACTAACATGAGATAGTATATTATGATCACAATTCATGATCATACAAAAATCCTCTAAAACAGTTCTACCTTCAGAGAATAAAAATTGCTCTCCCTTAAAACTATTTTTACACCATTGCATATCAGATATGTTGTTGTTGCCATGCCGGTTTCCACCAGAAAAAACTAAAAATTTTACATTTTCAAAATTAGACATCGCATTGGTGATGTATTGATAATATTGACTGTCTTTACTCATTTGTGAATCGCCCTGAGTACAGTAAAAATTATTTAGTTCAACCTGATTGGGGTCGGTATTATCAGTATTGTCTCCTCTCCTAACATGAATCGATACTATATCACAGTTATATTTTCTCCGTAATGATTCTATATGCTTCCTTGCACTATCAACGTGTTTTTGTTTTGGTGTTAACTCTTTTTTGATTTGTTCTTCATGCTTTTCAAAATAATAAATTGATTGAAAAAAACCGTAGATGTCCGCACCATCTTGTAGATTAAAGAAATTAGAATCAACACTAAATGGACTTGGCTCCATATATCGATATTTCACACTATCATTTGGAGATAAAAATCTTGCTTCAATATTAAATTCATTCAGTAAACAGTTTTGCCCATGCCAATGCCTTGTTTTAGGATTAGGGATAGCAACCTCATAATCTTTTTCCAGACTTAAAGATCTTAAAGCAGCATATTGAAACAACTGGTTACCGAGTCTCCCTAAGCTTCCTAATTGCGAAAAAGTTATCATTCAACACTCTTGTTGTTTTTAAACAGTTCAAATTCTCTTAAATCGCGATAGGGAGGGTTTTCTGGTAAATCTTCATTGTGCTCGGGAAAGTTCTGCATTAATGCTAAGCCATGGGCTGCCTCTTGAGGTGTCATATACATATTCCAGCCATTAATGCTGATATTATCTTCATGGTATTTTACTTTTCCTCTGCCTTCATATCGTGCCCGCATAAACCATTCAGCGGCTTCTTTATTATCTGTCAAGATCATGCCGCCTTTACCTATCTTAAGGTGTTTCTTAATGTGAAATGAAAGCGTCATGTAACTACCTGGAATGTACATATCTGATGTAAATCTTTTTGCTGCATCATATATTGGATACGGCTGTAGTCGGTATATCCCCTTCCACGCTCTTTCGGAAAAAATAACCTCCCCTCCAGCATGCATAATAGATTGAGGCACAGACAAATACGTTCTAGCGGGTATAATTACATTTTCAACATTGAGGTATTTGCAACATAGGAACAGAGCGTTTGTGCAACTGTCTACCGATATAGCATACGGTGCTCCTGTATAGTCAGCAACAGTTTCTTCAAACATCTCAACAATTTTAAACGGATTATGTCTCATTCTTTCTCCAAAATATAATATTTCCTTTTAAATCCACAAGACTCAAAAAGTTTTAAGCTTGCTTGATTATCTACCTTTACTTTGGCGATTGCTGTCGGATTCAAATTAATAATTTCATTAATCATATAGGTGCCGACTCCTTTCCCTTGATATGAAGGGTGAGTTGCAACTCTAATATCATCGTCAATAATACCAACATACCCAACTGGCTCACGCTCATTCAAACAAATGTAAAAACAGTCATTATATTTTAGCATATATTTTTCTTGTTGTTTAGGGGTAATATCTCGCTGTGCAATAAAACCCTCGGCAACCCCCTTCATGGTTCTTAGGTTTCTAATAAATTCCCAATATTTTTTCTCATTTTTTACTAATCTATATTTTGCCATACATCAACCTGTGTACCAAAAGGGCTATTGGAATTAAGCCAATAGTGTGTCAGATAACCTCTAGTATATTTCCAACCCTCTAAATCCATGAGAGGGTTTAAACAACTTCCAATGTCTAAGAAAGTGTTATTTTGGTTATCTTTAAAGCATTCATAAATGACATAGTTGCTTAATGATGCTGCTGAACATAACACAATATGGTCTTTAATGCTGTTTTTTTCGATGTATTCTTTTACGTCTTTCGCTGTATCATAATTATTGATCATGCAGTTGGATCCAATATTAAAAACCTTCTTAACGTCAAATGGCAGTCGCGATACATCTGCATTTTCATTAACAACATAAATTATCTCTCTATCTTTAAAAACGGGCACCATTTCTTCAACAAATCTTTTATAGTTTGCATTTATTAAAAGATTAGAAAAAGTTAAGTTTGAATGATCACCACCGTGTAGTTGAATCATATAATTAAAATTTTCAGTACCCACATGAGGATCGGTTCCGGTGCAAATCCCTTTAAAATAATTGTGTTGATTATGAAGGTAACATTCTAAAAGTTTCTCTCGATAAAAAGAGTCTCTATTTGGTAAAAATTCTTTTTGTTCTTCTTTGGTATAAATGTTTGCACCTTTTATATCACCTGTTACATAATGATCCTCTGCCAATATTACTGTTTTATTTTGCAATATAAAAAGCTCACCATCAGAAAATCTGGTAAAAGCAAAGTTTTCTTTATTAGAAATTTTTAGCATTAGGGTATCAAATGCTTTTTTAAAATTTTTCACAGTTGTAACTCCTGTTTTAAAATATTAACAATTCTATCAGCAGATTTTCCATCTCCATAGGGACATTTTCCAACAGGGATTGGATTCTTTTTTACTTCATAAAACAAACTTTCTAACTCGTCTATTCCTGTCATGAATGAAAATGTACCAATACCCTCGGGTCTTTCAGTGGTTGTGCGACAAACAATGCACTTTTTTCTAAAAAATGAAGATTCTTCTTGTAAGCCACCACTATCGGTAATAATCATATACGACTGAGATAAAATATTGATAAATTGTTCATACTCTATTGGATCCGTGACATTTACATGTTTTAATATATCCTTATGTTTTTGTACGTTTGGGTTTGGATGGAGCGGGATAACAAAATTAAACTCTGGGTTTTCCTTGGCAAGCTTATCAAAAATGGCAAACCATTTAGGGATAAGATCATGATTTTCCCTTCTGTGCATTGTTAGTACGATTGTGTTGGTTCTTTCGGGCGTAATATGAACTAAATTATCCAACACAGTATTACCAACAACATGAATTGTGCCATTCACTTTTTCTCCTTTAAGATTCTCAGCAGACTTCTCAGTCGGGCACAAATGTATATCTGCCATTCTAGAAACAGCAGATCTATTGAATTCTTCGGGGTAAGGATGATTTTTATCCCAAGTTCTTAAACCGGCTTCAAGGTGAATTATCTTAATTTTTCTGTGAAAAGCAGCTAACGCAACAGCAAATACTGATGTTGTATCACCTTGCACCAATACAGAGTCAATATTATCAAATATACTTTCATTGTTCATAACCGATGACACAATTGAATCAAGTCTATTTTCACCTTCCTCTATCTCCAAACGTAATACATCGTTGTTAACTTCTGAAAGTAAATCGACATGCTGCCCTGTAAAAAGCAGTCGATAAGGTATATTTCCATCGAACGCTTCAATAAGGGGTTTAATTTTTATATATTCTGGTCTTGTACCAAAACTGATAAGAATCATTTTTTATCTACCTTGATATTATTAACAGTTTTCCAACCTTTTTGCAAACCTTTTCTTACACACTCATCTCTTTCTGAAAAAAACTGTTGATGTGAAATACTTGAGTTTGTTGATGTTGCTTTGGAATCAATTCCCAATTCATTTCCTAAGATAGAACCATGTAATTCGGGTTGATCAATTGGGTGGGGAGGACAATAAGTCGGTATATTTCCATAGATTTTCGCCATAAAACCAAACTGTATATCTTCTCCGTTATCCCAAGTAACTGGTTTTTCCTGCCACAGATAACGTAACCAGTCTCGTTTAAAAAACCATGCATGTCCAACCAAATCAACTTCAGTTACTTCAGAATTTTTAGTTGGCCAACCACATCGATCATGATTGATATATCTGTCACTTTTCAAAATAATTCCAGCGGA
>CALJEH010000085.1 GCA_938074435.1 uncultured Alphaproteobacteria bacterium
AGAAAGATAATGCCTTCTCTTTTCGGACTCGTCGAAATTATATCAATAGGAATACCTACAATCTCTTCTATTCTTTTTAAATATTTTAACGCATTTTCAGGCAAATTATTTATGTTATTAACACCCGTGGTATCACAAAGCCAACCATCATGTTCTTCATAAACAGGTATAACTTTTTTTTGAAGTGTTTCAGATAATGGAAGATAATCAATTTTTTTTCCGTTAAGCTCATATCCAATACAAATATTTATCTTTTCAAAACTATCAAGAACGTCAAGTTTTGTCAGAGCAATGGTATCAATACCTGATATTTGAACAGTTTGACGGACCAGTACACCATCAAACCAACCACACCTTCTTTCTCGTCCCGTAACAGTTCCAAATTCTTTTCCAATATCACCCAATTTTTCGCCAATATCATCGAATAATTCTGTTGGGAATGGACCACTTCCAACCCTGGTTGTATATGCTTTTGTGATACCGATTATATGATCTAAATATTTTGGGCCAACTCCACTTCCTATGGACGCCTGACCTGGCATTGTATTCGATGATGTCACAAACGGATATGTACCAAAATCAACGTCAAGGAGCAGACCTTGGGCGCCTTCAAATAATGTTTTTTTATTATCGATCTTTGCTTGATTAAGAATTCGCCATGTATTGGCCATGAATGGCAAAATCTTATCTTTTATGCCATTAAGATATGTATGAATGTCCTCTATTTTCATATCACTAAGGCCATATGCCCTTCTGAAGATGTTATGGTGTTCTATAATCCTTTCAATTTTTACATTAATGTTTTCAAAATCATCGAGATCTATTAGTTTAATTGACCTTCTTGCTACCTTATCTTCATAAGCAGGACCAATGCCCCTTCCTGTAGTACCAATTTTTGATTTTCCAGCATTCTCTTCTCGCACCAAATCTAGTTCTTTATGCAGTGGTAATATAATTGATACATTTTCTGCAATTTTAAGATTGTCAGGCGTTACTTGAACTCCTAGTTTTGATAGATATTCTATTTCTGATAGAAGCGCATTTGGATCAAGGACAACTCCATTTCCAATAATTGTCAATTTATCCTTTCGAACAATACCCGAAGGAAGTAGTGATAACTTTATAGTTTGTCCATCAATAACCAGCGTATGACCAGCATTGTGTCCACCCTGAAATCTGACAATCAAATCAGCTTTTTCAGATAGGGAGTCAACAATCTTTCCCTTTCCTTCATCACCCCATTGAGTGCCAACAATTACTACACTTGTCATATTATTTATATAAAGTTTAATTTCTTAACTTGAATAATATCATCAATATTATTTAGGCTCTTAAGAACTGAATCATCTATCGGTGAGTCAACTTCAATCAGTTCAATAACATTACCACCAATTTTATCTCTCCCTAAATTGAAATTAGCAATATTAACACTTTGTGAGCCAAGACAGTGACCAATCTTTCCAACAAGCCCAGGCATATCATTATTTGTGATATAGATCATATTTTTAGCAAATTTTGCTTCCATATCAATTCCTTTAACTTGGATAAGCCTTGCACTGCCATCTGAAAAAACAGCTCCTGCTACAGAACGTTCTTGCCTTTCAGATTCAACAATTAATCTAATATATGATCCGTATATACCGCCACTTGCTTTTTTAATTTGTTCAACATCCAAACCTCGTTGTTTGGCAATAGACATAGAATTGACCATATTAATATCTTCTAATAGAGGTTTCAATAACCCAGCTACAAGTGTTGAAGTGAGAGTGTCAATGTTCATTTCAGCGATTGTTCCAACATATTCAATTTTAACATTCTTAATGGCGGTTTCTGTTATCTGTCCAGCAAATGACCCTAGTCTGTTTGCAAGGACGAGATAGGGCTTCATCGATGCAGCATCTTCGGCTGATACAGATGGAAAATTTAAGGCATTTGTAATAGCACCGGTTAGAAGAAAATCACTCATTTGTTCTGCAATCTGTATTGCGACCTTTTCCTGAGCCTCCACGGTAGATGCGCCAAGATGCGGTGTACATATAACATTTTCAAAATTGAATAATGGATTATTCTTTGCTGGTTCTTCTATAAATACATCGATTGCAGCTCCAGCAATTTTCTTATTTTTCAAAGCTTCTAAAAGTGCTGACTCGTCAATCAAACCGCCTCGGGCACAATTTATAATCCTAACTGAGTCTTTCATAAGACTTATACTCTTGTCATTTATAATATTCTTTGTCTTTTCAGTTAATGGTGTATGTATTGTTATGAAGTCTGAATTCTTAAATAGCACGTCTAATTCAACTTTATCTATACCCATCAACTCTGCGCGCTCATCAGTCAGAAATGGATCATAACCCAATACTTTCATTCTAAGACCTTTTGCACGGTCTATTACAATTGTACCAATATTTCCGCAACCAATCACACCAAGTGTCTTACCAGTTAATTCTACACCCATGAACCGCGACTTTTCCCATAAACTCGATTTTGTTGATTTATCTGCTTCAGGTATCTGTCGTGCAAGCGACATCATCATTGTGATTGTATGTTCCGCTGTTGTTACTGAGTTACCAAAAGGTGTATTCATAACAATTACACCATTTGAAGTAGCAGTTTCAATATCAACATTGTCAACACCAATCCCTGCTCTACCGACAACCTTCAATTTTTTAGCATTATTTAAGATCTTTTCTG
>CALJEH010000086.1 GCA_938074435.1 uncultured Alphaproteobacteria bacterium
ATTAAATAAATTGGTATTATTGAGCCAGTGTCTATATAGTATATTGAATAAAATAGTAGGAATGCTGACACAAAAACTTGAATTAGATTACATATAATTAATAAATATTTTCTATCATATTTATCAGCCAAAACACCTGCAGGTAGTATTAAGAAGAATTGTGGTGCAAATTGAATAAGCCCAATCAGTCCTAATGCAAGTGGACTTCCAGTCTTAGTATATATCTGCCATCCCACAGTAAGACTTATAACCTTTAACGCAAAAGAACTAAACCAACCAAGGCAAATAAATTTTAATAGATTGGCATTGTATAGCGTACTATCAGAGAATTTCATCGTAATTAACCATTAGATCAATAATTAAGTAAGAACCACTCACTTTCTCGAAGCTAACATCATCTCAAATATCAGGATGTAAGATTGTAATAGAATATTTAAGGCAATTTCTTAATAAAATATATCTGGTAGATTTTACTAAACATAGCTAAGATGTAATCTATATTTAATACAGAACTAAATTTTATCAAGCACTAAAATGAACAGGTTAAAATTAATATATCCAGGCACCATCATAGTAGGAATTGTTGCTTATGTCTTTACAGTTGGTATAGCTTTTGTAACAAAAGGTTTTGTAATTGGGGTTCTAAGTGCAAGCTTACCAATCATATCCAACATGTATTGGGTGTATTCATTTTGGAATGAAACAGGTACAGTTTATACCCTCTACATAAATATCCACTTGGCATTAGCCGTGATGATTTTGTTATGCCTTTTAGTTCAGCAAATCATCAAGAGATTTCCATAGAATCGTAAATGGCGCACCCGGAGAGATTCGAACTCCCGACCAAGTGGTTCGAAGCCACCTACTCTATCCAGCTGAGCTACGGGTGCGTATTTTTTTATTTAACAATATTATTATATTAAAATATTTAAAGACGCGAAGAAATTCTATCAAAGAGTTTATCCGTTAGGACCCTCTTTAAGTACATCATTATTATTGTTGCCCACGTAACACGATACCTTATTTTTGGTTTATTAGAAGTGCAGGCATGTATTACTACTTTACTGACGGCATCTGGTAAAAGCTCAAAGGCTATTTTCTTTGGATTCTTATCCTTAAGTCTTGGAATAATTATATTCGAATAAATTTCTTTATTTTCCGACTCCTCCCACCGAATTGATTTTATAAACTGAGTGTAACTATTTTCTCTAAATTTTGTTGTTATTGGACCAGGTTGAATAATAACAACCTTGATATTATGCTTCTCTGTTTCCATCCTTAAAGTATCAGATAAACCCTCAACTGCGTATTTTGTAGCTGTGTATGCCCCCCTATATTTTAGTGCCATGAAACCTAAGATAGATGAGTTCTGAATGATTCTCCCTGATCCTTGTGCTTTCATATAAGGAATCACTTTATTTGTTAAGGAATGCCAACCAAAAAAGTTCGTTTCAAATATATTTCGTAAAGAATCCACAGGAATATCTTCCACAAGAGATGGGAGTCCATATGCACCATTATTGAACAAAACATCAATTTTACCGTTGGTTTTTTCAAGTGCGTAATTTAATCCAGAGGTAATTGTTTCTTCATTTGAGTAATCAATTACAGTACTAGAAAGTCCATATTGATTACTCAAGATCTCACAATCTTTTATATCCCGACAACTTGCAATAACATTCCACCCTAATTCGTGCAAATCCCTTGCCACACAAAGCCCGATGCCGCTTGAAGAACCCGTCACAAGTATACTTTTTCTTGAATTATTATTCATCATAGATAATTTATCTTTATTAAAGTTAGAGCAATAAATTCTAAAAAATTTATTCTTAAAAAAAATCAAAAAATATCAATACTCATATTTTACTATTAATAGGATTAAATGAGAATTAATGTTTTATCAACTATTTGAGAGTAATAATTAGAATAAAGTGGTTATTGTTTAATCACTTGACTATTTTTTTAGCAGATTTAGAATTTTTATAGTGATTCTATCTGTAAGTCTTACAGGCTGAAAAGATAGATAATAAAGAATGGAGAGGTTATGACAGCTTTATTAGACAGATTGAGAGGAATTCTTAGGAGTGCTCTCGAAATAGCGCTTTGGGCCGTTGCACTGCTTACTTTATTACAAGTTCTATTTGGTGATAGCTTTGTATTACTATTTGGAATCGATGTCTTGGGTAATATTGGTGCATTGATGGCGCAATTTGGTAGCGAAGGACTTGTTGGTCTTATAGCCGCGGGTCTTGTTGCATATCTTATTAGCCGAAGATAGCTCAAGCACTATAATAAAGGGATTTATAGTGCGAAGACTTTAAAGAGCTTACATTATAAATTTTTTGTTGAACTTTTTTATAACAAAATGGGAGAAATAACATGTTTTCATCATTAACTGGTATGCTTAGAAGTGGCATTGACGTTGCGTTAGTTCTAGTTGGACTAGGAGTTGTACTACAAATCCTATTCCCAGATGCACTTGCATTTATTAACGCTGACGTAGCAGGAAACTTGATTGATCTAATAAATCAATTCTCAGGCGCTGGTCTAATTGGTGTTATCGCAGCATTAATTGTTGTTGACCAATTAAAATAGTTAATTTCAAAAAATAAGAAATGGGGGCTAATATGTTATTATTAGTCCCTATTTTTTTTGACCTCTAACAAACTCAAGAAAAATATCCTCTAAATCCGTTTCCTTTGATATTATATCTATAATTGATACTTTTTGACTTTCTAACTGTTGTAATATATCTAAAAAATTAATCTTACTTGGGCGATAAATAATCTGTAAATAGCCGTCTTGATTGGCTTTAATACTATTAATCCCATTAATTTTTATTTCAGACTCTGGATTCTTAATATCAGCCTTAATCAATATTTCTTTTCTATCTAAACTTTTCAATAATTCTTTTGTTGGCGAATTAGCTACTAATTTACCTTTATTAATAATTCCGATTTGATCACAAAGTTCTTGCGCCTCCTCAAGATAATGGGTGGTTAGTAGAATTGTTGTTCCTTGCTGATTAAGCTCTCTCACAAAATCCCATAACTGATGGCGTAACTCAATGTCGACTCCAGCTGTCGGTTCATCAAGCACCAGAACACTAGGTTGGTGTGTTAATGCCTTGGCAATTAACAATCTCCTTCGCATTCCCCCTGATAATGTTCTTGAATATGAATAAGCTTGATCTGATAATCCTAGCCTTCCCAACAAGCCCATTGAATCCCTATCCTTCTTAGGAACTCCATATAGACCAGCTTGCGTTTCTAAAACTTCAACAGGCTTAAAGAATGGGTCGAGATTTAACTCCTGCGGAACAATTCCGATAGCAGATCTAGCTTTCCTTTTTTGTTTTTCAATATCAAAGCCATTGATCTTTGCGGTACCGGATGATTTTACAACCAGATTTGCTAAAATATTTATAAATGTTGACTTACCTGCACCATTTGGTCCCAGTAGACCAAATATTTGACCCTTCTTGATTTGAATTGAAAAATCAACGAGTGCGTGCTTTTGAGAATTGCCATTTTTACTTCTATATATCTTATTGAGAAGATTAGTTTCAATGGCTAATTCTGTCATATGTAAAACCTAGCGTTACTATTTTAATTTTAATTTTAGACTTACCGTAGTAGTCTTAATATTAAATAAACTAATTATCTTGGATTATCAACTTTTACAAATGTCAAAAATTAATTCAAATTCAACATTATTCTTAATTGATGGATCAACCTTCATCTTTAGGGCATATTTTGCAATGTATAAAGCATCACAAAATCGTGGAAGCGGTTTTAGCAGATCGGATGGTTTACCAACAGGCGCAGTTATGGCATTTTGTAATATGATGTGGAAGATAATCATAAATGGAATAGAGAATATCCATCCAAGTCATATTGCTGTTGTGTTTGATACAAAAGAAAAAACCTTTAGGAGTGATATCTATCCCTCTTATAAAGCAAATAGAGATGCCCCTCCTGAAGACTTAATTCCTCAATTTCCTCTTATTCATAGAGCCGTTGAAGCTTTCAATATAAAATCAATTTCAAAATCTGGATTCGAAGCTGATGACATTATTGCAACATATTCAAAACACGCAAATGAAGTAGGTGCGAAGACAATAATAATATCCGGCGATAAAGATTTGATGCAGTTAGTGAATGATAATGTCGTAATGTACGACCCAATGCCAAGTAGAGAGAGGTTCATAGATATAGAAGGCGTCATTGAGAAATTCGGCGTCCCACCCAATAAAGTTGTCGATGTTCAATCGTTAGCAGGAGACTCCACAGATAATATTCCAGGTGTCCCTGGAATTGGACTAAAAATTGCAGCAGAGTTAATTAATGAATATGAGACACTCGAGAATTTACTTGATAATGCAGAGAGCATCAAACAAACAAAAAGAAGAGAAAATTTAATTTCCCATGCCAATGACGCAAGAATATCTTATCAACTTGCACTTCTTGATTCTTCTACTCCTTTAGATTTAATGCTTGATGATTTGTCTTATCAGCAACTTGATTATGAAAAAATATTATCATTCTCGAAAGAAATGGAATTTTCTAATTTGGAAAAAAGAATTGATAGTTGGTTCTCAAACTTCGATAAAAATACTAACTTTGATAGATCTAATTCTCAAATCAAGAAAAAAAACACTTCAAACATCTCCCCATTAACTCAATATATTGAAATTCGAGATCTTGATACATTCAACAATGTATTTAATAAGCTTATCGAGAGTAAAGAAATCTTCATAGATATGCCCAGTGAGTATTCTGGTGAAATCTCATTAACTATAAATGGAGATAATATTTACTCAATTTTTCTGGATAAAGAAAAACCAGAAGAGAAAATCGAAGAAAATAACCTTTTCGAAAAAGTTAAATATATTTTGGAAGATCCAAGTATCAAAAAAATATTTTTTGATTACAAATCAGCCTTATACTTATTAGAAAGATATTCCCTTTCCATCAATGCCTCTGAAGATCTATCCTTACTTGCTTATGTTACCAATAATGGGAAAATAAAAAATGAATTGACTGCACTAGCTACATTCTACAAAAATGAAATATCAATTTTTGAAGAGCTTGAGAAAAAGATTATAAATAAAATTGAACTGACAAGTCACGAAAGAGTCTATTTAATTCATAAAATCTGGCATCATTTAACCACAAAAATACTGTCAGGTGAAGCCATTCAAGTTTATGAATTAATTGAAAAACCACTTATAAAAATACTCTTTGAGATTGAGAACAAAGGAATAAAAATAGATAAATCAGTTTTAGATGAATTGTCCTTTAAATTTGGTACAAAAATTAAACAATTAGAAAACAAAATATATATTTTATCCGGACAAGAATTTAATGTTGCAAGTCCCAAACAGCTCGGTGAAATTTTATTCGACAAGTTAGAGTTAAAAGGAGGAAAAAAGAATAAAAGTGGTGCTTGGGGAACGGGTATCGATATATTAGAAGATTTGTCACTGCTTGGATATGAAATAGCTGATAACATAATTGAATGGCGACAACTGAGTAAATTGAAAACCACTTACACTGATAGTATTCCAAATTTTATCAATAAGACAACTCAGCGTGTGCATACACAATTTTCTCAATCCTTAACTTCGACTGGAAGATTATCATCTTCAAGTCCTAATTTACAAAACATCCCAATCAGAACTTATGAGGGGAAACAAATACGCTCAGCATTTGTGGCAGACGATGATCATGTTTTTTTATCTGCTGATTATAGCCAAATTGAGCTACGTGTATTAGCTCACGTTGCTGAAATTGAGCAGTTGAGAAATACCTTCTTGGAAGATCTTGACATACATAAGATGACAGCAGCATCTATATTTAATATTGAGATAGAAGATGTAACTGAAGAAATGCGTTATCAGGCAAAATCCATAAATTTTGGAATTATTTATGGGATTTCTGCATTTGGACTTGCAAAACAATTAAAAATACCTCGACATGATGCAAAAAAATTTATTGATGATTATCTTTTAAGATTCCCAGGTATAAAACAATACATGGACAGAACTATAGATATGGTAAAAACAAATGAATATATAAGCACCATGTTTGGAAGACGATGTTATTTCCCAGACATCAACTCTCGCAACCACGCCATAAGGTCATTCAATGAAAGGGCTGCTATTAATGCCCCAATACAAGGATCCGCAGCAGATATAATAAAAAGAGCTATGATCAAAATTTATGATGCAATAGAATCACATAAATTAAGATCTAAAATGATTCTTCAAATACATGATGAATTAGTATTTGAGGTACCAATTGATGAAGTTGAAATAATGAAATCATTAGTAACAGAGAATATGGAAAACGCCACCAAACCATTGATGAACTTTAGCGTTCCATTAAAAATTGATATGAGTATATCTAATAGTTGGGATCAGGCTTGAAAAACTAGATAATTGGACCTGATTTTGTTATTTCAAAGTCAACATCACTTTCAAATTTTTTAAAATTTTCAGCAAACATACTTACTAATTTTTTTGCTTGTGCGTCGAAATCATCTTTATTTGACCATGTGTCTATTGGGTTTAAATAACTAGAGTCACCATTTATTGAAATAGGCACCATTAAATTAAAATACTCATCTTTTCTCATCTCAATATTATCAAGGTCGCCATTGATAGCAGCACTCAGTAAATTCCTTGTCAACTGAATTGGCATTCTTTGTCCAACTCCTGCTGGACCACCACTCCAACCTGTATTTATTAGCCAAGTTTGCACATTATATTTTTCCATTTTTTCTTTTAACAGTCTCCCATAAACAATTGGGTGCCTAGGTAAAAATGGTGCAGCAAAACATGTTGAAAATGTTGCAGATGGGTCAACTACACCCCTTTCGGTCCCGGCAACTTTTGCCGTGTAACCAGATAAGAAGTGGTATACCGCTTGGTTTGAGTCTAATTTTGATATTGGTGGCATTACACCAAAAGCGTCACA
This sequence comes from uncultured Alphaproteobacteria bacterium, assembly GCA_938074435.1. GTDB lineage: Bacteria > Pseudomonadota > Alphaproteobacteria > Rhizobiales > TMED25 > TMED25. Next base: position 6,981 of record CALJEH010000086.1, read on the forward strand.
TGTCAACATGATGATGGTTGATGGAATATCTGCCATTCCATCTTTTGATACATTATCACCAACAAAAGCCATTGGGAAAGCTGCCCTCGTATTTTCTGTTAAGCTGCCATCATTAAAATTTAGTTCTCTTGAATCGGTGTCAACAATTACGTTTTCAAGAACTGTTGTAAAACGACGAACAGCATCATAAATTTGCGGTTCTGCTTCTTTAGAGAGATTAATTGCTTTCGCATAGGAACCATCCTCAAAGTTAAACACCCCTTTATCTGTCCACCCATGTTCATCATCTCCAATTAACAATCTCTTAGGATCAGCAGATAATGTCGTTTTTCCTGTGCCTGACAAACCAAAAAAGATTGCAGTATTTCGACCTTTACTGTCACTATTTGCGGAACAATGCATTGGGAAGATTCCTTTAGGTGGCAATGTATAGTTAAAATAAGTGAATACAGATTTTTTGATTTCACCTGCATAGTAAGTGCCGGCAATTAATATTTTATTGTTTGTAAAATCACATGCAATTGTTGTATCAGTTCTCACGCCATATCTGTCAGGATCAGTTTTAAAAGACGGAAGATCAATTATTAACAAATCCTCAGAAAAATCTAATTGCTGAGACCTTTGAGGCAAGATGAGCAGGTGCTGAATAAAAAGAGCTTGCCAAGCAAATTCTGTAATAATCCTGACTTTAATTCTTTCGTCAGGATCTGTTCCTGCGTGAAGGTCTTGAATAAAAAGATTTTTTCCTTTCATATGCTCAAGCATATCTTTCTCTAAAAGGTCAAATTTACTCCTCTCAATCCTTGCATTATTGTCCCACCAGACATTATCTTCTGTATCTTGGTCAGCGATTACATGCTTATCTTTCGGTGACCTTCCTGTGTGTTTTCCCGTATCTACCGAGAAAGAACCATCCACTGTGAGTACGCCTTCATTAAAATTCGAAGCCAGTTGTATAAGCTCTGCAGCAGTATTATTTACATAAACATTTTTTGCTTCCTTTAGATAGCTGTTGTAATCTATTGTACCCAAGGTTTTCTCCCATTTATTTTATTTCTATGAAAAATAATTATATAATTTAAATTAATATAAAGCTTATTTATGCTCAGTCAATCAAGTTAGAGAAAAATGCAAAAGATAATTTTATTAGATGATGACGAAAATATACTGTTCTCACTTAGTGTGATGTTAAAATCTCATGGTTACAATGTGAGTGCCTTTTCTGACGGGTTTGAGGTGTTGGAATATATGAATAATAATAACAGTGATATTTTGATATTAGATATTAAAATGCCAAGAATAGATGGCCTAGAGGTTTTCAACTCAGTAAGAAAATTTTCAAATATACCTATAATTTTCCTAACATCAAAAGACAGCGAGGTAGACGAACTAATTGGATTGAGACTTGGAGCAGATGATTATATACGTAAACCATTCTCACAAAAACTACTGGTCGAACGCATAAAATCTGTTCTCAGGAGGTCAAAGAGCCATGAAAACAAAAAAGAACACAAAGATGTCACAAATTTGAAATATCTTGAGCTAGATAAGGAGAGATTTATTTGTAAATGGCAGGATAAGATTATAAACCTCACCTCAACTGAATTTCTAATATTAGAGTCACTTATTAAAAGACCTGGATCAATTAGATCCCGAGATGATCTGATCAGTGACGCATTTAAAGAAGGATTCTCAAAAGAAGATCGAGTAATTGATAGCCACATAAAAAGAATTAGGCAAAAATTTATTCTAGTGGATCCAAACTTTAATTTGATAAAAACAATATATGGTATTGGCTACAAGATACAATAAGAGGATCTAGAGTTAGCAATAATGAGAAAATTTAAAATTAATATTTTCAATCTACATTTATCTGCAAAAATAGTAATATTTAATCTTCTCGCATTGGTATTATTGTTAATCGGCATTTTATATCTAAATCAGTTTAGAGAAGGTTTGATTGAGTCAAAGATTGAGTCATTAGCTGTACAAAGTGAGATAATATCTGCAACAGTCTCAGCAAGTGCAACATCAAGTAAAGGGACGAACCTATTTGTTTTTGATAAAAATATAGACGGAAGAGAAACCTTCGACCAAAGAGTAATACAGTATAGAAACTATACTATAAACAAAAAATTACTCGAAAATATTATTGGTGAGTTAATAAATCCTGAAATGCTTAATGCAAAAATTTATGACTCTAACAACAATATTATTCATAACTCCAATGATTATTTTTACGGAAAAAATATTAATAAAGTATCACTGAGTCCAATTAAGGAAAACTTTTTTAAAACATTTTATTCAAAATTTCTAAAAAAAATTGGATTCGATAGCATCAGTGATCTCAATTTTGAAACTGATTATAAGACCTTATCGAGAGCATTAAAGGGATCGAAAAATATTGTCGTAAATACAAATGAAGTGGGGCAATCAGTAGTACATGTTTCAATGCCAATCATAAAATATAAGGCAATTATCGGTTATCTAGTTCTTTCAACACAAAATAACGCTATTGATATGATTGTGTATCAAGAAAGAATGTCTATCCTAAAGGTCTTCCTGATAGCATCTCTAATAACTATTATATTATCTATTATATTATCCAATACCATAGCAAAGCCAATGAGAGAACTCGCAATTGCAGCTGATAATGTTACAAGTAATTTGCAAGCAAGAGAAAATATTCCCGATTTCAGTAAAAGAAAAGACGAGATAGGAGATTTGTCAAATGCTCTAAGGAATATGACTTCAAGTTTATTTGAAAGAATAGATACCATTGAAAGATTTTCAGCTGATATAGCACATGAATTGCGAAATCCATTAACATCATTAAGAAGTGCTATCGAAACATTCTCGGTCACTAAAAGAAAAAATGATCGGTCAAAATTAATCAACATAATTCAAGAAGATATAGATAGGATAGATAGGTTAATTGCAGATATTTCTGAAATATCCAAGCTTGATACAGCACTTACAATTGAACAAAGAGAGATAATAGATATTTATGAATGTCTAAACTCCCTAATTCAACAAGAGAACTACAGGCATAAATCAAATCAAATCAAATTGAATTATTTACAAAATGGCACGAAATTTTATTCAAGAATAAACAAAAATAAATTTAATCAAGTTTTTATAAACTTATTTGATAATGCACGCTCTATCTTAAAAGATAATAGCGAAATTATTGTAAATATCAGCAATAATCTCGAATATATTATAATTGATGTTGAAGACCAAGGCGGTGGAATTCAGGGGACAAAAATTGATAGAGTTTTTGATAGATTCTATAGTGATAGATCAGATAAATCACAAAATAAACATACTGGCCTTGGGCTCTCAATCGCCAAACAAATAATTGAGTCCCATGATGGAATAATATCAGTTGAAAACTATACAAAAAATGAAATTAAAGGCGCGCAATTTAAAATTCAAATCCCTAGGATCAAATAAATATATATTTATACTTTTGTACAGTGATAATTTAGTGTATCAAATTAGATTAGATAAAGAATTTTCATAACTTTAACAATTGCTCAATGATAATAAAATGTTTGATGATTTTATAGTAAAAGACATAACTCTTGCTGATTTCGGAAATAAAGAAATGGAATTAGCCAGAGTTGAAATGCCAGGTTTAATGGCATTAAGAAAAGAATATAAAGGTCAAAAACCCTTGGAAGGTGCAAGAATAGTTGGTTGCCTGCATATGACAATTCAAACTGCAGTTTTAATTGAGACACTTGTTGAATTAGGAGCAGAAGTCAGATGGGCTTCGTGTAATATATTCTCAACACAAGACCATGCCGCAGCAGCAATAGCAAAAAAAAATATCCCTGTTTTTGCCTTCAAGAATGAAACTTTGGAGGAGTATTGGGAGTTTGTTGACAGGATTTATCAGTGGCCTGATGATAATCCAAATATGATATTAGATGATGGTGGTGATGCAACAATATATATAATATTAGGCGCTAGATATGAGTCTGACAAATCTGTTCTTGATGATCCTCAAAATGAAGAGGAAGAAGTTCTATTTAAACAAATTATAAAAAGAGCAAAATTAAGTCCTAATTGGTTTACAGATATACAAAGTAAAATTATTGGTGTTACAGAGGAAACCACTACCGGAGTTAACAGACTGGTAATGATGGAAAATGAAGCTAGCCTTCCATTTTCTGCCATAAATGTAAATAATTCTGTAACAAAGTCAAAATTTGATAATTTATATGGGTGCAGAGAAAGTCTCATAGATGGGATAAGGCGTGCAACTGATCTCATGATAGCAGGGAAAATAGCTGTTGTTGCCGGTTATGGTGATGTAGGAAAAGGATGTGCATCATCCCTGAAAGCCTCTGGAGCACGTGTTATTATTACCGAAATTGATCCAATATGCGCACTCCAAGCAGCTTTAGAAGGCTATGAAGTAAGAACCATGGATGAAATTTCATCAGAAGCCGATATTTTTGTTACTGCCACAGGCAATAAAGATATCATCACTTTGGAACATATGAGAAAAATGAAAAATATGGCAATAGTGTGTAATATTGGTCATTTTGATGCAGAAATACAGGTTTCAAAACTTAAAAATCTAAAATGGGAAAACATTAAACCTCAAGTTGATGAAATAGAATTTCCTGATGGAAAAAAAATTATCTTATTAGCTGAAGGAAGGCTTGTAAATCTTGGTTGTGCTACCGGACATCCTAGTTTTATAATGAGCGCTTCATTCACAAATCAAGTATTAGCACAAATAGAATTATTTAATAACAATGGTAAATACAGCAATAAAGTATATATGCTTCCTAAGAAACTTGATGAAAAAGTTGCGGAACTTCATCTAGAAAAACTCAACGTGCATCTTACAGTTCTAAATGAAGACCAAAGTAGTTATATTGGTGTGTCTAGTTCAGGTCCATTCAAACCAGATCATTATAGGTATTAAACACAATCCACTGAGTTATAAAATATTTTAACCTTTAACCGATTAAATATTAATTTTATAGAAAAACTTTGATAGACTTCTATTTATGGATGCTCTTCTGATATATTTTAGTACACCAATTAATGTATATTTCTTAATTCTGATATCATTCTCAACAGCTTCAATAATCATCATGGGTAGGGATATCAAACCTATTCGTAATTATGTTTTAAAATTCAAAAATATAAATATGAACTCACTGTTATTAAAATATACTAGCAGACTAGGAAACAATCCATCAAGAGTATTGAGTGATGACGATATATACTCTTTCACTGAAATTATATGGGTAAAATTAGATAACAAATTAGTAGATGTTAATTTAAATTATGTTAAGATTTTTAGGGATTATACTTATGAACAAATAATTGGTAATGACACAAATTTAATCTCTGCAGAAGAAGAGGTAATATTAAATAAAAATCCAACTCAATTAAAAAAAATCATAAGAGGCAAACAGGTTCTCCTT